>JAGBBQ010000022.1 GCA_017938425.1 Clostridia bacterium | reverse complement strand
CCCCATCCACAACGGAATCGAAGGCGAAGGAATTATACTGCCCCGCGCCCGTCATATCCAGCGTATGACCGCCGAGATCGATCGTAAGCGTTCGTCCTGCGCCCATAGTATCAAGATCGTGCACCGCCGCGCTCATTTTTACATCCTTGCGCAAAAGGATCACGGCATCCGCGCCGTAGCCGTAGCTTGTGGGCAAGGTCGCGCTCGCGCTCTTAAACTCCCATGCCGAACCGTTCTTCACAAAAACGGCAATGGGATATGCATCGATATCCGCATATGCCTCGTCGATCTGACCGTACGGCGTTTGCGTGGTATCCACATAGAACGGGTCGTACGCCACCGACGCCGCACCGAGCGACACCGCACTCGCAGATTCCGTCACCAAAACGGAATCAATATAGAAGGGATAGGATGCTCCTATATCACCCAGCGTATCCGCAGAGACCGTCAGTTTCTTCGAGATAAGCCCTGCGGCACCAAGCAGAGGCTCGTGCACGGTATAGGTAAAGGTTATATCGGTCCACTCGCCTGCGGAAGTCATGAAATTATAACGTGAAACATTGTAATCCGCTACCCCCTGCACAGAGGAGGTGGCGCCATTCAGCGACACAGAGATCTTTCTTGAAACGGTATCGTACACGCGGAAGGAAACCGTGAAGCGACGTCCGAGATCCGCGTTTGCGAGCGCACCGTTCTTAATCAGATTGCTGATCGCAAGAACGGAGGATGTGTTATTATAATAAGTGATGCTTTCCTTCGAGCCCGTGATCACGTTCGTTTGGAAGGCCGAGAGCTTCAGAGCACCCGCGCCCTCAATCCCCGAAATGTCAGATGCGATCGCGCCACTCGCTTTGCTAAGACTTCCTTGGACCGCGGTGTCCATCGGTGCCGAAAACACCGACGAATTGCCAACATTTCTTTCCATTTTAACAAGGAAAGCCGCAGTATCACCAACCGAAAGTGTTTTTACGTATGCCGCTACGTCGCAAGAATAAACGCCGCTACCGAAGATCGGAATGCTACCGATAGAGGAAGCTGCCACCGAAGAAGCATCGGGCGACGCCGCCGAGAAGCCGCTGACGGGATATACGCCCGCAAGGTTTGTGCCGTCGCAAGATACGGCAAAGCGAAGGAACACCTTTTTCGCCGCCTTCATATCGCTGCCAACCGTGAAGAAGTAATAGCCGCCGCGCGTTCCCTCTGCAAACGAAGCCGCGGTCTGCTCACTTTCTTCGGTCGTGAAGCTCTGCGTATATGCCGTGCCCATTGCAACGCCGTTATCGCCTGCAAGCGTTTCGGGCACGCGCAAGGTATATTCGGAAGGAAACGCAAGAGGCGCGGAGGGCCTGAAGGTCCATTCGGTATTTCCGAACTGCGAGGACCACGTGCCCGAAACGGCTTCGCCGCCCACGGCGGTGACCGCGATCGTCTCCACCGCCTCGGCAGAGACGGCGCCCGAGAACTTGATCACGATATCCGCGATCGGATCCACGTCGGTATTCTTTTTCGTGAAGGAGGTGTATACCACGGAAACGGCATCACCGCGCAGATAGTAATTGGCGAAGGTAAAGAACGCACCGTAGGTATCCACACCGAAATTCATATCCTCACCGTAGGTGAAGGTATGCCCCTTATCGACCTCAAACCAGAGGCAGGGCACGTCGTGATTTCTGCAATAATTCACGAAATTATTGGAGGTTGCGTAGAAGGTACCGTCCCCGATATTACAGGAAACGAAGGTGGGAGCGTGCCCGTCCATAATATGCTGCTCACCGCCGCCGCAGGAGGCGTAGATGAAATCCGCACCGCTATCCAATGCCTCACCGTTATAGGTGAGCCAGGGCTGCGCCTCGCCACCCTTGATGCGGCCGGAGGCGGAATCGGCGGTCTCACCCGCCTCATAGCGGCTTTCTCCGTGATGCCCTACGAAAAAGCGCTGCTCGGAGAGAAGCTCGGGATGCTCTGCACCCAGCATCATCATCCAGCCGCCCTTGGAGTTTCCGTATATACCGATGGCTTCGCTATCAAAGGCAAACGTCTCATCCGAGGCGCCGAGATAGCGAAGATAACGCATCGCGGCCGTATTGATCTTTACACCGTTATAGAAGGCGATAGAATAGGTTACGTTATCACCCGTTACACCCGCCGTGCCCGAAAACTCCTTATAGTGATCCGCACGCGCCATAGGAACGTAGCCGTAGTCCACCAGAACGCCCGCGTAGCCAGAGAAAACAAAGCCGTTCAGCTGCGGGCGACCCGCCGTGCCTGCGGCATCCGCAAGATGCTCGCTCGAGGCGGCGAAGCACATTACGGGCACCTCGTTTTTCGGCGCCGTGGGATAAATGATATGCATATAAAGATTCATATCAATGGGAGATCCGTCGGGCTTTGCACAGTCCTCCACGCTGTTTGCAAGGGTGTGCTTGATTTTTATATAACTTCCGTTTTCGTCCGCCGCGCCGCTCGCATTCAACCATACCGGTGCCGTTCCGTCATAAGCAGTCTGCACCGACTTTCGATTGCCCTCGGCATCCCGCCAATAGATCAGCCGGTCCGCAAAGATGGAGCGAACGTCCGTATTCCAGACCTTCGTGATATATTCAAGCGTACCTGCCGCGGAATGCTTATCGATCTCCCAGTAGGAGTGCGAGAGCGAAACATCGTAGCCCGCGGGAACAACGAAGGTTTCCTTATAATCCGCCGTAGGAATCCCCATACCCGAAAAATATTTTCCCGCATTGATATTGGCTCTGAGCGACTGCAACGACCAGTCCAGGGCGGGCGTGGTCGCCTTTGCGCTCTCCAGATAGTCGATCACACAGACAAGATAGCCGCGATCCAGCATCGAGCGGATGATCTGTGTATCCGTTTTCGTTCCAATGCGCTCGGTGGCGGTATTGACCACATAGAGGATCAGCGGCGTGCCGCCGATGCCCGAGGTCACACCCTCTTCCCCGTCATAGTATACCGAAAGCTGGACGGGAATGCCTATGTATCCGTCGCTTGCCAAGCGCTGCACATCCCCTAAGCGATATGCAGAAAAATTCTCTTCAATTTCAATCATACTGCCCTTTCTTTCCACTGTTGTTTGCGCCCCCGCAAAGATCCCAAATGCCGTAAGAATACAGCAAAGGAAGATAAACACGAAAGTGATGCTGATGATTCTCCTATGCTTCATACGAAAGCCTCCTTTTATTATATTTACACCTTTATTTTATCGTATCGCGCTTGACAAGATAAGACAAAAGTGTTATAATTACAGACAAATTCTTACTTTCTTCAAAAAAAGGAGCGGCTATGATCATACAGCATACGAATTTCGGCACCTCGCGCGATATCAAAAGAGGCATACACGTAAACCACAATTATGGCGCGCACATCCATCAGTCCTCCGAGTTTGTATTCGTGCTTGAGGGAGAGCTGGCACTTACCGTAGACGGGCGGGAGGAGATCGGACGGGCAGGCGACGTTTTCTGCATCACGCCCTTTCGCGTGCACAGCTTCCGCACGCCCGAATATTCTAAAATCTACATCTTTGTTTTCTCCAACGATTATGCGCTCGGTCTCATCGAGGAGGATGATCTTTATACAGGAAGAGAAAGCGCGCGCTTTACTCCGCCCCCAGCGCTTCGCGCTTACGTAGACGTGCATCTACAACAGCCGCACAGTGCTTACAGCAGCAAGGAAAATCGCTATCGTATTATTTGCGCATGCGTGCATGCCCTGCTCGCCGAATATTTCAGCGCCGTACCGAAAATCGAGAGATCCAAAAAGGATCTCGTGCTCTGCGAGATCCTGCTCTATATTTCCAAGCACTACCGAGAGCCGATCACGCTTGATACGCTGAGCCATGCGCTCGGCTATGCAAAGGGCCATATTTCGCATTGCCTCGCCGCCATTCCCGGCTTCAATTTCAATTCCCTCGTCAACTCTCTGCGCATCGAGCTTGCCAAGCGATACCTTACCGAAAGCGATCGGAGAGCGCTGGATATTGCGCTGGAGGTGGGATTTACATGCGAGCGCAGCTTCCACCGTGCGTTCAAGCAGCTGACGGGTATGACCCCCCGCGAGTATACAGACAAAAAACGACTTGACAAAAGCTTTGAAAATTATCAAAAAACGCCGATCGGTTATCTTACACCGTAACGAAAAAAGGCCTTCGCAAAAAGCGAAGGCCTTTTTTCGTTTATTTCATAAGGTTTCATTTATTTCAAAAGGGTCTCGATCGCGGCGAGGCGGACGCAGACGGAGAGCACCTCGCAGCCGAGCTGCAGCTCCTCGTGCGAGGGATAGGTGGGCGCCAAGCGCAAAACGCTGTCCGTGGGATCGATTCCGTGGGGGTGGGTCGCACCCGCGGGGGTGAGAACGACGCCGGCTCTTGCCATCAGATCGTAGACACGCTTTGCCGAACCGGTCTTCAGCTTCAGGGTGATGAAATAACCGCCGTTCGGCTTCGTCCACTCCGCGATATCCATCGGTGCGAGGGACTCGAGCGTACCAAGGGTCTTGGCAAACTTATGGCCGATCATACGGCCGAGACGCATCATATGCGCATGCACGCGCTCACTATTCTCAAAGAAATGAATATGGCGCAGCTGGTTGATCTTATCGTAGCCGATGGTCTGCGAGCCGAGGATGGGCAGGATCTGCTTGCGGTTCGCCTCCGAGGCGGCCATCATAGCCACGCCCGCACCGGGAAGCGTGATCTTCGAGGTGGAGGAGAAATAGAGGATACGGTCCTCATTGCCGTATTCCTTCGCGATCGCAAAGATATCGGGCAGGATGTCGCCCTTCTCGTTCAGATCGTGAACGGCGTACGCATTGTCCCACATAATACGGAAATCGGGGGCGGCGCACTCCATTTTCGCAAGGCGGCGCACGATCTCTTCGGTATAGGTATTGCCCGTGGGGTTCGAGTATTTCGGAACGCACCAGATGCCCTTGACCGCAGGGTCCTTCACGAGCGCCTCCACGGCGTCCATATCCGGCCCGTCCTCCTTCATATCCACGGAGATCAGCTCAAAGCCGAGCTGCTCGGTGATACGGAAATGACGGTCATAGCCCGGGACGACGCAGATCCACTTTCTCTTCTCCTCCTGAAGCCAGGGCTTGGGAGAATTAAAGAAGCCAAACACGAGCGCGCGCATCAGCGAATCGAACATAAGCTGCAAGGAGGAGTTACCGCCGATAAGGATATTCTCCTTCGGTACGCCGAGCAGATCCGCAAAAAAGGCACGCATCTCGGGAAGACCCTCGAGCACACCGTAGTTACGGCAATCCATATTGCCGCTCATACAGAGAGGCTTCTGCATCGAGAGCGTGTAAAAGCCCTCGCTGACGTCCAGCTGCTCACCGTTCGGCTTACCGCGCGAAAGGTCCAGCTTCAGACCCATTGCGCAATATTCTTCATACTTATTCTCGAGGAGCTGCTTTTCCTTCTGCAGCTGCTCCCGACTCATTTCTCTGTACTTCATTTTCTTTCCTTTTTGCATCAAACGAATTTGAAAAATTCATTTTTCTCGTTATTTTTGAAAAATATGAGTTTATTATAACATTTTTTGCATTTTATTGCAAGCCTTTTTGCAAAATTCTTTCTTCCGTACCGCATTTTTTACATATTGCACAAAGGCGGAGGAAAACAAGGGCGTTTTGGTGCCGATTTTGTCATTTCCCGATGACCTTGATGCCGAAGCGGGGGCGGCCCGATAATATTTTTACCCATCGTCTTGACAAAGTTTTCTTCCTATAGTATAATTATATGATAGTAAATTATTTAAGAGTGCGCGCACGCGCAAAAGACGAAAGGAAACAGACTCTTATGGCAGAAAAAAAGCTCGTTGAGCAGATCACCGCAATGGATGAGGACTTCGCGAAATGGTATACCGATATCGTTAAGAAGGCCGACCTCATCGACTACTCCAGCGTGAAGGGCTGTATGATCATCCGCCCTTACGGTTACGCTATCTGGGAGAACATCCAGAGAATTCTTGATACCCGCTTCAAGGAGACCGGGGTCGAGAACGTATATATGCCCATGTTCATCCCCGAGTCGCTTCTGACGAAGGAGAAGGAGCACGTGGAGGGCTTCGCCCCCGAGGTCGCTTGGGTCACGATGGGCGGCAGCGAGAGACTCGCGGAGAGGCTTTGCGTTCGCCCCACCTCGGAGACGCTCTTCTGCGAGCATTACGCAAACATCATCAAATCCTACCGCGATCTGCCGAAGGTATACAACCAGTGGTGCTCCGTCGTTCGTTGGGAGAAGACCACGCGCCCCTTCCTCCGCTCGCGCGAGTTCCTCTGGCAGGAGGGACACACGATGCACAGAACCGCCGAGGAGGCCGAGGCAAGAACCGTGCAGATGCTGAACGTGTATGCCGATTTCTTCGAGAAGTCGCTCTGCATTCCCGTCCTGAAGGGACAGAAGACCGACAAGGAGAAGTTCGCCGGCGCGAAGGCGACCTACACCGTAGAGGCACTGATGCACGACGGTAAGGCGCTGCAGGGCGGTACCTCCCACAACTTCGGATGCGATTTTGCAAAGGCCTTCGGCATCCAGTTCCTTGACAGCGACAACCAGCTGAAGCCCTGCTATCAGACCTCTTGGGGCGTTTCTACCCGTATGATCGGCGGTATCATTATGACCCACGGCGATGACAGCGGACTCGTTCTGCCCCCCGACGTGGCTCCCATCCAGGCCGTCGTTATCCCCGTGCAGCAGCACAAGGAGGGCGTGCTGGAGGGCGCGCAGAGGATCTACGATACCCTGAAGGCGGCGGGCATCCGCGTGAAGCTCGACGACTCGGATCAATCCCCCGGATGGAAATTCAGCGAATACGAGATGAAGGGCGTTCCGCTCCGCATCGAGATCGGCCCGCGCGACCTTGCCGAAGAGAAGTGCGTGATCGTGCGCCGCGATAACAGACAGAAGAGCTTCGTTGCGATCGCAGACCTCGTAGCGGAGGCGAACAAGAATCTCTCCGACCTCGCAGAGGCGCTCTACAATAAGGCGCTTGAGAACCGCAAGAATCGCACCTACACCGCGAGCACGCTCGAGGAGCTGGTTACCATCGCGAACGAAAAGAACGGCTACATCCGCGCTATGTGGTGCGGCGATCTGGAGTGCGAGCTGAAGCTCAAGGAGGCGGCAGACGTTTCCTCCCGTTGCATTCCCTTTGGTGAAGAGGCGTGCGGCGACAAGTGCGTTTGCTGCGGAAGAGAGGCCAAGAAGCTCGTTTATTGGGGCAAGGCGTATTAAGGCTTGCGTAGCGAGCAGTTATGATGCCCCAAAGGGCAAGTTATGCGTTCGCAAAGCGAACGTGATGAGCGCCTAGGGCGCAAGATGAGAGGCTAACGCCTTGTTTGAAGAGAGGTGTCGAGATGGATAAAAATGTGTTTTCCTTCCGAATGGCAGACGGCGGCGTCGTCAAAATGGAAGCGCACGAATGCCTTCCGTCTACGGCGGCTCTTGCCAAGGAATACGCAGAGGCGGGGTATCCCGACCGCTACGTCGTGTTTGCCGACAGGCAGAGCACCGCGCCGATCACCGGCACGAGGCTCAAGGAGGGACAGAGCGAGGAGGGCGTGTTTATGTCCTGCATTTTAAGGCCCTCCCTCTTTGCCGCACAGGCTTCGTTTTTCGGGCCGATGACGGCGGTGGCCTTCGTGACCGCGCTTTCGGAGCATACGGAGTCTCGGCTCGGGATCGGCTGGGTGAGTGATATTTATTGCGAGGGACGGCGCATCGGCGGCGTGAGCCTCGAGGGAAAGCTTGACAGCTACAGTGCCTTTGAATATCTGATCGTTACCTTTGCGGCAAAGCTCACGCCCGAGACCTTTCCGCCGCGCATCACGGATATGATCCGCAAGATCTTCGAATCAGAGAATGCTACCCTGCCGATGATCATCGGGCGCACGGTGCTGACAAGATTCTTCGCGCTCTACCCTACCGTGAAGACACCGCAGAAGTTTATGGATGCATACGCGAAGCATTTCGTCCTGCGCGGCGAGCACGTCAAGCTCCTGCAGGACGGCAAGCAGATGCGCGTAAAGGTACTCGGCATCGATATCAAGGACGGCGCGCTGATGGTGGAAAACCGCAAGCACGAGGTCCTGCGCATCACACGGCGCGGCGGCGTTCGTATTCCCAAAAGGATCAAGCTCCCGAAGGTGGAAAAGAAAAAATGAGCCGAGGGGCTATGCCCGAAACGGCGCTTTATACAAAAGAGGACGGAGAATATCATCTCCGTCCTCTTTTTCCTTGCTTCTCTCTTAAAGCACAGAAATTTCATCCGTGTTGTAGACCAGGCTGTGCGCCACCCGTAAGGAATACCTTCTTCCTAAAATATAGTTGACCGCTTCTTCTGCTATTTTATCCGTGGAATACTCCACACTCAGCACCCTTACGTTAATATTTTTCAGCATAGATATATTGTCAAACCCCGCGATCGGGATATTTTTCGGATATCCCAAATGCTTCAAGGCCCCAAGCGCATAGTGATCGGTAGCACAAACGATGCCGCCAAAATCCGAAAGCTCCTCCACGTCCGTGACAACACGGTAGCTTTTTCCGAGTGCTTCCATCGCCCGAACAAAGCCACGCAGCCGCATACGCTGCGCGTTGATCGAATGCAGCGGCTTTTTCAGGGCGGGCGCAAGGTACAAAATACGGCCGGACGGTACCCTGTCCGCGATCGCCACGGACAGATCGTACATAGCTTTCTCATCGTCTATTCCGACAAAGGGAAGATCGAACAGCCTGTTTCCGATCAAAACAAGGGGCTTTTTGAGTGAATGCAGATAATTCTTATATTCTACACTGTCACTGCCCACCGAAAACAATACGATCCCGTCCACACCGATATAATCAAAATATTCCAGCGCTTGCTTCTCGTTCTTCTCTTCCTTTCCCGAAAACTGAAATATGATCGAGTATCCGAATTTTCTCGCTTCATTGACAAGACTCATCGCAAGCTTCGAGAAGTATTCGTTATAAAGATCAAAAAGCACAACACCGATCAGCATTGAATTCGATCGGCTGCCCGCTTGGACGTTCGGGCGGTAATCGTATTCCTTCGCGATTTCAAGGATCCGCGCCCTCGTCTCAGGGTTGATACCGCCTCTGTTATGGAGCGCGCGGTCCACCGTTCCCTGCGATACACCGCAAATTCTCGCAAGCTGCGTCGTCGTTATTTTTGAAAAGCGCTTCATTGCAGACATAGCTCCTTGCGGATCTCGACATTTCCCAAAAGGATCCGACCGTTCACAGCCTTAAAGTCAACGCCGATCCCATCGACCGTCACGCTTGTGATCGCCGCGGCGTTGGGTACGGATATGGAATTCAATAAAAGCGCTTTGCCCAAGACGGAAATATTCCACTGCCCGTCCGAAAGCTCCACGCAGCCCCAGCTATCGCAAACGCTGAAAAGATATTTTCCTTGCTCTCGGACAGGGGCAAATCCGATATGCCTTTGGGTCATATCATAGGTAAAACCGCTATATATGGGCATCAAAGCATAGGATGCCATAGAACGCGCGTAATTGCTGCCGCATTCTATCTCGTTCCACGGGTTGCGCTTCTCGCCGTCATACCGATCGCGAACCGCTTTTACGATATTCTCTCCCTCGGTAAGATACCCTTCGGCGATCATAAGCCCCGCAAGCGCATATTCAAAGCCCGTCATGGTCTCCTCGCAGTACGGAATGGGGATCGCGGGAAGCCTCGCCCCCTCGGGATATGAGCAAATGATCGTTCCCGCCTCATCGTTCAACGAAAAGTTGCGCCACATATTCACGACGTCCCGCATAGAGGACTTGTAGTTATTTTTGTAAAGACTTTCCAGCGCGATCCTTTTCTTTTCGGGATCGAAAACGCATTTCTTGCCGATGAGGACCGCATGCCAATCCGCAAGCATCTGGTCGATGATGCAGCCATCCGCCACCTGGTATTTGATCTCCCCTGCCTCTTCGTTCCAATACGCCTGCGCATCCTCATACCGATCCAGCACGGATCTATCCGAAAGATCCACGGATTGACAGAAATACCGGCCGTTGAAAAGATGCTTATTCATCCATGCCTTTCCGCTTTCATAAAGTCTCGAATAGAGGCGCGCGCGCTTCTCTTCTCCGAGAAAGCCCGCCATTTCGGCTGCGCAATCCAGCGCAAGCAGATAAAAGCCCTCCAGCCATGAGCTCGGACCGAAAAGCTCCATATCAAGCGTATGATGCTGACGCCCCTCGAGAACGCCGTCCATATCCGCATCCCACCGATCCGGATTGTCCTTCGACCAGGCGTATTCAAGCATCTTAAAAATGCGCTCCGAATGCTTTTTGAGCCATTCGCTGTCACCGGAAAGCTTCCATTCGCGGTAACACTTGATGACCTCGCCCATCTGCCCGTCCACGCAGGCGCGTGCCGTGGACATCTCGTTTTTCGGCGGAAGATTGATACGGAAGCTCGTAGCACCGCTATCGAGAAGCGCATAATCAAGCGTGTTTTCACGAATGGAGCGCTCAAGCTCCGGAAAAAGATACGGCATCGCATACGCGTAATTCCACACGTGCTGACAGGTCCCGTAGCAGGAGCCCTTTGTTTCGGAGCAGCCCTCCCATCCCCAGAACGAGCCATCCGCGAGCCTGAGCGCCGTGGGGGTTTTGAGAACCGAAAGGTTGGCCGAGATCGCATCCTTGACCGATGCGGAAAGCGTGCAGGAATGCAGCGCTTTTGCAAACAGCACCGTTTTATCACGGAGAAGATCGAATTTTTCAAGCGCATAGCTTGCCGTTTCAAGGGAGCTTCCAAACTGCGTTGCATAGTAATTGCGCCACGTGATGCCTTCTCCCTCGCGAGGCTTCCAATAGTTATAGGCAACAGGCACGTTCCAGGCGATCACAAAACGGAGCCTTGCCTTCGCGCCCGCGGGAATATTCACATAGGAAACAACGGTAGCGTGATCGTTCCTTGACGGCTCCGTGTAGTGCCTTTCGGGCATACGGTCAAGATCCGAGAGGTTTTTCCAATAGGTCGTGCAGCCATCCTGCCAGCTTCCCCTGTACCAATATTCCTGAACGGCACTGTCCTTATGATCGGTAAGAATGCAAAGATCACTATAGCCTATCTCTTCGTCGCCCAGGTCGGCACTTTTCAAAAAAGCGCCGCTCAGATTGCCGTCAGAAATATTTTCATTCCGGGTGGAGGCGGCGGGATTTCTCACCGTGCACGCGAGCGCAAAGCGCACGCTCTCCTTAGCCGTATTTTCGATCACCCATTCAAAAAACGCCGAGGGCAGGCTTGAGTTGAACGCATCGTGCGGTATAAACGGATTAAACGCGCAAAGGCGTACGGTGGCCGGAAAATCATCGTCAGAAAACGAGAGCTCCGCGATCGGGAAGCTGCCGTCAAAGGATACGCTTCGGAAATGAGGAAAGCCGGCAAGCGAGTTCTCGCGCGGACCGTAGCCGAAGCCGTAATGGCCGCTGCTCGCGCAGGACGTTCCTATAAGGCTTTCAACCGAATCCCCCTGCAAGACCTTCACGATATTCTTATCCTTATAGGATGCCTTAATGGCGAAATGAGAGTATCCGTTTCTCGTGCATTTGCTTGGACGGTTAAATATTTCCCAGTCCTTTAATTCTCCGTTCCCCGCAAGGCCGATACAGCCCGTGCCAATGCCTCCGAGAGGAAAGGAAATGTTTTTTGTGCCTTTATAGATCATAGCAGCCTCCATAAAACCTTCATTACTCATATTTTATAACAAAAAGCGCACCGTGTCAACTTACACGGTGCGCTTTTTTTGGATCGCCCATAAAAATGGCGCGCCTGCCAAGACAAGCGCGCCATAGTTTTTTTGGTAAATTACTGTGCTGCTACGAAAAGCTTTGCGTAGTAAGCATAGTTGTAGAGTGCCTGCAGCTTTGCGATGACCGTTGCATCCACTACCTCTGCGTTCTCAAGCTCGTAGAGATAATTTGCAAGGCTGTAGGTATAGACCTCCGTCTCTTGACCGCAGGTGAAGGTGAAGCCGTCTGCCAGCTCGTAAACACTGCCTGCGTAGATCGCAACGGTTCCGTTTGCGGCGATCGTATACGATCCGGTAGTCATATTATCGTAGCTGAAGCTAAGGACTACCTTCGTGCCTGCCGTACCGGTCAGACCAAAGATGAGATCGCTATCGTGGCAGAAGGAGAACTGAGCGAGAGAACCGCCCTCAGCGTTGGTGGACGCTGCGGCAACGAGCTTCTCTACTGCATAGCCCTCGGGTGCGGTCACATCCATATCCGTGCCGCTCATCAGCTCTACGTACTCAACCATTGCGTATACAAGCTTGTGCATACCTGCATATGCCTCATCGGCAAGAACGGCATTTGCATACTGCTCAAAGCCGGTGTTGAAGCCATGCTCGTAGGTTGCCTTCAGCGAGATATACAGAGGCTGTGCAACCTGAGAGGGAGATACGGTGACCTCGATCACGTAGTAGTCACCCTCGGTCGCGGTGTACTCATTCAGAGGACGGACAATGCCGCCGACCGTAAGATCCGTATAGCCTGCATCCTTGGGAATATAAACCTTGTAGGTCACGTTGTTCGCCGCGCTCAGACCGAGAAGGATCTTGCCGGGCAGAACGTTTACGAGAGTCGTATCGTACGCCGTCATATTCATATTGCCAAGCTGGATGGGTGCGAACGCGTAAACGAAGATCTCGTCCACGGTCACGTTCTCGTGCGTTGCAAGAGCGCCGAGAGCCCAGTATTCCATATCAAGGCCGAAGCCCCAATCTACGGTAACGAACTTGCCCTGTGCGAAGGCCTCTTCGAAGGAAGCGGTCTCAAAGTATACGACCGTATCCGCGCTTGCCTTGATGGGCGTCAGCAGATCTGCCGCAAGGAGCTTCGCGCAGAACTTGTAGGTCTCGCCGAGAACGGTGAGAGATACGTCGGTCGCCGTGCCTGCGATGTAACCGCCGGCCTGCGGGATGGAGGAGGGCTTGTCGAAGTGACAGTCGGTGTAGGTCACCGTAGCACCCTCGATCACGTTAGGAACTACGTTGTAGAAGTAACAGTTCTTGAAGGTTGCGGCGGAGTTCTCTGCACTGTCGTATGCGATGAAGAGATTCGTTGCATTCTCTGCAATAAAGGTACAGTTGGTGAAGGTACCTGCCACGCGACGGATCAAAGCATCCTTTACGGACTTCACAACGAAGGTGGAATTCTGTACGGTGGGGACGGGACCTGCATCGATACCGAGGATGAATGCCACTTCCTCGCCCTCGGGCTGCACGTAGGTACCGCCGAGGATGTGTGCGTTGTTGGACCAGAGTCTGCCGGAGGTGATGCGCTTGCAGATGACGGTAAGGTTCTTACCGTATGCCGTGCTTGCCGCATCGAGCTCGCCGAAGTAAGCGTTACCGCCGCCATCCGTCATCACAAGGCTGATCGAAGCGCCTGCATCCAGAACGCCGCCCTCGCGGGACGAATAGATATAGGAGCTACCGGAGCTGAACTTAAGGGCGTAGCTTGCATCGTGAGGCGTTACAAGCGTCAGCTTATAGCCGTTCAGGTCGATCTTGAAGGTTACACCCGAGCCTGCATAAACATTCTGCACGCCTGCGGCAGTCAGAGTAATATCTTCATAGAGAGTCAACGTGGTGTTCGCCGTCTTTGCAGCGGCGATCAAAGCAAGAAGCTCTGCGTTGTAATCCTCCACGTTGCCGTAGTAGTAGGTCTTAGCACCCGATACATCGTAAATCGCGAAGATCGCCACGGTCTCACCGCCAACGTTGAGAGATACGGTCTTGCCTGCATTCTCTGCGGCACAAGGATCGGTGATTGGAGCACCGTCAAGCACGTAGGACCAGGTAGGATTCGGACGGTAGTAAAGCTTGCCGTCGATCTCAACCACGTTCAGAGCGGAGATATCGCCTGCCGCTACGTGAACCGAGCCAACGAGCCAAGCCTCGACCTCGCCCGTAATCTCGTTCTTCACGTTCACGGTGGTGGGAGCCTCGTAATAGCCGAGATACTTGTAGTAAACACCGTTGATCGCTACGGAGGTATATGCGAGAGCCTTGCCCTCGGGCGCGGTGGGATATGCAACGGCGAGAGACGCCTCGTCACCCGCATAAACGGTACCCTCGATGGTGAAGGTGCAAGCGCCGCTCTTATACGCGCCGTTCAGCGTACCGCCTGCCATAAGAACGCCGTTCAGGCTCACACTGTAGGTCTTACCGGTACTCGTCGAAATATTATCCATCGTACCGGACTCAACAAGATAGGTGGACTTCGATGCGCAGCCTACCGTGATATTCTCGGCATAGAAGGTGATGGACGACCAGAACTGGTTGATGAATACGGACAGAGCCGCGCCGGTGGTTGCGATCTTTGCATTCTTAACCGTCGTTCCGGCCGCGGTATTGAAGGCAGCGCCGGTACCGTTATATACGTAGGTACCGCCGTTGATGCCGAGCATCACGCCTGCGGGGCCGTTTGCCTGGTTCTCGTATGCGGCGGTGATAGTGCCGTTCGAGATCAAGGTGAGGTTATCGCCGCCGTTCACGGCAAGATCGCTCGTGCCGAGAATATAGGACGATGCGCTATCGGTATACTTGAGACCGCCGAAGATCGCGTGCTTCGAATTGTTGATATACTTACCGCCCTCAACGGAGGAATAGAGCTTGAAGGTCGCAGCCTTCACATAGTGAAGAACGTTGATGATCTGCGCACCCTGCGACTCTCTTTCGTTCGCCATTGCGAGAGGCGACGCAGAGGCAGCTACCGTTACGGTCATACCGTTGAGATCCCAATCGACGTTGCCGCTCTGATTGAGGACCTGAACCGTCTTGCCCTTGGGATCGGTTTTATCCATCAAGGTACCGAAGAGAACGCCGCGGTTCAGAACGATATCGGTGTACATAACGATCTTCACATTGAACTTATCGTTCAGGATCGCTGCGAACTGCTCGCCGTTTTCCTCGGGGGTAGCGAGAAGCTCGACGTAATTGATCTTACCGCCGTCTACCTGATAGGAGAAGGCGAGAGGAATGGTTCTGCCTGCGGCTACGGAAAGCTCGGTCGCGGTCAGACCGAGGTGCGCCTCGGCAACCGTCTCATAGCCTACGGGATACCAGAAGCTATCGCAGAATACCTTATAAGAGCCGTCTGCCTGCTTCTCGATCGTATCGCCGAGGGAGGTATCGCTGAGAGGCTTGGAGCCGAGCGCCCAATAAGGATGCGTGCCATCGGTCCATACAACGGTCAGGAAGGATTTTGCGAATGCGTAGTTTACGGGATACTCCTCGCCTGCATAGGTGATCGTCTCACCTGCGCCGACTCTTGCAAGATACTGCTGCTCTGCCGCACCGCCGACAACGACGCTGTACGCATCGGTATTGGCATTGCTCAGAGAGAAGCGGCAATTCTCATAGATGGGATTCTTATCGTTTCCAAGCGTGGATACGGGAAGAACGTTGATAAAGTCACAGTTTACAAAGGAAGGAACCTTCTGCGTGAGAGCCGTGCTGCTCTGGTTACCGATCGCAGTCGCACCGGAGACGGTGGAAACGAAGGTACAGTCAGCGATCTTCGTGAAGCCTGCGCTCAGATAATGGATCGCGAAGGAATCTGCTTTATTAATAATGAAGGTTGCGTTACGGATCAGCTTGAACTGAGACGCGCCCGCATCATCCGTACGGCTTGCGTTCACGATGTACTTATCCGCAGAGCCTGCAACCTGAACGTAGGTACCGCCGTAGATGCCGATACCGTTGCCGTAAAGGTCGCCGTTCAGAACACGGCACTCTACCGTAAGGTTCTTGCCGTACTCGGTCTTACTGGTGTCACGCTCACCGAAATATACGGTGCCGTACGAGTTGGTTCTTAAAAAGTACTTCGCGCTCGGAACGGAGATCTTACCGCCGGGTACGGAGGAATACAGATAGAGGTAGATCGCCTTGCCCGAGGTGGGACCGACATCCATTGCGAGGCTGCTCGCCGTGGTAACCGACCAGGTGTAGCCGTTCAGGTCAAGATATGCGTTACCGCCGTTGGTAGAACAAACGGCTGCCAGCGTGGTGCTCATGGCCACGTTCTCGTAGAGCGTTACGGTCGCACCGGCTTCCCAATTCGCGAGGTATGCCTTGAAGCTATTCGCATAATCCGTGCCGGTATAATACTCTACCGTGCCGTCTGCCTTGGTTACGGTGTAGTAAACTCTCGTCAGAGCGCCGTCCTCAATGGTCTGCACGGCGTTGAAGGCATCGTCGTAGGTGATCTCGGACGTGGGATTCAGCGCTACGTAATACTTGCCGTCCACGTACTTGCCGTAGGGAGCGGGGGTTGCCGCCTTATAATGACCGCCGACAAAGGTCTTCGCCTCGTCAAGCGTGGTTGCGTAGTAATACTCGGTCGTACCGTCCGCAAAGGTCACGGTCTTGTAGGTAACTGCCGCACCGTTAAAGGTATTACCCGAAACGTCGGTAACCGTACCTGCCGATGCATCAAGCGTAGCAGTGACGCCGTTAAAGGTACAATCCTTGAACTGCAGCGAAGCCGTTCCCTTTCCTGCCGACAGGAATACGGGAGAGGAGCCGTTCGAATAGAAGTTACAGTCTAAGATGACAACCTTGCTGAGCGGAGTATTACCGTTATAGGCAGAGGCCTCACCGAAGACAGCCACGCCGTCCTTCACATAGAAGTTTGCGTGCTTCACAGCGTTTACGCGGCGGGCGACGTTGGCAAGATATGCACCCGTGCCCTCTGCCTGATAGTAGTTACCGCCATAAATATAGGCACCGCTGCCGTAATGGCCAGCGAAAAGCTGGTTTACGTGCAGATTGAGGTTGCGCGCGTATTCGCCGTTTTCGGCATTGTTACCGAGCGCGAGCGTACAGTCATCCGATACGTAGAAGGCCGTTGCCGCTGTCGTATGTATGTAATGTGCACCGGGCTTTGTGGAATAAAGATACAGAGTCAGACCCCTCAGCTCCATTACAGCTGCGGTGGTATTGACCAGCGAATGGCCGTTCAGGTCAAAATAAACCTTAGCCGCACCGGTGGAGGCGGAGACTACGTTCGTACCGTCAGAGGTACGAGGACGGTCATAGCCGTTCTTTTCCCAATCGAAGAAGCCCTTACCCACGGTGTGATCCGCATAAAGGGTAACCTTATGCGTCGTATCGCTGCCGTGGCGAAGGTCCTGATAATTCAGAGACACGCCGCCAAGCTCGATGCTTGCGCTCGTGGTGAAAAACTTCTGCAGGGAGGCATCGTCATAGAAGAACACCTTATAGTCGCCCGCTACACGCTTGGTGGTGCTGTACTCCACGGTCTTCTCCGTGGTCACGAGCGTTGTGCCATCCTTCGCGTATACGTTATAGGTCTTCGAGCCGGACTCGCCTGCCTTTACGTAAAGAACGGTGTAATAGGCCACATCATTCACCGATACGGACGTGCTGCCCTCGATCCACTTATAGTAATCGCCTTCACCGAGGTGAATATCGATCACGGAATATACCTTATCCGCGCCGGAGGCAATAATTTTCTTGCCTGCCATTGCATCGGTGACGGTGAGGTCCGTAAGAGCCGCACCGTCAAGGGTAAAGCTCCATCCCTCGGTGGCATCATCCTTATACAGGGTGTTGCCCGCACCGTAATAAAGTCCGTCCGTAAATGCCTTGGGAACGATCGTATCGCCTACGGCGACTGCATCGACCGATCCGTCGGGATAAACGACGGTGGCAGTGCTTGCAGGCTCCTCTGCAAGTGCCGCTACGGCAAACACGCCGCACAGAAGCACGAGAGAAAGAAGCAGAAGCACAATTTTCTTTGCGTTTTTCATTTGGATATCTCCTTATAAAAATATTGATGCCGAAAACCATTTCGGCTTGTGTGATGCCATTAGTTTAGCACACTAAATATTTTAATGCAAGAGCGAGAGCGCGCGTTTTATAAAAAAGAAAAAATAATTTTGGCGTTTTAGACAAATTTAGGCAGGAAAGTAGTGCAAAATATATATCTTAAGGTTAAAAAGCGGAGCCCGTGCTTTACACACGGACCCCGCTCTGTTTTCTATCGGGCGATGAATTATACCACGCCCTGTGCCTTCATTGCCTCGGCAACCTTGATGAAGCCCGCGATGTTCGCGCCTGCTACAAGATCGTCTCCGAGACCGTACTCGTTCGCAGCCTTCACGGATGCGTCGAAGATGTTCTTCATAATGCCCTTGAGCTTCTGATCGACCTCTTCTGCGCTCCAGGAGTAACGCATCGAGTTCTGAGACATCTCAAGACCGGATACGGCAACGCCGCCCGCGTTTACTGCCTTCGAGGGAGCAACGATCACGCCGTTTGCCTTCAGATATGCGACTGCCTCGTTGGTGGTGGGCATATTGGAGACCTCAACGTAATACTTCACGCCGTTTGCGACGATCTGCTCCGCTTCCTTCATACCGACCTCGTTCTGGGTCGCGCAGGGCATAAGGATGTCTGCCTTCACGCCCCAAGGCTTCTGACCCTTGAAGAACTGAACGCCGAACTTATCCGCATAGTCCTCTACACGGTTTCTGCAGGATGCGCGCATCTCAAGCATAAAGTTGATCTTCTCGGGCGTGTTGATGCCGTCGGGATCGTATACGTAGCCGTCGGGACCCGAGATGGTCACGACCTTACCGCCAAGCTCGGTCACCTTGGAAACGGTACCCCAAGCCACGTTGCCGAAGCCGGAGATCGCGAAGGTCTTGCCCTTGATGCTGTCACCGAAGTGGTTGAGAAGCTCGGTGGTGTAGTAGACCGCGCCATATCCGGTCGCCTCGGGACGGATGAGAGAGCCGCCGTAAGGAATTCCCTTACCGGTGAGAACGCCGGTGAACTCGTCACGCAGACGCTTATACTGGCCGAAGAGATAGCCGATCTCTCTTGCACCGACACCGATATCACCTGCGGGAACGTCGGTATCCGCGCCGATGTACTTCTGAAGCTCGGTCATAAAGCTCTGGCAGAAGCGCATGACCTCCATATCGGACTTGCCCTGCGGATCAAAGTCCGCGCCGCCCTTACCGCCGCCCATAGGCAGAGAGGTGAGGGAGTTCTTGAAGGTCTGCTCAAAGCCGAGGAACTTAATGATGCTCTCGTTTACCGAGGGATGGAAGCGCAGGCCGCCCTTGTAGGGACCGATGGCGCTGTTGAACTGGATTCTGTAGCCGCGGTTGACCTGCACGTTGCCGTTATCGTCTACCCACGGAACGCGGAACTTGATGATCCTCTCGGGCTCAACGATCCTCTCGAGAACGCCAAGCTTGATATACTCGGGATGTGCCTCGATCACGGGCTCGATGGACTCGAGAACCTCCTTGACGGTCTGATGGAACTCGGATTCGCCGGGGTTTCTCTTCTCTACACGAGCCATGAGCTCGTTGAGATATTCATTCTTGAACATGGTATCTACCTTCCTTTTTGGATTGCCCTATGGGCAGATTTCTGAAAGATGCTATAATTTTAGCATATGTGAAGAAAAAAATCAATAGGTGCGAAAAAGTTTTTTAAAAAATATGAAGAAATCACAGGCCGAAAAGCGCGATCGCATTTTCGGAGAAGATCTTACGGTAGGTCTCTTCGGAAAGGCCGAGCGAAAGGAGGCGCTCGACCTCGCTTTCCGCCGCCCACATCGGATAGTCCGTGCCGAAGAGAACGCGGTCCGCGCCGTAGCGGCGGATATATTCCTTTATCTTCTCATCGGTGAGAAACGGCATCGCGGAGGAGCAATCAACGTAGAGATTCGGCAGGCCTGCAAGCGCCTCGACGGCCTCGTCCCAGATCGAATAGCCGCCGAAATGCGCGGCGATGACCTTCAGACGCGTGTAGATGCGGAGCACCGGCACGAGACGGTTGGGGTTCGAGCGGTCATAGCGGCCGTCGCCCGCGTGGAAGAGGATCGGCACACCGCGCTCCTCGCAGGCCTCATAGATGGAGAGCGCGCGGTAATCGTCGATCTTGAAGTCTTGGATGTCGGGATGGAGCTTGACACCGCGCAGACCGAGCGACAAAAGATTTTCAAGATCCCCGATAATATCCTCGGAGGCGGGATGGAGCGTGCCGAAGCCGATCAGCCGATCGGGATAACGGGCAACCTCGTCGGCAATAAAGCGGTTGATGCTTCCGACCTGGTGCGGCGTTGTGGCAACCGACTGCACGAGCGCCTTATCGATCCCCGCCCTGTCTGCGTGGGCAAGCATATCGTCAAGCGTGCCCGTGCCGACCGACACAGAGGAATAGAAGGCATCCGTTCCGCCGACCGCCTTGGACGCTATCTTTTCGGGATAAATATGACAGTGACAGTCTATGGCAAAATACTTATTATTGATCATAAGTTCACTACTTTCGTGCGAATTTGCAAACAATTGTTAGCAAACAAAAGATGTTCGCGACAATTTAAAAGCAAAATGCCCCCGAAGCGCAGAGGCGCTCCAGGGGCAAAAATCATTACTTAAGGGGATAGGTCCAGCCGAAGGTATCCTCTCGCTTGCCCCACTGAATACCGGTAATGGTGTCGTAGAGATGCTGCGTTATCTCACCGATCTTACCGCCGCAAACGGTATACTTCTTACCCTTATAAGCAAGCTCGCCGATGGGAGAGATGACCGCCGCAGTGCCGCAGCCCCAAGCCTCCTCAAGCGTTCCGTTCTGCATGGCGGCCTGCAGCTCGTCAATGGAAAGAAGGCGCTCGCTCACCTTATAGCCCTCCTTGCGGAGCAGCTCAAGGCAGGATTTTCTCGTGATACCGGGAAGGATCGAGCCGACGAGCGCGGGAGTTACGATCTCGCCCGCGATCTTGAACATAACGTTCATTGCGCCGACCTCCTCGATGTACTTGCGCTCCACGCCGTCCAGCCACAGCACCTGGGAATAGCCCTGCTGCGCAGCCTTCTCGCCCGCACGGTTGGAGGCGGCGTAGTTACCGCCGCACTTCGCCTCGCCCGTACCGCCTCTGACGGCGCGGACGTCGGTATCCTCGATCATGATCTTGACGGGATTGATGCCCTCCGCGTAGTAGGAGCCTACGGGAGAGAGGATGATCATAAAGGTTGCGTGATGCACGGCGTGCACGCCGAGAGTCTCATCGTTTCCGAACATAAAGGGACGGATATAGAGAGAGGTGCCCTCTGCCGAGGGGGTCCAATCCTTCTCGAAGCCTACGAAGGTCTCGAGGATCTCAAGCGCCATATCCTCGGGGATCGTGGGCAGGCAAAGGCGCTCTGCGGAGCGGTTCATTCTGCGGATGTTCTCCATCGGGCGGAAGAGCTGTACCGAGCCGTCTGCCTTTCTGTACGCCTTCAGGCCCTCAAAGATCTCCGAGCCGTAGTGCAGCGCGGTGGATGCGGGATGGATCTCGTACTTACCGAAGGGGACGATCCTGGCATCGTGCCAGCCCTCTCCTGCGGTGTAATCCATAATAAACATATGGTCGGTAAAATACTTGCCGAAGCCAAGGGTGGAGGCCTCGGGCTTTACCTTGGGATTTTCATTTCTTACGATCTTGATATCCATTTTCTTTCTCCTTATGCCTTGTATTCGTGACCGAGGCGCATCACGTTCATATTGACCTCGAGCATATCGGCGCGCTTCGCGGAGATGACCTTCTTCAGCGCTGCCTCAACGCCTGCCTCATCGGCAAACTGCCCCTCCTCGGAGAGGACCTTGCCCATAATGATCATATTGGCAAGCGTGGGGGTCTTATTATCCGATGCGAGACGGGTGGCGGGAATGTATACGACCTTGACGTCGGTACGCTTCACCTTTCTTTCGATCAGCGTGGAGTCCACGTAGATCGTGCCGCCGGGGACGACCGCATCCTCATACTTATCGAGCGAGGGAAGGTTCATTGCGATCAGAACGTCGGGGCGGGATACGATGGGAGAGCCGACGGGTGTATCGCTTACGATGACACTGCAGGATGCCGTGCCGCCGCGCATTTCGGGGCCGTAGGAGGGGAGCCAGCTGACGTTCTTGCCGTCCATCAGTCCCTTATAAGCCAGAAACTTTCCCGAGAAGAGGATGCCCTGGCCGCCAAAGCCTGCAAACAAATACTGTACGGTGCTCATTCTTTCTTACCTCACTTCCCTGCCGATCTGTCCTTATATACGCCGAGGGGGTAATAAGGAATCATTTTTTCATCGATCCATTCCAGCGCGCGCTTCGGCGTCATACCCCAGTTGGTGGGGCAGCTCGAAATGACCTCGATCAGAGAGAAGCCCTTGCCGTTTACCTGGTTCTCAAAGGCCTTCTTGATCGCCTTCTTCGCGTTCTTTACGTTCTTTACGTTGTTTACGGCAACGCGCTCAAGATACTCGGGTCCGTCCAGCTGCGAGAGCATCTCGCAGACCTTGATCGGGAAGCCGCACTGTGCGGTATCTCTGCCGTAGGGAGAGGTCTGCGTGACCTGTCCGGGCAAGGAGGTCGGCGCCATCTGGCCGCCGGTCATACCGTAGATCGCGTTGTTGATGAAGATGATCGTGATATTCTCGTTTCTCGCGGCGGAGTGAACGGTTTCTGCCATACCGATGGAGGCAAGGTCACCGTCACCCTGATAGGTGAACACGATGTTATCGGGATCGGAGCGCTTGATACCCGTAGCGACTGCGGGCGCTCTGCCGTGCGCGGCCTCTACCATATCGCAGTTAAAATAATCGTATGCCATGACCGAGCAGCCGACCGGCGCTACGCCGATGGTCCTGCCCTCGATACCGAGCTCATCCATAACCTCGGCTACCAGACGGTGAACGATACCGTGGGTACAGCCGGGGCAATAGTGCAGCGGTACGTCGGTCAATGCGTGGGGCTTATCAAATACTACCATTTTCTCTTACCTCCTTATTTCGCAGCGTCCGTGATCGCGGCAAGCACCTGCTCGGGCGCAGGGATCATACCGCCGGTACGGTTGCAAAGGGTGACGGGCGCTTTTCCGTTCACGGCAAGACGAACGTCCTCGATCATCTGGCCCATGGAAAGCTCCACGGAAATAAACTTCTTGCACTTCTCTGCCGCCTTGGCAATTGCCTTCTCGGGGAAGGGCCAGAGCGTGATGGGACGGATCAGACCGACCTTGATGCCCTGTGCTCTCGCCTCGTTGATCGCGTTCTTGGATACGCGGGAAGCGATACCGAAGGCAACCACGCAGATCTCGGCATCCTCCATCATATACTCCTCGTACATGACCTCGGTCTCTTTGATCCTCTCATAGCGCTCAAAGCGCTCAAAATTGGTCTTCTCCAGCGCCTCGGGCTTCAGGAAAAGAGAGTTCACGATATTGTGGGGACGTGCCATTTTCGTGCCGGTGACAGCCCAGGGCTTCTCTACGGGCTCGCCTGCGGCGAAGTCAAGCGACACGGGCTCCATCATCTGTCCCATCGTACCGTCCGCAAGGATCATCGCGGTCATACGGTACTTATCGGCAAGGTCAAAGCCCTTCACGGTCAGCTCTGCCATCTCCTGCACGGAGGCGGGCGCCAGAACGAGCATATGGAAATCACCGTGCGCGCCGCCCTTGGTCGCCTGGAAATAATCCGACTGAGAGGGCTGGATGCCGCCGAGGCCGGGGCCGCCTCTCTGCACGTTTACGACGAGCGCGGGAAGATCCGCACCCGCAAGATAGGAGATGCCCTCGCCCTTCAAGGAAATTCCGGGAGAGGAGGAGGAGGTCATTACACGCTTACCGGTCGCGGATACGCCGTAGACCATATTGATCGCGGCGATCTCGCTCTCCGCCTGCAGGAAGGTGCCGCCGATCTTCGGCATTCTCTTTGCCATATACGCGGCGATCTCGGTCTGAGGCGTGATGGGATATCCGAAATAGTGACGGCAGCCTGCCAGGATCGCAGCCTCGGCAATGGCTTCGTTACCCTTCATTAAAACTTTATCTGCCATGATAGTTACCTTACCTTTCTACCTTAATGATACAATCGGGGCACATAGTTGCACAGAAGGCACAGCCGATGCAGGCCGCCTCGTTGACCGCCTCGACGGGATGATGCCCCTTCTGGTTGATCTTGTCCTCTGCCAGGGCAAGCACGCCCTTGGGGCAAGCGTCTACGCAAAGGCCGCAGCCCTTGCATTTGTCGGTTTTAAAAGTGAGCTTTGCCATTTCAAATTCTCCTTTATCATAGATGCTTTTGTAAACGGATGGGATAGAGCCCCGCAACGCGCCCCGAGAGCGCCGCTTGCAACGGCTCGGCAACCGAGGTGGCGACCAGCGGAAGCCCTGCGGCCTCCGAAAGCGCCTCGCCGAAGGCGAGCGAGGAAAGCACGTCCTCTGCCGCGGTCTCGGCACCCAGGTTGGAATTGTTGACGATCGCGGTGAAGCGAAGGCCTGCGGCCGCCTCGATCTCGCGCAGCACCTCCATCGCACCCTCCACCGTGGCGGTCAGGGGGCGGTAGCGGTTGGCAACGAAGATCATATCGTAGTCGTTCTCCTCACGGATGGCGGGGGCGATGCGTCCGAGCGCCAATGCGCCGCGCTCGTCTCCTCCCACGTCGAGGATGCAGGTCAGACTTTTATCGTCCACGATCGCGTATATGTCTTGCGGCAGGGCGGGAATATCTATATTCGTATTCGCGTACTCCGAGCAGATCAGACGGATGCCGCGCTCGGCAAGGAGCGCCTCACTGTCCTTCGTTCTGAAATACGGATTGACGATATCGATATCCGCGATCGCCACCTTTTTTCCCTTCTCGCGCTCACTGAGCGCGTAGGTCAGGGCGACGTTCGTTTTTCCGCTGCCGTAGTGGCCTGAAAAAATCGTTATGCGTTTGCCGTTCATTTTTTTGCCTTACAGTTTATTTCTCTGGATCTTACCGCTCGCCGTCTTGGGAAGCGCATCCTTGAATTCCACGATTCTCGGATACTTATACGGCGCGGTATGCGTCTTGACGTAGTCCTGGATCTCCTTTTTCAGTGCATCCGAGCCCTCGGTTCCCTTCACGAGGACGATGCTTGCCTTTACGACCTGACCGCGCACCTCATCGGGCACGGCGCTGACGCCGCATTCAAGCACGTACGGAAGCTCCATAATAACGCTCTCGATCTCGAACGGACCGATGCGATAGCCCGAGGACTTGATCACGTCGTCCACGCGGCCGACGTACCAATAGAAGCCGTCCTCGTCGCGCCAGGCAACGTCACCCGTATGATAATAGCCGTCGTGCCATACCTCGGCGGTCTTTTCGGGATCGCCGTAATAGCCCTTGAAGAGGCCGCAGGGCGCACCGTCCGCCACGCGGACAACGATCTCGCCGCTCTCGCCGACGGGGGCACTCTTTCCGTCCGCATCCACAACGTCGATATCGTAGAGCGGTGCGGGCTTACCCATAGAGCCGATCTTGTGCGGCGCACCCGTAAGGTTACCGATCAGCATCGTGCTCTCGGACTGACCGAAGCCCTCAAGGATCTGCAGCCCGGTCGCCTTTTCAAACTGGCGGTAGACCTCGGGGTTCAGCGCCTCGCCCGCCGTGGTCATATGCTTGACCGAGGAGAGGTCGTAGCGCGAGAGGTCCTCCTTGACCATCATACGCAGCATCGTGGGCGGCGCACAGAAGGTCGTGATGTTGTATTTCTTGAACATCGGAAGGATGTCCGATGCGTGGAAACGGTCGAAATCGTAAACAAAAGTTGCGCATTCGCACATCCATTGGCCGTAGAACTTGCCCCAGAGCGCCTTCGCCCAGCCTGTATCCGAGATGGTGAAATGCAGGCCGCCGGGCTCTACGTTGTGCCAATACTTCGCGGTATGGAAGTGGCCGAGCGCGTACTTATAGGTATGCTCCGCGATCTTGGGATAGCCGGTCGTTCCCGAGGTGAAGAACATCAGCATCGTATCGTCTCCGCCCGCGCTCTCCTCGGTGCGCTCGTAATGCGTGCTGAAGAGGCGGCACTCATCGTCAAAGCTTCTCCAGCCCTCGCGTGCGCCGTCAACGATGATGCGGTGGCGCAGGGTGGGACTGTTCTTCTCCGCGAGCTCCACCTGCCTTGCGGTATCACCCTTGGAGGTGCAGAGGATCGCGCTGATGCCTGCGGCACGGAAGCGATACTCAAAATCGTGGTCGAGCAGCTGGTTCATCGCCGGAATGGCGATGGCGCCGATCTTATGCAGCGCGAGCATTGCGGGCCAGAACTGATAATGGCGGCCGAGGCAGAGCATCACGCGGTCGCCCTTTTTAATACCGAGCGAGGTGAAGTAGTTCGCCGCGCGGCAGGACATCTGCTTCATCTCACGGAAGGTGATGCGTTTTTCATTCTTCTTATTATCAATATGTAGGAGAGCGAGCTTGTCGGGATCCTTCTTCGCGATCTCGTCTACGATATCGTAAGCAAAGTTGAATTTCTCGATCCCGTGGAAGCGGATCGCCGTGGGCGTTCCCATCTCATTCTCCTCGGTTTCGATAAAGCGCTTATAAACGCGCTCCCCATCGTCGGCACGGATCGCCGCCTTTGCGGGGATCGGGGGCTGGTATGCTCCCTCGGCGTTCTCTACGCCCGAACCGTTCAGAACGATGGCATAGAAGGTACAGTCCTTACCGCCGACGGCGATCATACCGTGGGGGGTGGAGCTGTTGTAATAAATACTGTCACCGGGGCCGAGGATCTCCTTGTGATCTCCGATCTGCACCTTGAGGTGACCGTCGATGATGATATCGCATTCCTGCCCCTCGTGCGCCGTCACGTCAATATCCGCGTGCTCTGCGCCGGGAACATAGTGGTTGGTAACGAGAAGAGGCTCCGCAATACGGTTCTGGAAGGTGGAGGCGAGAGCGTAATAGGTCATACCGTGTGCCCTCTGGATCCTCTGCCCTTCTCCGCTCCTCGTCAGTGTATAGGATTTCAGCGTCGGGCTCTTACCCTCGATGATATCCGTGACGTCTACGCCAAAGGCAAGAGCGCATCGGTAAATGAACGCAAAGTTCAGATCCGAAAACCCGCTTTCGCACGCGACGTATTCCGCCTCGGTCACGCCCGTCTTTGCGGCAACCTCTGCGGTGCTCCAGCCGACGATCTCACGCAGCTCGCGGATTCGGCCGGCCATTTCGCGGATCTTCATATCCAGCGCTTTGATCTGTTCCACCTTGAAAGTTTCCTCCTTGGCGGGGCGGAAAACAAAAAAGGCTCGCCCCAAAGATAAAATACTTTGAGACGAGCCGTATGTAACGAACCCGCGGTACCACTCAAATTGCGCTTATGCGCCACTCAAGGCCTAACAGCCCGTATGCTCTGACGCGGCAGTCACGGAGAGGTTCTACTCAGCAAAAAAGCCTTTCTTCCCCTCGGCTCGGAAGTTACAAGCATACAGCCTCGCTTCATGGCTTGCACCAACCGCCATTTCTCTGCCAAGCGACATCGCCTATGCCCTCTTCGTCAACGCTTTATGGTAGACATTGTATCATATCTTTTTTTATTTGTCAAGTGTTTTTCATAAAAAAGTCGAGAGAAGGTATTCCCTTTTTCCGTGAGCAAAAAAACAAAAAGCCCGACTCAAAAGAAGCCTTCCTTTGAGACGGGTGAACAATCACTCGCGGTACCACTCAAATTGCGCTTACGCGCCACTCAGCGGAGTCCATCAACTCCCGCACACTAACGCTGTGCTCCTCGTGAGGCCCTAAAGGATTTCGGACCTCCGGCTCGGAAGTGATAAGCGCTCTCGCTGCGCACGGCTCGCACCAACCGCCGTTTCTCTGCCCCGCAGTGCCGAAAGCACCGTCTTCGTCATCGCTTTTATGGGATAATACTATCACAAACGGATGCCGTTGTCAAGAAAAGCGAAAACGATTTTTTCAAAAACGGCGTTTTCAACATTTTTTGACAAAAATACAGCACATCCGTTGTTCGTCTTGCACAATGGTTTTTTTGCTTTTTGGGATAAGGAAGTTCTTAAATCATCAGCCCTGCTCCGTAGGAGCAAAGGCGACGTTATAAAGCTCCATGCTGTGCTGGATCACGCGCAGGGAGTCATACACACCGTGAATGCCCGTCACCTCGGTATGTACGCCCTCAAGAGTCTTATAGACCTCGAAGAAGTTCGACAGCTCATCGAAGATATGCGAGGGGATCTGATGGATGGATTCATAGGTGTTATAAGAGGGGTCCTGGATCGGGACCGCAATGATCTTCTGATCGGGTGCATCCCCGTCTCGCATCTCAAGCACGCCGATGGGCTTGCATTCCACGAGCGTCATAGGGATCAGAGCCTCCTGGCAAAGCACCAGAACGTCCAACGGGTCTCCATCCTCCGCCAGGGTGCGCGGAATAAAGCCGTAGTTGGCGGGATAATGCGTTGAGGTATACAAAACACGGTCCAGCATCAGCATACCCGTGCTTTTATCCAGCTCGTACTTGTTCTTTCCGCCCTTGGATATTTCAATCACGGCGGTAAAGCGCTCGGGGGTGATGCGGGATCTGTCTATATCGTGCCAAATATTCACTGATTTCTCCTTTATGTTTCTACGTTTCTTGCCGCATTCACGATCTCGTATGCGTGGCGCAGCTGCGCATCGGTCAGCGGCTCGGTTTGCGTCAAGGGATAGGAAAGGCCGAGGCTCTTATACTTCTCGATGCCCATCGAATGATAGGAGAGAAGCTCGACGCTCTCTACGTTTTCTCTTCCCTTCAGATAACGGCCGAGGGCAGAAAGCTGCTCCTCGTTATAGGTGATGCCCGGGACCACCACGTGGCGCACGCGCACGCGCGCTCCCTTCCTCTGCAGGTACTCGAAAAACGCGAAAATGCGCGCGTTGTCGTGCCCCGTCAGCCTACGGTGCTCATCGGGATCCATATGCTTGATGTCCAGCATGATAAGGTCGGTATACTTCAGCAGCTCGTCATACTGCGCATCCTCTCGGAATAAGATCCCCGAGGTATCGAGGCAGGTATGCACACCCTCTGCCTTTGCAAGCTTGAAAAGCTCGATCAGAAAGCCGAGCTGCATCGTCGGCTCGCCGCCCGTTGCGGTGATACCGCCCGAGCGGTAAAAAGGAAGGTTACGGCGCATCCTCTCGATCAGTGACTCTGCCGAGATATACTCGCCGCCCATATGCCAGGTATCCGGATTATGACAGTACAGGCATCGCATCGGACAGCCGCTAAAGAACACGACGAACCGTATGCCCGGCCCGTCCACCGTGCCGAAGCTCTCGATCGAATGTATATATCCCTTCATCCCGACATCTCCTTTCCCATTATTTCGTCATTTGGGGCAAAAAGCCGCCCACGCGAGCAAAGCCCTCCGTGAAACGGCTCTTTTTTTAAAAAATTTTCAACAGAAACGGAAGAAAAACAGAGTTTTTCAACCTTAGTGCCTTATCAAATACGCACTTCGCTTAAAACGAGGCGCAATTCCAATAAAACAATTATCCTTTTCGGTCTCACCGAAATACACCTTCCAAATTTTCGGTCTCACCGAAAATACATCCCTCGACTCTGCGCAGAGTTCCGTCTGCGCTCCAAGCGATTTGGAAGAGGGGATTTTGCGGGAGAATTTTCGTTCTTCGGGGCGAGAGGTGTACATAGGTACACCGAGTCCCGAAAACGGAAATAGAAAAGGATTCTAATCGGTTGGAAGAAAAACGAAGTTTTTCAACCTTAATGCCTAATCAAATACGCACCACGTATAAAAAGAGGCACAATTCAATAATATAAAACATCCTTTTCGGTCTCACCGAAATACACCTTCCAAATTTTTGGTCTCACCGAAAATACATCCCTCGACTTTCCGCAGAGTACCGTCTGCGCTCCAAGCGATTTGGAAGAGGGGATTTTGCGGGAGAATTTTCGTTCTTCGGGGCGAGAGGTGTACATAGGTACACCGAGTCCCGAAAACGGAAATAGAAAAGGATTTACGATAGAAACGGAAGAAAAACGAAGTTTTTCAACCTTAGTGCCTTATCAAATACGCACCACGTATAAAAAGAGGCACTATTACAATAATCCTCCAATCCTTTTCGGTCTCACCGAAATACACCTTCCAAATCAGAGACGCTGATGAAAGGTACGGGATATTACCTCATCCTGCTGCTCCTTGGTCAGCTTCACAAAGTTCACCGCATAGCCCGAAACACGCACCGTCAGCTGCGGATAGAGCTCGGGGTGCTTCTGCGCATCCAGAAGCGTCTCGCGGTCAAAGACGTTGACGTTCAGATGCTGGCCGTTCTTGAGAACGTAGCCGTCGAGAAGCGAAACGAGGTTATCGATCGCGGCACCCTTGGTCTTACCCAGCGAGCCGGGCGTGATCGAGAAGGTATTGGAAATACCGTCCTGCGCATCCTCGAAGCGAAGCTTTGCCACCGAGGAGAGCGATGCGATCGCACCGTTGGTATCTCTGCCGTGCATCGGGTTGGCGCCCGGAGCAAAGGGCTCGCCGCCCTTTCTGCCGTCCGGCGTGGAGCCGGTATTCTTTCCGTATACGACGTTGGAGGTGATCGTCAGGACCGAGGTGGTCGCGATCGACTCACGGTAGGTCGCATTCTCGCGAATATAGGAAATGAAGGTGTGAAGCACCTCCTGTGCGATGCTGTCCACACGGTCATCATCGTTGCCGTACTTCGGGAAATCGTTCTGCGCGATATAATCCACGATAAAGCCCGTCTCGTCTCTTACGACCTTGACGCGGCCGTACTTGATCGCCGACAGCGAGTCCGCCACCACGCTCATACCCGCGATACCCGTCGCGAACCAACGGCGCACGCTGCGATCGTGCAGAGCCATCTGCAGCTTCTCGTAGCTATACTTATCGTGCATATAGTGAATGATATTCAGAGTGTTGACGTATACGCGGGCGAGCCACTTCATCATATCGCGGTACTTCGCCATAACGTCATCGTAGTCGAGGTAATCGCCCTCCACCGCCTTGAATGCGGGACCGACCTGCGTACGCGTCATCTCATCGACGCCGCCGTTGATCGCGTAAAGAAGGCACTTTGCAAGGTTGGCACGAGCACCGAAGAACTGCATCTCCTTGCCGATACGCATCGAGGATACGCAGCAGGCGATGCCGTAATCCTCGCCGTGCAGAGGACGCATCAGATCGTCATTCTCATACTGGATCGCGGAATGGCGGATGGAGATATCGGCGCAGTACTTCTTGAAGTTCTCGGGAAGGAGCACCGACCACAGCACCGTCATATTCGGCTCGGGAGAGGAGCCGAGGTTATCCAGCGTATGCAGATAACGGAAGGACATCTTGGTGACAAGGGGACGCCCGTCCACACCGACGCCGCCGAGCGACTCGGTCACCCAGGTGGGATCACCTGCAAAGATCTTGTTATAATCGGGGGTACGCGCGAACTTCACAAGGCGAAGCTTCATCACAAAGTGATCCACAAACTCCTGGATCTGTTGCTCCGTATAAACGCCTGCCTCAAGGTCGCGCTGCGCGTAGATATCAAGGAAGGTGGAGGTACGGCCAAGGCTCATTGCCGCGCCGTTCTGCTCCTTCACGGCAGCAAGATAAGCAAAATAAAGGAACTGAATCGCCTCCTTCGTATCCTTCGCGGGAACGGAAAGATCGAAGCCGTAGATCGCGCCAAGCAGCTTCAGCGCCTTCAATGCCTTGATCTGCTCGGAGAGCTCCTCTCTGTCACGGATCACGTCCGCACTCATCGTAGAGCCCGTGGACGCCTTCTGCGCCTCCTTATCGGCGATCAGAAAATCCACGCCGTAGAGGGGCACGCGGCGATAGTCACCGATGATACGGCCGCGGCCGTAGGCATCGGGCAAGCCCGTAATGATATGGTTGGTGCGGCAAACGCGCATCTCGGGGGTGTATGCATCGAAAACGCCCTCGTTGTGCGTCTTTCTGTGCGTGGTGAAAAACTCGACGATCTCGGGATCCACCTCAAAGCCGTTATCCTTGCAGGCCTTGATCGCCATACGGATACCGCCGTAGGGCTGGAGCGAGCGCTTGAAGGGCTTGTCCGTCTGGAAGCCCACGATCTTCTCCTTCTCCTTATCAAGGTAGCCCGCGCCGTGCGAGGTGATCGTGGAAACGATCTCCGTATCCATATCGAGAGCGCTTCCCTTCTCGCGCTCCTGCTTGGTCAGATCCATTACCTGCGCCCAAAGCGCCTTGGTATCCTCCGTCGCACCTGCGAGGAAGGACGCATCCCCCTCGTAAGGGGTGAAATTCTTCTGAATGAAGTCATCAACGTTTACTTCGGTCTGCCATTTGCCTTCCCGAAATTTCTTCCATTCTTCTCTCATAAAATGATTTACCTGCTTTCTTCGTTCGGGTTCTGATCGGGGGGCGCAAACACCATATTTAGTGTGGCATTTGCAAAAACGATCAAGATATTGTTTTTTAGCGAGAATATTATACCATAAAGTTGCACAAAAAGTCAATGGTTTTTTCTCCCACCCATAGGCGTGGGATTGTTAATATTTTGTCTTGTTTTATTGAAAATACACAAAAGCAGTAGAGGATCGAAATACCTTTTTTAACATTCTCGGCGGTAAAACGAAAACGGCAAAAATCCTTTTGTTCGCTTTGCACAAAACAGAGAAAAAATCAGCGTGAAAAAATTTATTTTTCAAGCAGGAAAAATATGAGTCATCGGTAGGACGAAAGGGGAAAATAAAGCGGTTTTACAAAAAAAATCACGCCCCCGGGCGTGTATCCGTTTGCGCAAAGCGCAACTTCATTTACGGCGCAGCCGTAACTTCATTGGGCGCAAGCCCACTTCATTTGCGCAAGCGCAACTTCATTTACGGCGCAGCCGTAACTTCATTGGGCGCAAGCCCACTTCATTTGCCGAAGGCAACTTCATTGCGAAGCACTTCATTTGCACGAAGGCAACTTCATTTACGGCATAGCCGTAACTTCATTGGGCGTAAGCCCACTTCATTTGCACGAAGGCAACTTCATTTACGGCATAGCCGTAACTTCATTGGGCGTAAGCCCACTTCATTTGCCGAAGGCAACTTCATTTACGGCACAGCCGTAACTTCATTGGGCGCAAGCCCACTTCATTTGCGCAAGCGCAACTTCATTTACGGCGTAGCCGTAACTTCATTGGGCGCAAGCCCACTTCATTTGCCGAAGGCAACTTCATTGCGAAGCACTTCATTTGCGCAAAGCGCAACTTCATTTACGGCACAGCCGTAACTTCATTGGGCGCAAGCCCACTTCATTTGCACAAAGTGCAACTTCATTTACGGCACAGCCGTAACTTCATTGGGCGTAAGCCCACTTCATTTGCCGAAGGCAACTTCATTTACGGCACAGCCGTAACTTCATTGGGCGCAAGCCCACTTCATTTGCGCAAGCGCAACTTCATTT
>JAGBBQ010000021.1 GCA_017938425.1 Clostridia bacterium | reverse complement strand
TCCTTTTTGACGTCGGGATGCAGCTGAATACCCATAACGGCTTTATAATACGCCTCATCGACATCCGCGCCAAGCACACAGATCATGTCGCCCGCCTCCTCGACGGAAAGCGATTTGATCGACAGGGGATCCTCGATTTTGTTGATCATATCGATCAGCACGTCGGTGTGACGGGGCACCAGCTGACAGCCGCGCTCGTCATAGAGCTTATAGCCGTTGTATTCGGGGGGATTGTGCGAGGCGGTGATCACCACGCCGCCCGCCGCGTGGCAATGACGAACGGCAAAGGACAGCTCGGGTGTGGTGCGCAGCGTGTCAAAAATATAAGCGCGGATACCCTCTGCGGCAAGCACGCCTGCCGTCTCCAGACAAAGCTCACGGCTCATGTGACGGTTGTCATGCGCGATGATCACACCGCGCTCCTCGGCGCCGATTCCCTGCTGCTTCAAATATTGTGCGTACCCAAGGGTCGCCTTGCGGATGACGTAAGCGTTGATGCGATCGGTGCCCGCACCGATCACGCCGCGCATGCCGCCCGTTCCAAATTCGATCGCCTTGGAAAATCGCTCATAGATCTCGCTCTCGTCGCCCTCGATCGCCGCAAGCTCGGCTCTTGTCTGCCCGTCGATAAAGGGGCTGTTTTTCCATTCCTCGTATGCTGCCAAATGCTTTTTCAACTCTCTGCCTCTCTCCGTATGCGCTTTAAAATCTTTAGAATTATAGTATATCATATCCCACCCTTCCTTTCAATAAGAAAATATGAATATTTTTAAAATTTTTTTGAATATTTTTCACCGCGCGCGACATTTTTTCACGGCGCCTCTTTTGCGGCGATCCGACTTTTCGGCGCAAGTTGCGGCAAATTGCTTGACAAGCAACTCTTTTTGATTTATAATGTACACAATCAAACGAACTTATCCGAAAGGAATCACCGAAAATGGCCAAAGAAAAGAAACTCGTTGAGCAGATCACCTCTATGGATGAGGATTTTGCGCAATGGTACACCGACGTTGTTAAAAAAGCCGAGCTGATGGATTACTCCAGCGTCAAGGGCTGCATGATCCTTCGCCCTTACGGCTACGCGATCTGGGAAAACATACAGAAGGATCTGGACGCCCGCTTTAAAAAGACGGGGCATGAAAACGTTTATATGCCCATGTTCATCCCCGAAAGCCTGCTGACCAAGGAGAAGGATCACGTGGAGGGTTTTGCTCCCGAGTGCGCCTGGGTCACCTTCGGCGGCGAGAATAAGCTGTCCGAGCGCCTTGCCGTGCGCCCCACCTCCGAGACGCTCTTCTGCGAGCATTTCCGCAACGTGATCCACTCCTACCGCGATCTGCCCAAGCTCTACAATCAGTGGTGCTCGGTGGTCCGCTGGGAAAAGACGACGCGCCCCTTCCTTCGCACCTCGGAGTTCCTCTGGCAAGAGGGTCACACCATGCACGAGACCGCCGAGGAAGCTCAGGCAGAGACGCTGCAGATGCTGAAGGTCTATGAGGACTTCTATCTGG
>JAGBBQ010000020.1 GCA_017938425.1 Clostridia bacterium | reverse complement strand
CCCTTGCCGATGGACGCGCCCATCAGCACGCTCGGCCCCTCGTTTCCGAGCGGCACGCCGCCGAGAAAGGTCGCAAGAGATGCAAAAAACAGAGCGAAGATGCCCTGCACCCATTTCAGCGGCACGAGCCCGCGGATGGATGCCACCGCCGTGGGAATACCGCCGCCGCGGCAATCCCCAAAGCGGCGCAGGATCGCCGCCGCGCATAGCCCGAGCACCGCCGCGCCGAGAAGCAAAAGCGGAAGATAGCGTGCGTCGGCACGCACGAGGGTGTAGACGTGCTCCGAAAGGCCGATCACGGCGGTGGATGCCATACGGAATATAAATATCGCCGCTCCCGTGAGCACGCCGATCGCAGAGGCGAAGGCGAGGCAGGGGAGGAGCGTGTGCTTTAAGTGCTTGATCGTTGCTTTCATATACCTGCTCCCGAAAAAAATACGAGAGGTAGTATATCACATCCTGCCGCCGCCGTCAAGGGCGTTTTTTGATTTTTTTATTTTCTTTTCCGCTTTTTTGCCGCCGCTTTTCCGCGTTGCAAAAAAATGGATTTTTTTATTGAAATATGCAAGATCTTGTGATATACTTTTAGTAAAAAAGGAGGTGCGCGATATGGGAATGCCTGAGGCACGCGTTTTGAAGCAATACAGTCTGATCGGGGATTCGATCTATTACCACCACGTGCGCACCGAGGCCTGCGGCGGGGAATATCTGCATCCCTCCGAGTCGCACCGCTCGCACGAGATGCTTCTTCTGCTCGAGGGGGAGATCTCCTATATGATCGAGGGCGAGATCTATCACGCACGCCCCGGAGATATGATCTTCGTCGCCCCCGGCGAGATCCACGCCATCCGCATCGACGGCACGAAGCCCTACGAGCGGCTGGTGCTGCTCTTCGATATTGAGGTGCTGGAGCGGCTCTCTGCCGCCCTGCGCGCCGAGCTCGGCGGCTTTTCCTACGATGGAAAAAACAAGCTCCATATCCTGCCGCGCCCGCTCGTGGAGGCCTACGGCCTGCACACGCTCTTTTTCGAGATCCTCGCCTGCGAGGAGGAGGAAAAATATAAAAGGCTCGTCATTATGTCGAAGCTGCTTGACTTTATCATTCGCATCGATAAGCTGATCGCCGAGAATAAGGATCGCTTCCTCGCGCCTGCCGAGAAGGATGCGCTGATCCGCGCGGTCGCCGCCTACGTGGACGGGCATATCCGCGAGCCGATCCGCCTGGAGGCGCTCGCGAAGGCGCTCTTCGTCAGCAAATCAACTCTCTGCCACAGATTCGCAAAGCAGATGAATATGACGATCAACCAATACATTACGGTCAAAAAAATGCACCTCGCGGCAGACCTTCTGCGCGACGGCTGCACCGCCGCCGAGGCGGCGGCCGAGGTCGGCTACGAGAACTACACCACGTTCTTCTATAACTTTAAAAGGATGTTCGGCAAAGCGCCGGGGCAGAGCGCAAATGAGATCCGCTGATACGCGTGTTATCCTTAACGGAGAACACGCAGTCAAATCCGTCTACGAGAACCCCCAAAAAGTCTGCGACTTTTCGGGGAACCCCTATTCGACGGGTGAAATCCACCTACGGTGGATGAAATCGCTTTCGCGATGAAATCCTGCTTTGCAGGGTTATATGACAGATGGATTTGATTTCATCCAAGGACTTGTCCTTGAATTTCATCTGAACAAAGTGAAGATTTCATCGTTGCTCTGCTACGATTTCATTAAACAAACAGAAAAAGAGATAACATTTCGGCTACGAACCGATTTGTTATCTCTTTCTGTCGTTATAAGAACCTGCTACGCAGAACCTTGTTATTCGCTCTGCTCATAATAAGGGGTTGGGCTTAGCCCATATTTGCGTTTGACGAGTCAAATGCGATGCTTGCACTTTGCTCAAAGTATAAATTCTCCGCTAAGAACATCACCCATTCAACAGCACCTCATCCTTTTTTCGTTTTCGGTTATCCCGGGAGGCGCGATGCAAGGCATCGCGAATGAAATCCGCGAAAGCGGATGAAATAGGCAGCCCCTTGGGGCAAACAGATCCCGAGGAGAAATCGTCGGCTGATAATCAAACGAAGCGAATCTGCAAGTTTTCTTGCAAGTGAGCGAGTGCAGATTGCTCTTCGCCAAATCGCATAGGCGATTTGAGGGCGAAGCCCAAAGACCGAATGCGGTCTTTGGCGAAAACGAGTAAGACCGAGAAGCGTACAAGCGTACGCTGAGCGGTGAAACGACGATAGAAAACGAAAATCTGATAAAAACGGAAGAAAACCGCAGGTTTTCAACCTCAATACCTTATCAAATACGCAAAAAGAAAAGGTAGCGGCACATTGTAATGCCTCTACCCTATATTTTTCGTTTTCGGTTATCCCGGGAGGTGGAAGCCCCTCGGGGCGAACGGATTCCGTGCAGAAATCGTCGGCTGAACCGCGAGAAGCGTACAAGCGTACGCTGAGCGGTGAAACGGCGATAGAAAACGAAAATACAATAAGAACGGAAGAAAACCGTAAGGTTTTCAACCTCAATACCTTATCAAATACGCAAAAAGAAAAGGTAGAGGCACATTGTAATGCCTCTACCCTATATTTATTTCGTTTTCGGTTATGCCGAAATACGACAGCCCCGATATGATCAAGTCATTTTTTCTTGCTTTACCTTCTTATCGATCACGTGACGCGAAGCAAGCTCCTTATGAATATCCTCGAGAGATATACCCATCTGGATCATCAGAACGAGGGTATGATACGCAAGATCTGCGATCTCGTAGACCGTTTCTCTCTTATCGTCTGCCTTGGCGGCAATGATGACCTCGGTGCATTCCTCGCCGACCTTCTTCAAGATCTTATCGATGCCCTTCTCGAAGAGATAGGTGGTGTAGGAGCCCTCGGTCTTTTCGCGCTTTCTTCCCTCGATGAGCTTCACAAGCCCCGCAAGCGAAAATTCGTGCCGCTCGTCGCTTTCAAAAACGGTATCGTTGAAGCAGGAGTCCGCGCCCGTGTGACAAGCGGGGCCGTCCTTCTCCACCATAACGATGAGCGCATCCTTATCGCAATCGGCAGTGATGGAAACGACGTGCTGATAGTTGCCGCTGGTCTCCCCCTTCAGCCAAAGCTCGTTTCTCGAGCGGCTGTAAAAGCAGGTGAGCTGCTTCTCCATCGTGATCGCAAGGCTCTCCTTATTCATATACGCAAGGGTCAAAACCTTTTTGCTGACCGCATCCACGACGATTGCAGGGATAAGACCCTTTTCATCAAACTTAAGCTCTTCAATATTTACCATTTTTTCTAACCTTTCTTTGCATTTTTGCATATTTACAGTCGGACAGAAATGCCTTCTGCCTGAAGGCGTGCCTTCAGATCGGGGATCCTAACCTCACCGAAATGGAAGATCGAGGCGGCAAGCCCCGCATCCACGTTCGGAAGCGTTTTAAAGAGGGTGATGAAGTCCTCGACGCAGCCCGCGCCGCCCGAGGCGATCACAGGCACGGTGGCAAACTCGGAAACGGCGGCAAGCATTTCAAGATCGAAGCCGCGCTTCACGCCGTCCGTATCGATGGAATTGAGAACGATCTCACCCGCACCGAGGTCGATGCCGCGGTGGATCCACTCGAGCGCGTCCATCCCCGTATTTTCTCTGCCGCCCTTGGCAAAGACGCGATACACGCCGTCCACGCGCTTGGCATCGACAGAGAGCACCACGCACTGATCGCCGTAAAGCTTGGCAGCCTCGTAGATGAGATTTGGATCGCGGATCGCGCCCGAATTGACGCTGACCTTATCCGCGCCGCATTTCAGCACGCGGTCAAAATCCGCGACGGTGTTGATACCGCCGCCGACGGTCAGGGGAATAAAGATGGTGCTTGCCACCTCACGCAGAATATCGGTGAAAAGCGCTCTCCCCTCCGCGGATGCGGTGATATCGTAAAACACAAGCTCATCTGCGCCCGAGTCGCTGTAATACTGCCCGAGGGCAACGGGGCTGTTCACGTCCGCGAGCCCCTCAAAGTTGACACCCTTGACCACTCTTCCGTTCTTCACGTCCAGGCAAGGGATAATTCTCTTCGTAATCATTTTGCTACCTCAATGGCCTCCTTCAGAGAGATCGCCTTCGTGTAATAGGCCTTACCGATGATCGCGCCGTACATATTTGCGGCGGCAAGCCGCTTGACGTCCGAGATATCCGAAACACCGCCCGAGGCAATGATCTGCATCCCGAGCTCGGCGCGCATCGCATCGTAGAGTGCATGGTTCGTGCCCTGCATCGCGCCGTCCTTCGAGATATCGGTGCATATCACGGTCCTGACTCCGAGCTTTTCCAGCCGACGGCAGAACGCCATCCCCTCGAGCGAGGAGGTCTCCTGCCAGCCCTTGATGGCAACGTAGCCGTCCTTGATATCCACGCCGACGGCAATGCTCTCACCGAAGCGGGAAACCGCCTCGGAAAGGAACGCAGGATCGGTGACCGCGGCGGTGCCGAGGATCACGCGCTTGACTCCTGCCGCAAGATATTTCTCAATGACCTCGATGCTGCGGATACCGCCGCCGACCTCGGCGCAAAGGCCGCTTTCCTTCACGATGCGGCGCACGGTCTCAAGGTTGGGGGTATCGCCGTCTCTTGCGCCCTCAAGATCCACGAGATGGATCCATTCCGCGCCCTGCGCCTTGAAATCCAAGGCGACCTCGACGGGGTTCTCGCTATAGACGGTCATCTGCGCGTAGTCGCCCTTATAAAGGCGCACGGCCTTTCCTTCATACAGATCGATCGCGGGAAAGATCTTCATTTCACGCCCTCGCTTTCACAGAAGGCGCGCAGGATCGAAAGCCCGACCGCGCCGCTCTTCTCGGGATGGAACTGACAGCCGTATACGTTGCCCTTGGCGACCGCGGCGGTCAGCGGCGCGCCGTATTCCGAGGTGGCGATCACGCTATCCTCGCAATTTGCGCCGTAGAAGGAGTGGACGAAATACACGTGATCGCCCTCCTTCAGATACTTGAAGATCGGAGAGCGCGGCTCACAGAGATGGAGCGCGTTCCAGCCGATGTGCGGGATCTTCAGATCGGAGGGGATCACGTCCGAGATGGGACGGATATCGCCCTCGATCAGACCGAGGCCCTTATGCTCGCCGTACTCAAAGCTTCTCTCGAAGAGCAGCTGCATTCCGAGACAGATGCCGAGGATGGGCTTGCCCTTTTTGGCTTCCTCGATCACGAGATCGCCGAGCCCCGAGGCAAAAAGCTTTCTCGCGGCATCCTCGAAGGCGCCGACACCGGGGAGAATGATCTTATCGGCCGCCGCGATAACGGCGGGATCGGAGGTGACGGTGGCCTCATAGCCGATCGCACGGAAGGAGCAGCGGAGCGAAAAGAGATTGCCCACGCCGTAATCAACAATGGCGATCATCCGAGGACCCCCTTCGTGGAGGGAACGCTGTCGGCAAAGCGAGCATCGGTCGAGAGCGCTGCGCGCAGGCTCCTTGCCACGGATTTGAACGCGCCCTCGATGATGTGATGGGTGTTCTTGCCCGCCAGCTGACGGATATGGAGCGTGATGGCGGCATTCTGCGCAAGCGCGATGAAGAACTCATCCACGAGCTCGACGTCAAAATCGCCGACCTTCTTGGCGCGCATCGAGAGCTCGCCCGCATAGAAGCCTCTGCCGCTGATATCCACCGCGGAGAGGATCAGCGCCTCATCCATCGGAAGGATCATATTGCCATAGCGGCAGATCCCCTTCTTATCGCCGATCGCCTCGGCAAAGGCCTTACCGAGCGCAATACCGATGTCCTCCACCGTATGATGGTAGTCCACCTCGACGTCACCCTTACAGGTAAGCGTCAGATCGAAGCCGCCGTGCTTTGCAAAAAGCGTCAGCATATGGTCGAAAAAGCCGCATCCGCTGTGGATCTCGCTATGGCCGATGCCGTCAAGATTTAAGGAGAGCGCGATGTCGGTCTCCTTGGTCTTTCTTTCAATTACGGAAGTTCTCACTTTGTTTCCTCCAATATTTCTTTCATCACGCGCGCCAATGTCTGCATCTGTTCCATCGAGCCGACGGTGATACGGTTATAGTCCTTGATGCGCGGCGCGCTGAAGTGGCGCACAAGCACGCCCTTTTCGCGAAGTGCCTTGTATACCGCCTCTCCGCTCAGTCTTTCGTGACGGACGAAGAGGAAGTTTGCCTTCGAATCGGTCATCGTAAATCCGAGAGCGGAAAGCTCGCGTGCAAGGTAGGTGCGCGCCTCGATAATTTTTTGGCAGTTTTCCTTAAAGTATTCCGTATCGGAAAGCGCGCCGATGCCCGCCGCCGCCGTCATCCGGTTGACGTTATAGGGGTTGGTGGAATAACGGATGCGGTGCAGATCTGCGATCAGCGAAGCGCTCGCAACGCCGAAGCCGAGGCGCGCGCCCGCCATCGAGCGGGATTTCGAGAAGGTGCCCGTCACGAGGAGGTTCCCGTATTTTTTCGTAAGGGACACGGCGCTCTCACCGCCGAAGTCGATATACGCCTCATCCACGACCACGATGCGTGAAGGATCGCGCTTAGCGAGCGCCTCGACCTCTGCGAGCGAAAGAAGCATACCGCTCGGCGCGTTGGGGTTTGCAATAAAGAGCGTGCCCTTGGCATCGAGAAGCTCTGCGAGCGGCATCGAGAAATCCGAAAGCAGGGGGATCTCTCTGTAGGGAACGCAGTTCAGAGCGGCGAACACCTTGTAAAAGCCGTAGGTAATGTCGGGAAATACCGCGGGGGTGCTTTCGTCACAGTACGCCATAAACGCGAAGTTCAGCACCTCGTCCGATCCGTTGGTCATAATTATATTCTCGGGCGAAACGCCGAGTGTTTCTGCCATTTTTGCAGACAATTCTTTACATTCCGGGTCGGAATAGAGCATCAGACGCGCCGCCTCCTCGGCAGCAAGGGCGATCGCCTTCGCCGACGGCGGAAAGGGAGACTCATTGGTATTGAGCTTCAGATACTTGCGCTCTCTCGGCTGCTCACCCGGGGTGTAGGGCTCGAGAGACTGATATTTATTTACGAGAAAACGGCTCATTTTTCTTCAAAACGGCAAACGGCACTCTTGGCATGCGCCGTCAAGCCTTCCTTCCTTGCGAAATACGCCACGTCCTCTGCGACTCTGCCGAGCGCCTCCTTATCGTAATAGATATACTGCGTGGTCTTGATAAAATCCTCTACGGAAAGAGGAGAGGAAAATCTTGCCGTACCGCCGGTCGGCAGGGTGTGGTTCGTGCCGGCGAAATAATCGCCGATCGCCTCGGGGCAATTGCGGCCGAGGAATACCGAGCCCGCGTGCTTGACCTTATCGAGGTACTTGAAGGGCTCGTCAACACAGAGCTCGAGATGCTCGGGTGCGATGCCGTTGGCAACCTCAATGGCACTCTCCAGATCGCTCGTGACGATGATCTTTCCGTTCTCGTCGATGGAAGCGCGTGCGATCTCCGCTCTTTCAAGCAAGGGGATCTGCCTTTCGAGCTCGGCGCTGACCGCCTCGGCAAACGCATAATCGTCGGTCACCAGGACGGCGCTTGCCATCTTATCGTGCTCGGCCTGCGAAAGAAGGTCTGCCGCGATATCCTTCGGCTCGTTCTTCGCATCCGCCACGACGAGGATCTCGCTCGGCCCCGCGATCATATCGATGGAGACGGCGCCGAATACCTGCCTTTTCGCCTCTGCGACGAAGGCGTTACCCGGTCCGACGATCTTATCGGTCTTCGGCACGGTCTCGGTTCCGTACGCAAGTGCGGCAACCGCCTGCGCACCGCCGACCTTATATATCTCCTTCACGCCCGCAACCTTCGCGGCGGCGAGGATCGCCGGATTGACCTTGCCCTCACGCGAGGGAGGCGTTACCATCACGACGCGGGGGCAGCCCGCAACGACCGCTGGGATCGCGTCCATCAACACGGTTGAGGGGTACGCCGCCGTGCCGCCCGGCACGTAGATGCCCGCGACCTCCACGGGAGTGACGCGCTGACCGACGATCACACCGCCCTCGCGGCGAAGCTCAAAGCCCTCGCGCCTTTGCAGGGTGTGAAACGCGCGGATATTCTCTGCCGCCGCCTCGAGGATACGGATAAACTCCGGCTCGACCTGTGCGAGTGCCGCCTCGATCTCCTCCTCGCTTACGCGCAGAGAGGTGAGAACGGCTTTATCGAATTTCTCGCTGTAATAGCGCAGGGCGGCATCGCCCTCCGCTCTGACCTTAGCAATGATCTCGGCGACCGTGGCGCTGACGTCCACGCGCTCTTCCTTTGCACAAAAGATCTCTTCCCTCTTACTGAGGCTATCCTTAATGATCCTTATCATAATTCCTCCACGAGCCCCGCGAGGCTCTCGCGAAGCTTTTCGATCCTCTCGGTTTTGAACTTAAAGCCCGATTTATTGGCGATCAGGCGCGCACTGATGGGAACGAAGCGCTCCACGACCTCAAGATCGTTTTCCTTCAGGGTCGTTCCCGTCTCGACGATATCCACGATGACGTCCGAGAGACCGAGGATAGGGGCGATCTCGATCGATCCGTTCAGATGCACGATATCGATATCTCTGCCCTCGGCGGCGTAATGCGCCTTGGCAATGTTCGTAAACTTGGTGGCAACGGTGAGGGTGCGATTCCTATCGTCCGTAAAGCCCTTCTTCGCCGCAACGCACATACTGCATTTGCCGAGCTTCAGATCCAGAAGCTCGTATACGTCCGGGGCATATTCCAGAAGGATATCCTTACCCGCGACGCCGACGTCCGCCGCGCCGCGCTCCACGTAGATCGCAACGTCCGAGGGCTTGACCCAGAAATAACGCACGCCTGCCTCTTCGTTTTCAAATATCAGCTTACGGCTCTCCTCCAGGATCGAGGGACAGCCGAAGCCCGCCCTTTCAAACATCGCGTAGACCTTTTCGCCGAGTCTTCCCTTCGGCAGGGCTATATTGAGTATCGGCTTCATCACGCCTCTCCTTTCATCTGCTCGAGCCGCGAGAGCTCATCCATATACACGGCAAAGCCGATGCCGCGCTCCTTCTTCTGCATCTTTTTCAGCAGGCCGTCGTATTCGCCGCCCGAGAGGATACCCGCAGGCACGCCCTCGACGAAGCCCTTGAACGCAATGCCGTTGTAGTAGTTCATATCGTTGACCACCGAAAAATCGATGATCAGCCGATCCTTAATCCCGAGAGCGGCAAGCCCCTCCACGATCGCACAGAGCTCGGCGACCGCCGCGGCGATCTCGGGCGTTACCGCCAGCTCCTTAAGCGCGGGCAGCACCTTCTCGGGTGCGCCGTACAGCGTAACGAGACGGCAGATCAGCGCCGCCTGCTCGGCGGAGAGCCCCTCGCGAAGGGCGACGGCACGGACGGCACTCTCGTTCTTCTCACCGAGGTGCACGAGGATCTCGGCTCTTGCCTCCTCTCCGATATGAAAGGCGGACAGGACACCCGACACGATATCGAGATGCGAGATCTCCAGAAGATTCTCGGGACAGATATGGTCAAGGCTCTTCTTCGCAAGCGAGAGCACCTCGATCACGGTCTCTGCCGTGACCTCACCGAGGCACTCAAGGCCCGCCTGCATCAGCTCCCTGAAGCTGCGCGTGCCCTTCGACACACGGTAAACGTTTTCCTTATAATATACCTTCATCACGCCGTTTTTCACACGCGTGTTCTTGATGATGGAGAGCGTGACGTCGGGCTTCAGGGCAAGAAGCTTTCCGTCCGTATCCGTGAAGGTGATGACGTTTTCCGATACGAGGAAGTCCTTATTCTGCACGTAGAGCGCGTATTCCTCAAACTTGCTCATACGGTATTTCTGATAGCCCGCGCGCTCATACAGGGCGCAAAGCGAGAAAGCCGCGCGCTCCTCTGCGGACATAATAGCCAAAATATTATCCATTCTTCTCCTCCTCGGGATCCAGCACGAGCGCATAGCCGCCCGCACCGTAATTGAGACACTTGTTTACGCGACTGATGGTAGCGGTGGAGGCACCCGTGAGCTTCGAGACCTCCTGATAGCTCTTCCCCTCGCGAAGAAGGCGCGCCACGTCCAAGCGGCCGCTTATATCCTCGATCTCCTTGATGGTGCATATATCCTCAAAGAATCTTCGGCAATCCTCCACGCGCGAGAGGCGGCAGATCGCCTCGAAAAATCCATCGTATCTTTCCAAATGAAATTCCTTCATAATGCCCTCCTCGGTTATGTTCTTTAGTAGTTTACCACACTAAAGCGCGAAAGTCAATAGGATAGCAAAACTTTTTTAGTTATTTTTTTAAAAGAAAAAAGCGATGCCGCGGGTCCTGCCCGAAGCATTGCTTTTTTCCTTCATTTATTCATTTACGAGCCGCTCAACGAAGCGCGAAAGCCCATCCAGGCGCGTATCGCACGCCGCCTCGCTCTCGCCGCTTGCGGCAAGATAGAATTTGATCTTCGGCTCGGTGCCCGAGGGGCGCACGGCGATCCATCCGTCCTCCAGCACAAATTTGAGGACGTCGGAGGGAGGCAGCCCCTCGATGCCGGGAAGATAATCGATGCGGGAAATTTCTTTTTCAAGCGGCGGCATTTTCCGAAGCGACGCCATCAGCGCCCCGATCCGCGCTTTGCCCTCAATGCCGCGCAGGGTGAAGCTCAGCAGCCTTTCCTTCGCATAGCCGTAGCGCCCGTAGATCTGCGCAAGGCGCTCGGTGAGGGTGATGCCCTCCGCCTTGCAGTCCGCACAAAGCTCGGCGGCGAGCATAGCGGCAACCACGGCGTCCTTATCTCTTGCATAGGTGCCCTTCAGATAGCCGTAGCTCTCCTCAAGGCCGAAGAGGTAATGCTTACCGCCCGCCTCGTATTCCTTGATCTTATCACCGATGAACTTAAAGCCGGTCAGCACGTCCTCGGTCCGTACGCCGTAGGACTCCGCCACAAGTCTGACAAGCTCGGTGGTAACGACGGTCTTGACGATGCGCGCATCCTTTGGCATACCGCGCTCTGCGGTTTTCCTGAGGATGAGCTCGGCGAGGAGAACGCCCGTCTGATTTCCGTTCAGAACCGTGAAGCGGCCGTCGCGCTCCGGCACGACGAGACCGAGACGGTCGGAATCCGGGTCGGTGCCGAGAATGAGATCCACGGGATGCTCCTTCGCGTAAGCGATCGCAAGATCGAAGGCCTCGCGGTTCTCGGGATTGGGGCTCTTGACGGTCGGAAAATCGCCGTCGGGCTTTTCCTGCTCCTTGACCACGGTGACGACGGTGCCTATGGCGGCAAGCACCGCACGCACCGCGCGGTTGCCCGCGCCGTGCAGGGGTGTATAAAGAAGCTTCATATCGGAGGGGATCTCCACGCCGAGGCGCTCGCCAAGCACCGCATTTTTATACGCCTCGTGCAGCTCTTCCCCCACGGTGACGATACGTGCGGGATCGGGCACACCGAAGCTGCATTCGGGCAGCGGGACGGCTCGGATGCAGGCAAGGATGCGCGCCGCGCGGTCGGGCGGGATCTGCGTGCCGTCCGCATCGTAGACCTTGAAGCCGTTGTATTCCCTCGGGTTATGGCTCGCGGTGATGACGATGCCCGCCGCGGCGTGCAGATATCTTACCGCAAAGGAGACCTCGGGGGTGGGACAAAGGCGGTCGAAGAGATACGCCGTGATGCCAAAGGAGGAGAGCACCTCCGCCGAGGCGCGCGCAAAGTGCGCGGAACGGTTGCGGCTATCATAGCCGATGACAACGCCGCGCGCTTTGTTCTGCTCGCCATCCGCGAGCAGCTCGCGCGCAACGCCCTCGGCGGCACGGCGCACGACTAGGAGATTCATACGGTTCGTTCCGACAGCCATCACGCCGCGCAGGCCGCCCGTGCCAAAGGCGAGATCGGTATAAAAGCGATCCTCGATCTCTTTTTCCGAGAGCGAAAGCAGTTCCTGCTTTTCCTCCGCGCTCAGCAGCTCGGATGAGAGCCATTTTTCGTAATTTTCTCTAAAATTCATAACAATTATTTACAATACGGATGCTTTTCAAGCTCTTCTACGATCGCATTGTAGTCAAGCTCCATGACGGCGGCGTTCTCGTCCGCTGCGCCGTAGCTGACGATCAGACGGTCATCCTTTTTCACGATACCGGTGAAGAAGATGCAGGGGATCGAAAACTTCGAGGGTGCTTCAAAGTCTTCTTCGTTCACGATCCAGGGCTTCGGATAGAGGTGCGAGATCGCGGGAAGATCGTTCTTTTGCTCCTTAAGGATCATAAAGGACTGCGCGTAGCCGACCTCTTCATTCTGGCGCGCGTGGAAGTTGAAGAGCCATCTGCCGCCTCCCATCGAAACGGGGGGCGTGCTGCCACCGACCTTATCTCCCTGCCACGCAAGCTCCGGCGCATAGAGCACCCTTCTCTTGATGTCCTTATTCTTCAGCGAATAGAGGTCCTCTGCCGCTGCAATTACGATCGAGGGGCGGCTCTCGGTAACACCGTCGTAGGCATCGGGATGATGGGGTCTGTGGATCATCACGTACTGCATTTTTCCGTCGATCCTCATCTTCTCGGGGAAGATGAATACGTCGCGGTCCTCGCCGAAGGCGGGATCGGTCAGATCCGTAATATATGTAAATGCGTTCTCGTAATCCTTTGCGGCAAGGCGCTTAAGATCCACCTTATAGAGCACCGTGGTGGTCACGTTGCCTTGGTTGCCGATCGGGCTATCCACGCGTCTTGCCCATTCGGGCATGCACTGGACGGGATCGTCGTGCTCCCAATACGGGCCTGCGGGGAAGGTGCGCGCGGCGATGATGCAATAGCACTCGCCCTCGATGAAGAGAAGGCGCGGATCCTCGATGCAGCCGTTGTGATAGTTCGGCACGCGGTTGCCTCTGCCGTCGGTGATATAAAGCTTCTCGGGCTCATACTCCACGGTGGGAGAGAGCGCGGGGCGCGAAAGATCGAAATCAAAGGTCTTGCCGCCGTCATCCGACCAGGCGTATGCGAAAAAGATCGGGAAAGGCATCGGGCAGCCCTCGAGCCTTTTCTCGGGGCAGGGACCGCTGACACGGACGAGCATATGCAGTCTTCCCGTCTCGGGATCCTCGATAAGACCGGGGTTCAGAACCATTTCGGATGCAAAGGGGCAATCCTTCACAGGGCGCAAAATGCATTTTCTCGATAAAACGATATTTTTGGCTTCCATCATCTTGACAGCTCCTTAAAAAATATTGACATTTGTATTATATTATGATATAGTGATACTATAAATGGATAATACGACTGATCGTTTGCATTATCTTACTGTTTGGAGAGAAAAATGGATTTTCACGCATACGGGCTTGCTTTTAGCCACAAGGTAGGCGAATTTTCGCCGAGGCTGTGCTTCGAATATTACTTTCTGGGCTATTTTTATACCGACTATCTCTATGAGAAAGACGGCGCGCTCCGCAAGGGGCAGGCAGGCGATTTTATGATCGTGCCGCCGGGAAAGACCGTGTATCACGGTACGGCGCAGGATGCGCCGCGCGGCTTTATTAACGATTGGCTCCACGTAGGCGGAGAGACGCTGGATCAGCTGCTTATGCGCTTTCCGCTTCCCTATCTGACACCGATCCGCATTGACGAGAGCCGCCTCTCGGGCGCGATCGGGCGCATTCACCATGAGCTTTCCTACCGCCCCGAGGGCTACAGACAAAAATGCGAGATCATAATGGCGGATACGCTGATCGAGATCTACCGCACCTACAAGCAGAGGCAAAGCACGCGCTCGGCGGCGCATCTTTCCGAGGTGCGCGGCGAGATCATGCACGATTATATGCAGAAGTGGACGCTTGAAAGAATGGCGCGGCACGCAGGTTATTCGCCGAGCCGCTTCTCCAGCATCTACAAGGCGACCTACGGCATCGCGCCGATCGAGGATCTGATCCGCACGCGCATCGGGCACGCCGAGCAGCTTTTGCGCTACAGCAATATGGCGATCAGCGAGATCGCGGACGCCGTTGGCTTCGCCTCGCTCTATTACTTTTCACGCACTTTTAAAAAGCAGATCGGCACGTCTCCGAGCGAATACAGAGCGCGTGCCGATCTGGGAACGGAGTAGGACCGAGGGTACCGTAATGGTAGAAAACAAATAAAACCCGACTTTTCCCGATATTTTCTTGGATATTTTTCCGTACTTACAGCCTTTGCACCTCGATTTTCTCTATAAGCGCGGCGACGTCCTCGCGGCGCGGTGCGGCGGTGCCTGCCAGCATACAGGCGGCACTTCCGAAGGCAACGGCGCGCGCAAGCGCTTCTGCATCCGAGAGTCCCTCGGATTTGGCAGAGAGAAAGCCTGCGACCGTGCTATCCCCTGCGCCGACCGTGGAGAGAACGGCTACCTCGGGGCAGGGCGCATAATACGTACCGCTATCCGCGCAAAGGATTGCGCCCTCGCCGCCAAGGCTTAAAAGCACGTTTTCGACGCCCTTCTTATGCAGTGCCTCCGCGGCCTCTCTTGCATCCGCAATGCTTTGGAGCGTTACGCCAAGCGCCGCCTCTGCCTCGTCCTTGTTTGGCTTGATCAGCATCGGACGGAGCGAAAGGATAGAAGAAAGCGAGAGAGCACGTGAGTCGATCGCGAGAGAGGCGCCCGTATCCTTGATCCTTTTCAGGAATGCGACGAGCGCCGCCTCGGTCAGTCCCTCGGGCGCGCTGCCTGCAAAAACGACCGTGCTTCCCTCTCCGAGATCGCCGAGCGCATCCAGCACCTCGGCGAGCAGCCCCTCGTCCGCGGCAAAGCCCTTGAAGCTGATGCGCGTCTCCGCCTTCTCCTTTTCGTGGAGGGTGATATTCTCGCGGATGCGCCCCGCAGCCTTCACCGCGCGGACCGTAAGCCCCTCGGCACGAAGGCTCGCAAGGAATTCCTCGCCGTTCTCGCTCCCGACGATGCAGACGGCGGCATTCTCCACGCCGTTTGCCTTCAAGGCGCGCGAAACGTTCACGCCCTTGCCGCCCGCGTCCCTTGCGGTGATCTCAAAGAGATTTTCCCTTTGCGGCAAAAAAGCGTCCGCATAGCAATGCAGATCGAATGCGGGATTCAGAGTCAGGGTTGTGATCTTCATCTTTTTCTTCCTTCGTTTTTTCTTTATTTTACCACACCGCACTCTTACCGTCAAGCAAAATAAAAATATTTTCGCTCCCCCGCCATTTGAGGTTGACTTTTCGTTTGTTTTGTGGTAGAATACTTGTGTTATGTGATCCCCGACAATCACGTAAGGAGCGTAAGCGACGGAATAGCGAGCTCGCGAGCGTCTTATGCGACGGTTGCGGAATATAATAAACCCCTCCTAAGGGAAAGGTCTCTGCGTTTTATTATCATAATTAAATAATATGCCTGCATAGTTAAATGCGAGCAAGCGAAAACAACTGAGTGTTGTTTTCACGCCGCGAGACAACCCAAAGCAACGAGTTGGCGAAGGGCTTTAGCCCGACAATCAACGAGTATGCGACGGTTGCGGAATATAATAAACCCCTCCTAAGTAGTAGGTCTATCCGATAAGATAGACTGAAACCTTGCGAGGATAGACCAAAACATTACATAAAATTCGGTGTCAAGGGGTGCGAAACAAGGTTTTGTACACCCTTTGTACACCCAAGCAAAAAACACAATTAAATAGCACGCCTCCATAGTTAAATGGATATAATAAACCCCTCCTAAGGGTTAGTTATGGGTTCGATTCCCGTTGGGGGTGCCATCCTGTCAATAGTATTGTGTGTGAACGTTGTACCTGTTGGCTGGAAAGATGGCGTACCTTGCATTCACACGCAAGCGATTGTAAAGAGGGGGTCATTCCCCTCCGCCATACCAAAGTACGCACTTTATTAAAAAGTGCTTTTTCTATTATATTGCAAGGTGGGTTTCCCACTTCGCGAAACACTCGGAGAGGGGCTAAATTGTCAGAGTGATGGCAATTTGACCCCTCTCCTTATCCTGTTCCCTAAAATGTTTTTTTGGGATTGTGTGTCTTAATAAAGCGCTTGATTTTTTATTCAAACTGTGTTATAATATTTTTGTCAAATTTTATCATTCGGAGATTACAATTATGAAAACGATAGTATGTACAAATTGCGGATGCAAGAAACTCATAAAAACTTGTACACCTTTTATGGCACATGATCAACACGTTATCTTCGCTCGAAATTATCCCACCCTCACAATATACGCTTGTACAAAGTGTGGTCACTTAGAGTTTTTTGATACCTATGCTATGGCTACGTACAACGAAAAATGCACGACTAAAGTAAAATTAATAAGTGAACTACAAAATCTCACAAAGCAATATGAAGCTGTTGATTATCCCGCTACAATTACCAGAATTCAAGATGAAATTGAACATACGGAACATCAACTTGCTAACTTAGATATTACTATTAGACAGCAGCAAAAATTACAAGAAAAGCTCAGCGAATTGAAGGAGAAACTGATCAACATACGTAGAGAAGAACATTTAATAAAAGAACAAATAGAAAGTTTGGATAAGAAACTAAGAGAAACAAACAAGGAACTGTCCAAAGAAGAAGTAATTGATGGTTAACCACGACTTTCAGAGAAATATCCTTTTACAAGCTGACGATTTCTTTGAAGCATATAGACGTTGTACACGTGGAGAGAATCCAAGAAAAGACGAGTATAACAGATTGTGTTTTTCGGTTGTCAATGTTCCTGCAATAGTCAATGCAGCCTTTTCTTGTGAATTATATTTGAAAAGTATGATAAATGAGCAAGCAAGAGGACACGCTCTTAAAGAGTTGTTTGAGCAATTAGATCTATCAAAGCAAGAATTTATAAGAGAACAAATTAACAACGAGTTCTCGAAAAACAAAATTTTTGATTTTGATGTGTGTTTGGAACATATTTCAAATGCTTTTGCAGAATGGAGATACATATATGAAGCACCTCATACAGAAGGCTTTTATGGGTGCTATATCAATGAATTTTTAATGTTCTTCAACCTATTGCTTCCATTACTAAAAGATTTAGCGCACCAAAAGCAGGGATGACCGTCCACCCCTTGTACACCCGTACATTACCGAGCGACGCAAAAATCGCTAATAAATACACAACCTACCAAGAGTAAAATCTGCCTTTTCGGTGGATTTTACGCTTGTTTTGCAAGAAAATCGCCCATTCGCAGATAGACACGAACACCTATGAAAACTCCTAAGGGTTAGTTATGGGTTCGATTCCCGTTGCGGGTGCCATAGAAATAAGGTCTGCCCTTGTGGCAGGCCTTGTTTTTATGATATTCCATCGGAACGAACGCGCCAAAGGCGCAGTTCGCATACCGCCAGGGGCGGTATATTGCGTCGCGCGGAGACAAAAGCATTTCGTGGAATGCCAGGAACGAATGGCAAAAATTTACCCCGCGCAGCAAATTCCCGTTGCGGGTGCCAGAAAAAAGCACTTGCCGTAGCAAGTGCTTTTTTCAACGAAATTTGCCCTTCGGGCAAGTGAAATAGTTTCGCTGTGAAATATTAGCTCCGCAAATGTGGGCAATTTTCATTTCACATCAAATGCAACCGTAGGCGGCGTTTGATATTTCACAATTTTCGCAAGAAAATTATTTCACATTCGGCATCGCCGAATATTTCACTTGAAAAACAACGATTTTATGATATAATAAAGACGAGAAAGGCGGTAGTCCAATGAAGAAAGATAAAGGTAATATATTTATTACCATTTGGCTTGCTTTAGGGATGACAATAATCTTGACATTCTTTGTGTTCTCGATTGTTATTGGTGGAAGCGCCGGAAATGGTTATCAGGATGCCGGAAAATATTTTGTAGGCGATCACGGAAATTACGTAGAAGTATCACAAAGTATTTATATTGTAAGTTCTATTTTAGAAGTTTTGTTTTGGATTTTCATTCCTCTTACTCCACTTGGAGCATTTATGATTTCTAAAATTCAAGAAGTTGTAGATAAAAAAAGAAATCGAATGGAATAATGAGTTGTCATTTTAACCTCCAAGCGCACAAGCGGTCTGTGATAACTTTTGTAGACCGCTTTTTGTAAAAACAGTCTGTCGCAAGGCGGGGTTTCCCACTTTGCGAAACGCTCGGAGAGTGTGAAAAATTGGCGTTTGACGGCAATTTAGCCCCACCTCTTATCCTGTTCCCTAAAATCGTGATAGTCTTTAAGAAAGGAGCCAATTTTATGGAAATTTATACATTTGACAGTCCATTTAACACTGTTATGAACGTGATATATGCAATTGGTGCAATCGCCTTGGCAGTTCTTTCGTTTTTCATTATTAAATTTTGGATTGCACAAGTTATCGCATATCGAAAGGATAAAACAAAGTTTCCTAAAACACTGATGGTATTCTTTGCTGTTTTAATATTGGTACCTTTGATTGGTTCTATCGGATTAGGAAATCTTTTTATTAAAAGTGTTATATACGATACGAATATGAAAAACGGAGATGCGGAGTACTTTATTGGTAATCCTGTGGTCGTTTCCTACGAAGAGCATTATTATCGTGACAGCTTTATGGGGTATAAGGTTGAACTTCGGATGGACGGTCAGACCATTTCCCCATCTAATTCGTTTTCACAAGAAATACTTACTCGCCTTCAAAGTGATGAAGAACTTGTCATACAGTACGGAGAGATAAAAAATGACGGACTCTATGTATGGCGTATAAAAACTGTTCAAGAGTGATTTTTTAGTTTTACTTTAAGATATATACACCCCTTGTACACCCGCACGATACAAGGCGTTTCACAACCGACCTGCAAACACACAATCTACCAAGCGTAAAATTTGCCTTTTCGGTGGATTTTACGCTTGTTTTGCAAGAAAATCACCCACACACAGATAGACACGAACACTTATGAAAACTCCTAAGGGTTAGGTTCGCATACCGCCGAGGCGGTATATTGCGTCGCGCGGAGATAAAAGCATTTCGTGGAATACCCGGAACGAATGGCAAAAATTTACCCCGCGCAGCAAATTCCCATTGCGGGTGCAAAAAAATAAGGTCTGCCCTTGTGGCAGGCCTTGTTTTTATGCAATAATTTTGCCCTTTGTCGTTGACTACCGAGCGTGTTTTATTTTATCTTCCGCAACTTGAATTTGTTTCGTGCTACCTTGCCTGCGCCGTAAGAAGCCTTGAGAGTTTAACGCCTGCAAACGAGCCTTCTTATGAAATACAATACGAAATACAGGAATTTAAAAAATTAAGCAATCGGTAAAGTAATAGTAAATATCAATTTATGGTCTGTGTATTCGTAAGCAAGCGTGCCGTTCATAACTTCAATGTGGCTCTTGCAGATATACAAACCAAGTCCTATATTTTCTTCACCATCATTACCGGAATAGTACGGACGGAATACGTCCTTGTCGCCAAAGCCCTTGCCGTTGTCCGTAACCGTAATAACACACTTATCGAATTTGCGGTATGCACGAAGCCATATTTTACTGCAATCTGCGTGCTCGATAGCATTTAGGACAAGATTTTGAAGTACGGATTTCAAAGCATCGGGTTTAGCAAAAGCACAGGAACGTTTTGCCGAAAATTCCATTACGATACCGTTTGCCTCCGCATCGGGCGAAAGCTCTGTGTAAACAGTATTCAAAATTTCGTCCACCGCTATGTTTACAGGTGTTTCAGCAACGTATTTCCGCTTTGCATAATCGGAAACGGTTGAAAGATTTTCGTGTAAATCCGCAACCTTTGCTTCAATAATATCAATGGTTTTGAGTTGTTCCTCACTCTTTTCTCGCTGCCTCAATATAGAAAGGTAAGTACGAGCAGAGGAAAGCGGCTTTTTCATATCGTGAGAAACAAATTGTAATATTCTTTCGCGTTCGTCAATAATGGCGCGCATATTTCTCGTTTGCAATTCAACCTCTGCCGCAAGGTTTGCGGTAAGCTGGCGGTTGCGGTTTTCGGATAATATAAATTCCCGGAAACCGATTACAAGAATAACGCCAAGCATTATTAAGGAGAGCCACATAAAAGGGCTGTAAATTACGTTCACGTTTTCGTAAAACGAGAATATTGCATAACCTGCAAGGACAACGGATAAGGCGTTGTTGATACACAAGTCAAAGCGTTTTCCGCGCAAAATTTCAACAATGGAAAATCCAAGAATAACAAGACTTGTGATTACGCCGATAATTTGGTATGCGAGCGTTATCGCTTCTGCGCTTGCAATATTCACAAGCGGAACGGAAAAAGCGAGCCCCGTATAAGCAAGTGACAAAACAGCGGTGATATACTTCACGGGAATTTTCGCGAATGATGTAGGCAAGGTGAAACTTGCGCCAAGCAGAAATATTCCGACAGCCGCAGAGCGAACAGCTAACCATAAATACGGTGAGGCAGTCGCTCCGACAAGTGACATTGAAGCGTACACAAAGGTCATAATACCTACGGCAAAAACAAGTTGAGGAACAAATGCGGTTGCACGCTTCAAAATACAAACGAACACGAAAATAAAGAAGGTAATAAGAGCCAAAAGTCCTGTAATCAATTTGAAATCGCTGCCGCCGTCAACAATAGCGCGCACGTCTTCATCAAGACCGATAATAGGCGTTCCGACAAATCCGACTTGTTTTCCGTCCTCGGCTTCATAGTGAATGGTGACGATACAACCGTTTTGAATTGGGTTTTCACTCCAAGCCCGGTTTGATACAATTAACGGAATATCAAGAAAAATACCTTCCGTTCCGTCTGCGTGGATTACCGTTTCATCATAAGCAAGCTCTTGATCCGTCGTTGCGTATTTCACGGAATCAAAGCCCGTCAGCGTTCCCATAGAAGCCTCGTGCTGCACACGAACAAACACGTTGCAGGCTGAAAGCATAGGCGGCAGATACATCGTAAGGTGCAACCGTTCATCATCACCTATGTACTCGGCATAGGGGGCAAGATCTTCTTCCCACGTTCCGTTTGCGGGATTGATACCCTCAATGTTTGTAATTACGTATCGAAGTGTACCCTTTGAAGCAAGAGCTTCGCCGTTATGTTCATTACTGATAGCATTTGACGATATTTCCGCATATTCGTTAGGATAGTAATTGTATGCGGTCAGCCGTTTAACCTCAAAAAGATCGGTAACTTTAACCGTGGTTGCCGTATGCGTTTCCATAATGGCAACTTTATTTTCTCTGTCGTAACCGACCTGTATTTCATAGGTGGTATCGTGCGAGGGGGCTATATCTATGCTCCTTTCTTCCGCCATTGGCAAAAAGACGGATATCAAAGTACCCACTATAAGTACGATTGCAAAAATCACAAGTGATAAAGATTTTTTCTTCACGGCTTTTCCTCCCCTGTAAAACAATATCCTTTTCCAAATTCGGTATGTATCATTTTTACGTTTCCGCAGGCGTTTGTCAGCTTGATGCGGAGCGTGGATATATGCCTTTTAATAGTCGTTGTGTTAAGGCTTTTCATTTTCCAAACGTTTTCGTAAATTTCGTTTGGCAAAAAGTATTGCCCTGCGTGTGTGATCAGGAATAACAAAATATTAAACTCGGACGAGGTGAGAGCAATCGTTTTGTCTTGAAAGGTGCAGGTGCGTTTAACGGCGTTTACTGTCAATCCGTTTGCGGTAATAATTGCTTTTTGTATCGGCAGCAGTCGCAAGGAAAGACGCATTTCAAGCAGTTTTGGTGAACACGGCTTCACCACGTAATCAAGAGCCCCTTGTGTAAATCCTTCCATCATAGATTCTTCCGAGCCGATATCAGACAAAATAACAACGGGTGGCAAGCTATCCACAGCATTAAACAAATTCATTCCGTTGTCGTCGGGTAATATCAGGTCAAGAATAATACCGTCATAGGTATTGTTTTTCGCAAGTTCTATCCCTTCGGAAAGCGTTGTTGCGGTATGGACTTGATTTTTTATGCTAAAATACGTGCTTAATTCGTTTAGCTCGGCGATATTATCTTCTATGATGAGAAGTTTTCTGTATTCAACAGCCATCTTGCACCTCTTGTCCTCAAAATTTG
>JAGBBQ010000019.1 GCA_017938425.1 Clostridia bacterium | reverse complement strand
TCTACGCCGAGGGAGGATACGCCGCTTTGTGCCAAAAGACTGCTTGATAAACGGATGGATTTTCGGCAGAAGGCGGTGGCTGACGACCGACTGCGTAGAGGTCTACGCCGAGGGAGGATACGCCGCTTTGTGCCAAAAGACTGCTTGATAAACGGATGGATTTTCGGCAGAAAGCGGTGGCTGACGACCGACTGCGTAGAGGTCTACGCCGAGGGAGGATACGCCGCTTTGTGCCAAAAGACACCGTTTAACCGAAATAAGGCAGGCGGGGGATGCCCAGCTTATTGCGGTGATAACGGTCGAAAAGAAACAGATCGAACGCCTCGTGGATCTCCATCTCCTTGCCCGAAAGCTCATCCATAAAGGAAAGGAACATTTCCCTTGCCTTTTCTATGCTGCCGATCGCGGCTTCATGATAGATCTTCGCGACATTTTCTACGATAAAGGTGTGGTGGCGCAGGTAGAACCAGGATTTTTTATGAACCTCTTCGCCCTTATGCTCGTTTTTCTCAATAAAGGGGCGGAGCTCTTCGATCACGGCGGGGATCCCTTCCAGATCCCTTGCAAACGCCGCATTGCCGCGCCAGGGCTTGCCCTTGCCGTCCGACTCGCTGCCGATGCCCGCCTCCTCCATACCTGCGGCCTTGTAATCCGTGTTCATCGTTACGGGATCGAGGATGGCGTCCACCGCCTCGAGATATTTGCGTGCGGCCTTATAATCCTCGCCGTAGGTGTGATAGAGGTGATCCTCTGCGAAGGCCTCGTAGTCAAGGCTCTCGTCAAAGAGCGTCTCTCCCAGAACGGACATAGGCAGCGCCGTCGGGAAAAAGGCTCTGGGCGTTTGGTCGGACATATTGCCGTCAAAGCCCATCATCTTCAGGCGAAGGACGTCACGGTGCACGCCCTCGGCGAGCTTCAGATGGCCGAGATGGTTATAATGGAAGGTATAGAAGCGGTATTCGTAGACACATGCGGGGATCCTCACGCCGAAGGCCTCCATCCATTCCTTGCGCCAAAGATCGGCAAGCGCCGGTGAAACGGTCGGGAATTTGTTGCGCTCGTAGGGCGGGATCTCGCCCTCAAAGTCTACCTTCTCATAGCCCTTATTATAGTCGATGGAGCGCGCAGAGAGAAGGATGAAGCGCTCGGGGTGCAAAAGCCTTTCGGTCTTGGGAGGACGGAGCGTATCGGTATAGAGGATGAACACAAGTTTTACGTTGATGCCCGCCTGCGTCAGCGCCTCGTCAATCTCATTCAGAAGGATGACGTACCAATCCGAGGGCTCCTTTTTCCGACACTCGTCGCACTCGCAATGGTTATTGAGCGCATCGGCCAGCCAGATATGCGGGAAATCCACGTAGGGCTTCTTCTTCAGATAGTCCACCCAGAAGGAGACGAGAAGGGCGCGCGTTTCGGGATTCGAATAGCAGAAGTTGGTGAAGAAGGTATCGCCGCAATAGCGGTCTCTGACGCCATTGATAAGGGCGAGATGCCTTTTATCCTCCTCACGCAGAGCGGCGGCCTCGTTCGCGGGAGAGCCCATATGCACACCCAGCGGCTCAAACATCCAGCCGTGACCGATGTTATGGAACTGCAGGCCGAGCTTTCTCATATCCTTTTCGAGCTTTGCGATCTCGCCCTCGAGGAACGCAAAGTCGGTGACCTCACCGTGACCGCCGAGGCGGAGATTGGAGACGTGGGCGTACCATTTGTGCATATAGAAATAGGGCACGAGACCCTCGATCATAAACATATTGAAGCCGACCTTTGGCATCCAATAGACGGTATCGCGCATATGCTCATAGGAGATCGCGCCCTCGGAGCATTCGCCGCGGAAGATATGATCCGCCTTCTTGCGGTAGACGAAGCTCTCTGCCCCAAGGTCCGCCTTCGGGACGATCTCGCCGCCCTCGCCCGGACGGATGAAGCGGCAGCCCGCGGCACGGAGAAAGCGGTAGACCGCCATCAGCACCGAGCGCGGATTGCTTCCCGCGATAAAGCCCCTGCCGCACTCGATATTCACGTCGAGAACGTCCTCAAGCACCGCATCCTCCACATCGTCCGCAGGACGGCCAAAGTCCGCAAGAAGCCCAAGATTGACAGCATCCGCCGCCGCAGTCGCGGCGTATGCGACGGAGGGCTTCTCTCCCGTCATCATTTCCCAATATTTTCCGAGCTCCTCGGCGCTGTAGCGAAGGGTCTCGTTTTCGTGAAGATAGATAATTCTCATCGGGTATCTCCTTTGTGTAATAACAGTTTTATTATATCTTGCGAGGGCGGGAAAAGTCAAGCCTCTTTTGGCTTTTTTATCATGAGAATATTTAAAGACGGTGTGATGCTTTTTCACAGCCAAAATTATTTTTCGCCGCTCTTGTTTTTTTCGGCGGCGTATGGTAGAATAGAGGAAAGTTTTTTTCGGAGGCACAATATGAAGGGGCTTACTTCTCGCTATATCGGCGATCGGGCGTTCTACCGCCGTATGCTCGCCGTTGCCGTGCCCGTGATGGTGCAGGTGGGTATCACGAATTTCGTGAACCTGCTCGACAACGTGATGGTCGGCCAGCTCGGCACAGAGGCGATGACCGGCGTTTCGATCGCAAACCAGCTGATCACGGTATTCAATCTTGCGATCTTCGGCATCGTTTCGGGCGCGGGCATCTTTGCCGCGCAGTTCTTCGGCAAGGGAGATTCGGACCGCCTGCGATACGCCTTCCGCTTCAAGCTTCTCGGCACTCTTCTGGTATCTCTTCTCGGCGCTCTGATCTTCCTTCTCTTCCCCGAGCCTCTCATCTCGCTCTATCTGCTCGGCGAGGGGGATGCGGCGGCGATCGGCGCAAGCCTAAGCGTGGCAAGGGAATATCTTCTGATCCTTCTGATCGGCTTTCTTCCCTTCGCGCTCTCGCAGTCCTACTGCAGCACCCTGCGCGAGACCGGCAATGCCGTGGCACCGATGGTCTCGAGCATGGCGGCGGTCTTCTGCAATCTGATTCTTAACTATATTCTGATCTTCGGGCACTTCGGCGCACCGATGCTCGGGGCAAGCGGCGCGGCGATCGCAACGGTCATCTCTCGCTATCTCGAGGCGGCGATCATCGTCGTTTATACGCATAGGAGCGGGCGCAGCCGCCCGTTTTCGGCAGGGCTCTACCGCTCGGTACGCATTCCGCGCGCGCTTTTCTTCTCCATCGTGAAAAAGACGCTGCCGCTGATGACCAACGAGGTGCTCTGGGCGCTCGGGGTTTCGCTTCTCGCGCAGTGCTACTCCACGCACGGCTATAACGTGATGAGCGCCAACAGCATCAGCCAGACCATCTACACGGTCTTCTCCATCTTCTTCGCCGCGCTCGGAACGGCGGTCGGCATCCTCGTCGGCCAAAGGCTCGGCGCATCGGATACCGAGGGGGCTGTGGACACCTTCCGCAAGACGGCCTTCTTCGGCGTTCTGGTCTGCATCGCGGTCGGGATCATTATGATCCTGACGGCACCGCTCTTCCCAATGCTATATAAGACCGAGCCTGCGGTCAGCACGCTGGCGACGACCTTCATCCGTATCATCGGCCTCTGTATGCCGCTGACGGGCTATGCGCATTTCTGCTATTACACGGTGCGCTCGGGCGGCCGCACGCTTCTGACCTTCGTATTCGACAGCTTTTATATCTGCGGCATCGTCGCCACGCTCGGTTATCTTCTGACATGGCTTGGCGTTCCGATCGTGACCGTATATCTTGTCACGCATCTCACCGACCTCGGAAAATGCATCATCGGCACTCTGATGATACGCAGCGGCGTCTGGATACAGAATATTACCGCCGAAAAATAGGATCGTGCAAGCAAAAAGGAAGATAATGCATTGAATTTGGCGGCAAACCGTAATATAATGCAAATAAGGACATGCCGTCCGACTCAATCAGTGAAAGTCTTGAAAAGGAGATCAACGTTATGGATAAGATGCTTCGCGTTGCCGTCATCGGCGTGAGCCTCGAGGGTATCGGCAACTCTCACTCGCGTTCCGTGATCGCAAACAAAAACACAGAGCTCGCATACATCTGCGAGGTCAACGAGGAATGGGCAAAGGACCGCTCCGCGCTTTACGGCGCTCCCTACTGCACCGATTATCACGACCTGCTTGATAAGGATGACATCGATATCGCCATCGTTTGCGTGCCCGACCATCTGCACGCACAGGTGGTTTCGGATTTTCTTCACGCAGGCAAGCACGTGCTTTGCGAAAAGCCCCTCGCGCTGACAAGCGAGGACTGCCAGCGGATGCTCGATGCCGACCGTGAGACCGAGGCGAAGCTTATGATCGGCCAGGTCTGTCGCAAGACGCCCGTTTTCGTAAAGGCGAAGCAGATCGTGGACGAGGGCGTGATCGGCGATCTCGTATATATCGAATCCGAATATTCGCACAACTACAGCACGATGCCCATCCACTGGAGAAACAGCTACGAATATCCCCGCCACGGCTTCACGGGCGGCGCGTGCCACTCCGTGGATCTGCTCCGCTGGTTCGCAGGCAACCCCACCGAGGTCTTTGCTTACGGCAACCACAAGCTGCTCGGCCCGGAATACGGTCCCTGCGACGATACGATGTGCGCTATGATGCGCTTCCCGAACGACGTCGTCGGCAGAGTTTTCGTTTCGATCGGCTGTATGAGCCCCGGCACGGGCATCCGCACCCTGCTTTACGGCACGAAGGGTACGATCATTATGGCGGCCAACAACCCCCATCTGACGCTTTATCTCGGTCAACTTGATTTCGAAAAGCGCGAGACCGTTCTCGGAAACGGACATCTTTACAACAACGGCATTCAGATCCCCGTTGCTCTCGGCAGCCACAACACGGCGGCAGAGCTGGAGGAATTCGTGGATATTATTCTGAATGACAAGCCCGTTACCGTCACCTGCCGCGAGGGCGCGGATACGGTTGCCGTTTGCGTTGCGGCGATCGAGTCCTCCCAGACCGGAAAGCCTGTACAGATCGAATATTGCAAATAATTGTTTGCAAATAACAAAAACGAGGAATTTTTCAATTCCTCGTTTTTGTTTTTTCTAACGGCCTTTGCTGAGAAGGGCTCTTTCCGAAGGCGCGGCGGAAGGCGCGGTAAAAATTGCTGTAATCCTCGTAGCCGACAAAGAGGGCGGCCTCGGTCGGCGGCATTCCCTCCGTGATTTTCTTATCTGCGAGGGCAAGCTTCTTGCTTATAATATACCTTTTCGGCGAGATCTTCATTTTCTCCGAAAAGAGATGGCAGACCGAGGAGGCACAGAGCGCCGCATCCGCGGCGATATCGGCAAGCGCGATCGGCTCGCAAAGATGACGATCGATATATGATAGAATGCGACGAAGCGCGCCATCCGTCGACTCGGCGCCCCCCACCGCCCTGCTTTCAAGGCTTGCGTACATAAGCGAAACAAGCACGCTTTCGGCAAGCGGGGCGTAAAACGCGCGATCCTTTGAAAGATACGCATCCCGCAGAGCGGCAGCCTGCGCAAAGGGAAAGACCGAGATCCCTTGCCCCGCCCCGAGACGCTCACGTAGCGGGAGCGGCACGGCGGAGGCGTCGATCTGTGCCGTTACGCGGCGGTAAAGCCCCTGCCGATTGGCCGCCACCGTGTGGTAGGCAAGCGGCGAGATCAGGGCGCACTCCCCTGCCGAGAGCCGATAGCTGCTTCCCTCGAGAGCAAGGGTGATATCCCCCTCGAGGACGGCGATCGCCTCGTAGCTTGCGTGGCAATGGCTCTCCCATAAGAGCGCGACCGCAGCGTTCTCTTCCTTATATTCTATGCGGCATCCGCCGAGCGACCATACGTCCGTCATACCCTATCTCCTTTTCTTTTTTATATTCTATCACAGTTTTGCAAGAAATACAATGTTTTGTGCAAAAAATTCTATATAAATTGCTTTTATTTTATGCTACAATGCAAATAGAAGATTTGAATTTTTGCAGTCGCAAACGCGACGGAATGGAGATTATATGAAGGAACGCTTGCTGGATCGCCCCTTGACGGTCGGGCGCTATACGCTTGCCAACCGCGTGGTCTTTCAGCCTATGGAGGGCTGCGACTGCGAGGAGGACGGGCGCCCGAGCGCGCTGACGAGAGAAAAATATATGCGCGCGGCAAGAAGCGGCGCGGGGCTGATCTGGTTTGAGGCAAACGCCGTCTGCCCCGAGGGGCGGACGAACGTGCGGCAGATGATGCTGACAGAGGATAACCTCGACGCCTTCCGCTCTCTTCTATGCGAGATGCGCGCGGCAGCCGTAGCGGAGGGCTTCCCTGCTCCCGTGATGCTTTTGCAGCTGACGCATTCGGGCAGGCAGAGCATTCGCCCGATGATCGCCTACCGCCATCCGATCTATGAGGAAAAACGCCCCGTTACCGAGGATATGACGGTTACGGACGCCTATCTTGACACGCTCCCCGCGCTCTACGGACGGTCGGCGGCGCTTGCGATCGCGGCGGGCTTCGACGGTGTGGACGTCAAGTCCTGCCACGGCTATCTCTTGCAGGAGCTGCTCTCCGCCTTCACGCGCGAGGGAAAATACGGCGGTGATTTTGAAAACCGCACAAGGCTCTACCTTGCCTGCGTGCGCGCGGCGAGAGAGGCGATGCCCGGGGAGGCGCTTCTCACGGCGAGGCTCGGCGTTTCGGATATGGTGAGGAAGCCTTACGGCTTCGGCACGGACGAGACGGGTGCGCTCGATCTCACCGAGCCCGACCTTCTGATCGGAAGGCTGATAGAGGCAGGCGTTCGTATTCTGAACGTGACCGTCGGCAATCCCTATTACAATCCGCATATCAACCGCCCCTACCGCGGGGGTGCATACGCGCCGCCCGAGCCGGCAGAGGAGGGGCTTTTGCGCTTTGCTCTCGTGGAAAAGCATATCAAGGAGCGCTTTTCCGACCTTACCGTGGTCGGCTCGGGGCTTTCCTACTATCGCGAGACACTGATCGAGCGCTCCGAAGAGTTGCTGCGCGAGGGTGCTTGCGACCTCGTAGGCTACGGGCGTGTGACGCTTGCCTATCCCGATTTTTATAAGGATTCCCTCGCGGGGCGCTTCAACCCGAAAAAATGCTGCACCGCCTGCTCGAAATGTACGGTGCTGATGCGGCGCGGCCTCGTTTCGGGCTGTGCGGTATTTAACGAATACTACAAAAATCTTTTGAAGGAGAGCAAAAAATGAAGATCGCGATCGTGACCGGCATCGGCGGCGGCATTGGATATGCAACCGCCGTTGCACTTGCAAAAAAGGGCTACCGCGTGGTCGGTATGGGACGCAGCGAATGCCCCGACTCTGACGCATACGGAGAATACGGAATGATCTACGTGCAGGGCGATATTGCGCGTGCGGAGGACAGAGCGCGCCTGATGGAAACGGCGATCGCGGCAGGTGAGCTTGCGGTGCTCGTGAACGTGGCGGGGGTTGCGCCCGAGGTGCGCCGCGATCTTCTCGAGATGACCGAGGAGAGCTACGACCGCGTGATGGGCATCAACACCAAGGGCACACTCTTTCTCACGCAGGCGGCCGCCAACCAAATGGTAAAGCAGAAAAAGGGCGGCGCGATCGTGAACATCTCCTCCTGCTCCGCCTACACAAGCTCGCCGAGCCGCGGTGAATACTGCATCTCCAAGGCGGGCGTTTCGATGATCACGCGGCTTTTTGCCGATCGGCTGGCAGGCGAGGGGATCACCGTCAACGAGGTATGCCCCGGGATCATTGCCACGAAAATGACCGCGGCGGTCAAGGAAAAATACGATGCGCTGATCGAGGGCGGACTCGTTCCGCTCGGGCGCTGG
>JAGBBQ010000018.1 GCA_017938425.1 Clostridia bacterium | reverse complement strand
GAACGTATTCAACTAAAAACAAAACTGACACCGTATGAGAAACGATGTCAGTTTCGAGAAAACACGAGCTTTTAAGAGCAAACCAAAGCTATTCTACGAAAAGTTTTTTTATTTCGTGTCCATTGCCTTGGGTTCACTCCATGTCCTCACGGGCAGCCTCGTTTTTTTTGTTTTGTAAATAATTGTTATTAAAAATGTTGTTTTTAAGCCTTTTTCTGCTTTTTTCTTTCGATCTCGCCGACGAGATATTCGCCGATGGCGAGAAGGTATTTTGCCGCGGGGAGGCGCAGCTCCTTGACGGGCGGCAGATAGTCGCCGTCCACCTCGAAGGTGAAGCTCTCCTCGTAGCCGATGGCGGCGAGGGCGTCCGTGATGGCGTCCCAGTTCATATCTCCGAGGAAGGGCGCGGTGTGGCTGTCGTGATAGAAATCGTTGTCGTGCACGTGGAGCGCGCCGAGGCGCTCCTTGCCGATGGCGAGGATCATTTTGTCCGCCGCCTCGCCGACGAGGCCTGCGTGGCCGAGGTCGAGGCAGATCGTATAGCCGTCGCCGAGGGCGTCAAGATAGGTGCAAAGCTCCTCGGCATCCGAGCAGACGTTCGGCACGATGCGGTCGTTCTTATCGCGGTGGTGCGCCCACATATTCTCGATCGCAATTTTGATGCCGCATTTTTTCGCAAGCGCGCCGTAGGGGGCGTAAAGCTCTAAGTTCCTTTCCAGCTGCTCCTTTTTGGTTGCGTTCTTAAAGTGGATCGGATGCACGATCACCTGCCTTGCTCCGAGCTCTGCGGAGATCTCGATGGCCTGCAGGGTGCGCTCCTTTAAGAGCTTATTGTATTCGTCCTCACCCTCGCGGTAGCTCGGGAAGGGCGCGTGCGTCTGATGGATGACGGCGCCGCCGCTCGCAAGGATGCGCTTAATATTCGCGATATGGCGCTCCTTGCCGGGGAAGAAGAGCACGTTGTTGTTGACCTGGCAAAGGTTCAGGTCGATCGAGCGGAAGCCCGCCTCGATCGATTTTTCGATCTCCCCCTCGATGCCGAAGGGGCGGAAGAAGTTTGAATTCAGAGTCAGAAGCATTGTTTTTTCTCCTTTATTACAGCGTACCGTATTCCTTTTTCTTCTCCTCGATCCTCTTTATAAAATCCATTCCGACGTTATAGAGGTCACAAAGGAAGGAGCGGCAGAGCGGCTCGGGCAGCTTGTGCGTATAGGAGGGGATTGCCTCGAAGGTGAAGCTGTCATCATAGCCGATCTCGGCAAGCGCGTCGATGATCGACTCCCAGTCCATCTTGCCGTGGTAGGGCACCTTGTGCTGATCCTCCATATAGTTGTTATCGTGCACGTGAAGGGCGTGCAGGCGCTTTTTGCCGAGGGTGCGGATCATCTCTGCCGCGCTCTGTCCCGCAAGGCCCGCGTGGCCGACGTCGAGGCAGGCAACGAAGCCCTCGCCGAGCGCATCCACCGTGGCGGCGAGCTCCTCGCCCGTCGAGCAGGCGTTGGCGGTCAGCTTGGCTCTGTTTTCCTTATGCTGGCAGAAGAGGTTCTCCACGGCGATGTGCGTGCCGCATTTCTTTGCGTATTCGCCGTAGGGCGCGAGGATCTCGCGGTTGACCGCGATGCGCTCTGCCATCGTGCTGTCATAGATGCGGATGGGATGGAAGATCACCTGCGCGATCCCGAGCGCACCCGCCACCTCGAGCGAGCGGCGAAGCAGCTCGTCGATATTCTCCTCGGGGATGCGGTAGGCATCCTTGCCGATGGGGAAGGGGGCGTGCGCCTGGTGTGCGACCGCGCCGTATGTTTCAAGACGGCGCTTGACCTCGGCGATCGCCTCGGCGTTGTCCCTCTGCAGCAGGGGGCTGTCAAGATCGCAAAGGTCGATATCGACCGAGCGGAAGCCCGCCTCGCAAACCATATCGATCGCCTTATACAGGCCGAAGCGTGTGTTAAAGGGAATGACGGTGTTGGTTAAGATCATTTTTTTCTTCCTCCAAATTATTTTTCCTTGGTTTTTCTTGCGCTGCGCTTCTTTTCCTGCGCGAGCGTCTCGGCGCTCTGAATGTAGAGGCGTATGGTCGCCTCCACGGTCTCCGCCAGTGCCTTTCGCATCTGGGCGGGCAGGGTGCGGGATCGGCGGTAGAGATGCAGAAGGTGCAGCTCCTCCTCCGAGAGCTCCGCCGCCTCGCCGCGCAGCGGCATATCCATCAGCGCGCCCACCTGCACGCGGAAGCGCTCCGAGAGCAGGGGCAGCATTTTCATAAAGGAGGCGCTCCGTCCGCGCCGCCAGTTGTTCACGGTCTTTTCGGGTAAGCCGAGCGCGCGCTCAAACGCCGCGTCGCTTTCGTATTCCGCCTCGATGAGGGAGAGAAGCATCACGCGCGTGCTTTCGGTGGTCTGATTGCTCATTTTTTATCCCTCCTCGGTGTGCTTTTCGGCGGATGCTTTTTCTTCTTTGCCGCCGAGAAGCCGAAGGCGCCGAGGCGCTTGCCGAGCGCGAAGTATTCGCCGTGCGCATAGGCGAGAAGCCCCGCGCGCTCCATATGCAGCTTGCCCTTCTCGTCAAGCAGATCCTCGTGGCAGCTGATGCGCAGAATATCCGCAAAAAAGACGTCGTGCGAGCCCATCGGGACGACCTCGGTCACGCGGCATTCGAGCGCCACGGGGCATTCGGCGACCGTCGGTGCGCCGACGCATTCGCTCTTTACGCGCGTGAAGCCGCATTTTTCAAACTTATTTACCTTTGCGCCCGTATAGATGCCCGCATAGTCCACGGCCTTCGCCATCTCTGCGCTCGCGAGATGGAGCACGAATTCGCCGTGCTTTTTTAAGATCTCATAGGAATGGCGCGAGGGGCGCACCGAGATATAGGTCTTAGGTGGCTGGGTTGCCAAGATACCCGTCCAGGCAACGGTCAGCACGTTCTCGTCCTCCCCCTCGCCCACGGTAACGAGCGCGGGCGGCAGAGGCGCCGTCAACGCCCCTGCGGCAAGATATTTGCGCTCGGGCGGTGTATTATCCTTGTTTTTGTAAACCTTTGTTTTCGTATTACTCATTTTTCATCCTCTGCGTTGATCTGCATTCCGAGCCAGAGACGGGAAAGAATGCCGTCGGGCAAGATTTTAAAGAGCATATGCTGGAGCTTGGTGTACCAATTGGTGACGTACATCTTTTTGCCCTTCCTTGCGGCACGCAGGCAGCCGCGCACCACGGGCTCCACCCTCAGAAGGGGCTTTGTCTTTTTCGGGCGGTTGACCGCCTTATCCGTCCCCGCCGCATCCAAAAACTCGGTATGCACGAAGCCGGGGCAGAAGGCGGTGGCGCTCACGCCGTATTTTTTTACCTCGTAGTAAAGCGCCTTCGTGTAATGCAGAACGAAGGACTTCGAGGCGGCGTACACGTTGAAGTTCGGCAGAGGGGTAAAGCAGGAGCCGCTTCCCATCTCGATGATCTGCCCGCCCCTTTCCATATAGGGCAGCGCCATATGCGTGATCAGCACCAGCGCCTTGCAGTTCAGATCGATCATACGCGCGGTATCCTCCTCCGAGATCTGATCGTGCGCGCCGAAGCGGCCGAAGCCTGCCGCGTTGATCAGCACGCGGATCGCGGGCTTCTCCTCGCAGAGTGCCGTCCTCACGGCGTTCACGCCCTCGTCGGTGCAGAGGTCGGCAGGGATGATGCGCGCCTTGATGTCAAGCTCCTTTGCCAGCGCCTCCATTCGGTCGGCGCGGCGCGCGACGAGCCAGAACCCCTCGATGCCGTAATCCCTCTTCAGCTGCCTTGCAAATTCGCGCCCGATGCCGCTCGATGCGCCTGTGATCAATGCAATACCCATAGTGATCTCCGTTTCTTCTTTTTTTAATATCATAGCACGAAAACGCCCGTCTGTCAATAAAAAAACGCGCCCTTTTTGCGAAAAGAGTGCGTTTTTTCGTATTTTTTATTAAGTGAGAGAGGCACCCACGCGGCTCTCGAAGCAGACCGCGCCCGAAAGGCTTGCAACGATTTTTTCGAGGTGCGGTGCCTTTTGTCTTGGTAGCACGCAGATCACGAGCTGCTTCTTCCTTCCCGAATAGGCGCCCTCGGCATCCAGCACCGTTGCGGTGGCGGCGAGGTCGCGGCGGATCGCCTCGCAAAGGCGCTCTGCCTCCTCTGTGATGATCTCAAATCGGATCTCGGTGCCGCGCCCCTCGCTGATGCGGCGGGAGACGAGGCTTGTGAGAAAGGCGTAGAGGATGCTGAGGATCACGGGCTCGAAGCGCATTCCGTAAACGAAGAAGGAAAGGCAGGCAACGGCGACGTTGATCCCGAAAATGATCTGCATCAGGGGAAGATGGGGCTTCCTTTTCTTGATCATCGCGGCGATCAGATCCGTGCCGCCGCTGCTGGCACCCGCGCCGAGCGTGGCGGCGTAAAGGATACCGCGCACCGTCGCGGCGGCGATCGGCGCAAGCACTAGCCCCGCGGTGTCTGTGACGGCAAAGGTCGGTATCCAACCCATACCCCCGAAAAGCAGAGAGAAGAGGGAAAAGCAAACGGTGTAGGCGGCGGTTTTATAAACGAAGGGGCGCTCAAGAAAAACGAGGCCGAGAAGCAGAAGCGGCAGATTTGCCGCCAGGGAAAAATACCCCATATTCGTGCCGAGAAGGTGCTGGATCATCGTGCAGAGCCCGTCGATGCCCGAGGGGGCAAAGTCGTTCGGAAAAACGAAGATCTTATAATTCAGCGCCGAAAGCGCGGCGCAGCCGATCGGGATAAGATAGTGAAGGATTTTTTTCATAAACACTCTCCTTTGGTCTTGACAATAGTATATACCCGTGGTAAGATATAGTCAAATACGAATAAAAAATAATTCCCATAGAAAAAACCTATGAGAACAAAGGAGAGAGCCCGTATGTTTGCCAAGATGGATTACGCCTACGCGGTCTATAAGGAGGGGAGCTTCACGCGCGCGGCAGAGAAGCTTTTTATTTCTCAGCCCTCGCTCAGTGCGGCGATCAAAAATTTAGAGAAGGAGATCGGCGCGCCGCTCTTTGAGCGCACGGGCGGCGGCGTTTTGCTTACCGAGGCGGGGCGCGCGTATATGGATGCCGCGCAGCGCGTGATGGCGATCCGCAGCGAGCTGGAGGCGCGTATCAGCGATATGAATGGGCTTTCGGTCGGTCGCCTCTCGGTCGGCGGCACGAACTATCTCTGCTCCCACGTGCTCGCAGGGATCATCAACCGCTTTTCCTCGCAGTATCCCGGCGTGGAGGTGGAGCTTGTGGAGGCGAAGTCGCAGTCGCTTTTAGATGCGGTGCGTGCGGATGCGCTGGATATCGTCGTGGATAGCTTTGACTCTCTGCCCGAGGGCTTCGAGGGCTACCCTCTGGCGCGCGAGCAGATCCTGCTTTGCGTGCCTGCCGAGCTGCCGATCAACGCGCGCCTTTCGGACTTTGCGATCCTGCCCGAGCAGATTTATGCGGGCGTGTCGCTTGCCGATATCCCCGCCGTCTCGATCGCCGATTTCGGGGCGGAGAGCTTCATTCTTTTAAAAAGCGGAAACGATATGTATAACCGCGCGATGCATATTTTCGACCGCGGCGGCGTCACGCCGCGCGTGGCCTTCAGCGTCGATCAGCTGAACATCTCCTACGCGCTCGCGGATAGCGGTATGGGGCTGTGCTTTGCAACGGATACGCTCTTCCGCTTCGCAAGGCTCGGCAGATCCCTCTGCCTTTATAAGATCCGTGAGGCGGACCTCGGGCGCACGCTCTGCATCGCCTACAAGAAAAACCGCTACTGCACCCGCGCGATGACGGAGTTCATCCGCATTGCAAGGGAAAGCGATCTTTAAGGATGTTTTTCTAAAAAACAAAAAACACGGTGCATCTCAAAAGAGAAGTGCCGTGTTTTTTAATTTTTTTATTTGATCCTAACGCGGGTGTGGTGTTTTGTAAAGAATTATGCGCAAAACAACTGTTATTCATCCGCCGTGTAGGTGAGAATATCCGAAATAGTGCAGTCGAGAGCGGCGCAGATGCGGTCCAAAATATAGCCATCAAAGCGAACCACGCGGTTTTTATAGTATCGGTCGATCGTCTGATACTTGATATCGGTGCGCTTTGCAAGCTCGTAGCGTGAAACGCCGTGCGCTTCGAGATATTCCTTGATCGTTAGCTTAACCATCCGTGCCACCTCCTTTTTCTATATTTTAACGAATATACACCCACTTGACAATACATCTAAATTGGTATATACTTATAAAAATATATACCAAAGGAGGGATAATTATGAAGCTTTTAGTTGTTGGCTCGCGGAGTATAAAGGATTTTGATCTTACGCCATATATTTCAAACCGGGTGCATACAATTATCAGCGGAGGCGCTAACGGTATTGATGCGCTTGCGGAGCAGTTTGCTGATCAGAATCGTCTTTCAAAATATATCGTGCGGCCACGCTATGATCTATACAGTCGGTATGCACCTATAAAGCGCAACGACGAAATGGTGAAGATGGCAGATGCGGTGCTTGTCATTTGGGATGGGCAGTCAAAGGGGACGATATATACAGTAAATTAGGCAAAAGAATTAAATAAGCCATTGACGGTCATTCGTACTGACGAAAAATAAAAAAACCCCTTTATGCAGGTCGAGCTTAAGCTTCTGATTACACAAAGGGGTTGAATAATTATGATGAAATTAGATATCCACTCTTTTGGTGAGGTAAGCGGCGGCGAGGCCGATCAGCGCACCTGCGACGGTGCCTGCGATCAGCAGCACGGGCAGATAGTAGAGCACGCCCGCCGTGCCGAGGATGAGCATTGCCATCAGGATCTGGCCGATATTGTGAAGCACGCCGCCCGCGACGCTGATGCCGACGGGGGAGAAGAGCTTCGTTTTCGAGAGAAGGATCATACCTGCGAGCGAGAGCACAGCACCCGCAAGGCTGTAGAAGAATGCCGCCATATTGCCGAAGAGCAGGGAGGAGAGCAGCACGCGCAGCACCGATACGGCGATCGCCTCGGGCGCGCCGAGCCGCAGAAGCGTGAAGATCACCACGACGTTGCAGAGCCCGAGCTTCACGCCCGGAATGGGGATGAAGGTCGGCAGTCGGCTCTCCACGAAGGAGAAGATCATTGCGAGGGCAAAGAGCAGGGACAGCACGGTCATTTTGCGAAGCCTTTTGCGGTTTTTCATGATGCTCTCCTTTCTAAAAAGTAAGGCCGTCTCGGTGGGAGTCGGCCTTTTTTCGGTTAAATAATTTTCACCGTCAGGTGATGCGGCAGGCAAACGATGCGCGCGCCGCTTTTTCGGATGCGCCCCATCCGCTCGCAAAGATGATCGGGGCATTCGCTCTCCCCGATATACGCCGCGCCCTCCTCGATCACGAGCAGGTTCTTGCCGTCAAGCAGAGGGTATTCGCCGTCCGTAAGGAGCGAATAGGTCGCGACCGTCTCGTTATCCACGATCACGGCAACCTGCGTTCCCGCCTGCATACTGCCGCGCAGGATGAAAAAGAGGATCAGCCCGATGCAAAGCAGGGATAGGATCAGAACAAGGTCGCGCAGGGTGCGCGTTTTTTTATCGGCCTTCATCGGTGGCTTATTCCACCGAGAAGCGGCTGCCGCAGAGGAAGCTGCCCTCCTCAAGGCAATGCACGGGGCATGCCTCTGCGCAGAGACCGCAGGAGGTGCACTTGGAGTAATCGATGGTGGCGAGGTTGTCAACGAGGCGCATCGCGCCCGTGGGGCAGACCTTCACGCACTTGCCGCAGCCGATACAGCCGCTCTTGCAGATCTTGCGGACGTCCATACCCTTATTTTTGTTCGAGCATTTGACGACCACGCGCGTGGTGTCCCTCACGAGATGGATGATGTGCTTCGGGCAGGTCTTGGCGCAGAGGCCGCAGCCCACGCACTTTTTGGGATCGATCTTGGCGATGCCGCCCTCGATCGAGATGGCGTTATTGGGGCAGACCTGCATACAGTCGCCGTAGCCGAGGCAGGCGAAGGTGCAGAAGCGGTCACCGTTGAAGGCGGCGCTTGCCGCCACGCAGGAGGGCTTGCCGCGGTAATCGTACTTTCTTCCCGAGGAATCGCAGGTGCCGCCGCAGGCAACGTACGCGACGAGCTCCTCTACGTCCTCTGCCTCGGTGCCGAGGATCTCGGCAATGTCGCGCGCGGTCTTATCGCCGCCGGGAACGCAAAGATTTGTCTTGTCGGTCTCTCCCTCGGCGAGCGCCTTGGCATAGGCATCACAGCCCGAGAAGCCGCAGGCGCCGCAGTTGGCACCCGGCAGGCAGTCACGCAGGGCGACCGCCTCGCGATTCTCCTCGGTGGAGAAATACTTTGCCGCCACGACGAGCAGCACGGCACAGAGAATGCCGACGGCCGAAAGAACGAGAAGGGGGATCAAAATATCAGGCATTGCTACCACCTCACTTCAGAAGATTTTCCACAACGCTCGCAAAGCCGTAGAAGGAGAGCGAGACGATGGAGGCGGCGATCAGCGTTACGGGAAGCCCCTGCAGGCACTTCGGGGGTGCGGAATTGTCGATCTTCGAGCGCACGCCTGCGAAAAGCACCATAGCGAGAAGGAAGCCGAGACCCACGCCGAGCGAGGAGACCATCGACTCGAGGAAGTTATATCCGTCGGTAATGTTGTTGATGGTCACGCCGAGAACGGCGCAGTTCGTGGTGATGAGGGGCAGGTACACGCCGAGAGAACGGTGCAGCGCGGGGATGAACCGCTTCAGCACCAGCTCCACGAACTGCACCAGCGCCGCGATCACGAGAATGAACACGATGGTCTGCAGATAGCCGAGGTTGAATTTTTCGAGAATATAGGTCTGGATCGGCCAGGTGACCGCCGTCGCGCAAAGCATAACGAAGGTCACGGCGATGCCCATGCCCGTTGCCTGCGAGAATTTCTTGGAAACACCGAGGAAGGGACAGATGCCGAGGAAGCGCTGGAGAACGTAGTTGTTGACCAGAACGCCGCCCATCAGGATCAGGATAAGAGATTTAAGCGTCATGCTCGTTTACCTCCTTTGCGGGGGTGTGGAATTCGCTCATTTCGCCGCAGGATGCCTTCTTGCAGTGTGCCGCAGAGGGGCAGCCCTCGCAGGAGAAGGACTTGCGCTTCACGCCGCCCTCCTTTTCCTTGATCTTGTTCATCACGGCGATCAGGATACCGAATACGAGGAAGCCGCCGGGCGCCTGCACGAGGATCGGCACGTGGTAGGTCTTGAAGAAGGGCACGGGTAGGCTTGCAAAGGTGCCTGCGCCGAGAACCTCGCGCACGGTCGCCATCGCGAGAAGCGCGACGAGGAAGCCGAGGCCCATTCCGAGGCCGTCGAGCGTGGAGTCAAGCACGGTGTTCTTTCTTGCGAACATCTCGGCACGGCCGAGAATGATGCAGTTTACGACGATCAGAGCAAGGTATACGCCCATCATCTCATAGAGCGCGGGCAGATACGCCTGCATCAGCAGCTGCACCACCGTGACGAAGGTGGCGATAATTACGATATAGCAGGGGATGCGCACCGTGTCGGGGATCAGCTTGCGCAGAGCGGAGATCACCGCATTGGAGCCGATCAGCACCAGCGTTGCCGCAACGCCCATACCGAGCGCGCCGATCACGCTCGTGGTCTGCGCCAGGGTCGGACAGGTGCCGAGCACCAGCACCAGCACGGGGTTTTCCATAATGATACCGCGAAGAAGGATCAGAAGCTTATTGTTTTTCATTTTTACCGACCCTCCCTCAAAGCTTTCGCGTGATCAAGCGCATCGTTGATCGCCTCCTTCATCGCGTTGGATGAAAAGGTCGCGTTCGACACCTTGATGGCGTTTTCTGTGTTTCTCTGACCGACGTAGGATCGGATCAGATCGAAAATTGCGTTTTCCTTACCGGAGTCACCCGCCGAGTAGAATAGGGAGGTGAGCTTGATGCCCGCGATCTTGCCCTCCCCATCAACGCCGATGGAGAAGGTGAGCGTATCAAAGCCGGTCTCGGTCTCGCAGAAAAGCACGTGGCCGCCGCCCTCAGTCTCCTCAAACACGCTCTTTACGGTGGCGGGAGCGCCCTCGGCGGAAAGCTCGTTAAAGCCCTTGGCATCGGGAAGCACCACGGAGAGGGTGGCAAGCTGCTTATCCTTTTCGGCCTGTGCGATCACGGGCGCGGCAAAGAGATTGACGACGGCAAGGAGGATCGCCGCTACCATGCAGATCACGGTCAGCACGATGGCGGGCTTCAGAAGTGCGAAGGTCTTTTTCGTCATTTTCTCGCACCTCCTCTTTTTGCGCCGAGCGGGCGCGCCTTGGTCCATTTTTCAATATACGGCGTAAGGATGTTCATAAAGAGGATCGCGAAGGACACGCCCTCGGGGTAAGCACCGTAGAAGCGGATCAGCACGGTGATCAGACCGCAGCCGAAACCGAAGACGAGCTTGCCCGCCTTGTTGATGGGGGTGGTCACGTAATCGGTCGCCATAAAGATCGCGCCGATCAGAAGGCTGCCCGCGAATACGTAGTAGACCGCGTAGGCGAGGTTGCCCGAAAGGATCCAGGAAAGGATGAATACCGTACCGATGAAGGTAACGGGCGTGTGCCAAGAGATCACGCGGCGGATCAGAAGGTAGGCGAAGCCGATGAGCAGCGCCAGCGAGCAGACCTCGCCGATCGCGCCGCCGCAGAGGCCTCTGCCGAGGAACATATCAAGAAGGAATTCGGGGCAGAAGGTCTTGCCCGCCGCCTTGCATTCGTTGCAAAGAAGGTAGCCGATCCCCGCATCGTTGATCTTGTTCAGCGGGGTTGCCATAGAGGCAAGCACCGAGGCGTGGTTCGGGTAGATGCCCTTGTACTCCTCGACGAGCGCGTGCGAATACGCACCGCCTGCCGATTCGGCAAAGGCGACCAGCATAAAGATACGGCCGGTGATCGCGGGATTGGCAAAGTTCTTGCCGAGGCCGCCGAAGCAGAGCTTCACGACCGCGATGGCAAACACGGTGCCCACCGCCGCCTGCCACAGCGGCACGTTGGCGTGCAGGGAGAGGCCGACGAGAAGGCCCGTAATGAGCGCGGAGCCGTCCGTGATGGTCTGCTCGCGTCTCGCCGCGAGCTGGAAGAGCGCCTCGGTCGCAAGCGCGGTGATGCAGCAAACGAGGATCAGCCACAGCGCCTCGAGGCGGAAGAGCACGACCGCCGCCACCGTGGTGGGAAGCAGGGCGATCAGCACGTCGATCATAACACGCTGCGTTGTGAGCGGCGAGCGCAGGTGAGGCGAGGAGGAGATGATGAGCTTATTCACTTTTTTCGTTCCTCCTTTATTTCTTTACCGCCGTGCCGGTGGCCACGGGGTTTGCCGCCAGGGCGGCCTTGAATTTGGCTTTACCGATACGGTTGTTCTCCACCAGCGGTCTGCCTGCGGGGCAAACGAAGGAGCAGCAGCCGCACTCGATGCAAAGGCCGAGCTTTTCCTCGCTGAGAAGGGCGACCATCTCGTCCGAGGGCAGGCGCAGAGCCTTCGAGAACTGCGTGGGATTGAGGCGCATCGGGCAGGCAGAAACGCAGCGGCCGCAGTGGATGCAGGGCGTGGTCGGCTTCGGGAGCGCGTCCTTTGCGTTCAGCACGGTCACGGCGTTGGTGGTCTTGAGGATGGGATCCTTGATGCTGTGAAGCGCGATTCCCATCATCGGGCCGCCGTAGAGAAGCTTGCCGACGTCATCGGAGATGCCGCCCGCAAAGGCAAGCACGTCCTCGATCGGGGTGCCGATGGGTGCGATCACGTTCTTCGGATGGAGGACCGCCGAGCCGTCCACCGTCACGCATTTTTCAACGAGAGGCATACCCGTGCGGAAGTATTTGCCGAGGAAGGCAAGCGTCGTTACGTTCATGACAAGGCAGCCGGCATCTGCGGGCAGCTTACCCTCGGGCACCTCGCGCCCCGTCAGATTGTAGATCAGGATCTTCTCGCCGCCCTGCGGATAGGTGGAGGGAAGAGCAACCACCTTCACGTCGTGGCTCTCCTCCTCGGCGAAGAGCAGGCGGAGCTTATTGATGCATTCCTGCTTGTTGCTTTCAACGCCGATGATGAATTCCTCCGCACTGATAAAGCGCTTCAGAAGCATCATACCGTCGTAGATATCCGCGCCGTCGTGCAGCATCGTCTGCGTATCCGAGGTGATATAGGGCTCGCACTCCGCGCCGTTGATGATGACCGTGCGGATCAGCCCCTTCTTTTCACCGTCGAGCTTCACGCTCGTGGGGAAGCCCGCGCCGCCGAGACCGACGGCACCGCTCTCGCGCACCGCGGCCGAGAAGCTGTCAAAATCCGTCACCGCAGGGACCGAAAGGTCTTTATAGGGTGTCATATTGCCGTCCGATTCGATGCGAATGGCAGGCACGGTCCGTCCGTCGGAGCGCATAATGCTCTCGATCCCCTTTACCGTACCCGAGACCGAGGCGTGGATCGGCGCGCTGACGTAGCCGCCCGCCTCCGCGATCTTCTGCCCGACGAAAACAGGCTCGCCCTCCGCAACGATGGGAGTGGCGGGTGCGCCTATGTGCATCACCGTCGGGATCAGCACCTCGGCGGGCGGAGGCATGCGCACCGGCATGCTGTCTGCCGTATTCTTTCTGTGAGGAACGTGGGTCTTGCCCAATTTGAAAAGTGGCATAGAATAACCTTTCATTTTTCGCCCCGTGGGGGCGTTCTGTGTCATTTTCTAAGCTTTTAAACAATAAATATAAAATTATTATATGAAGCTATCAATCTAATATACCATAAAAATGAAGGAAAGTCAAGACAAAGTTGACAATTTGCTCAAAAACGAAGGTAAAAATTTGGTGTATTTTGACAAACATTTAACAAATAAAACCGTTGCAATTTTTTTCTTTGTGTGATATAATGTGTTATATTTTATTTTGAGGGAAAAGCTATGTTCAAGACCGAAACGCATCTGCATACGGCGGAGGTCAGCCGTTGCGGCAAGCTGCGCGCCTTCCAGATGGTGCGCGCCTATAAGGAGGCGGGGTATTCCACCCTCTTTATCACCGATCATTTTCAGAAAAATACTCTGGACGCGCTCGGCGATATTCCGTGGGCGGAGAAGGTCTCGATCTTCCTTTCGGGCTACTATAGCGCGAAATACGAGGGGGATCGGCTCGGCGTCACCGTTCTGCCCGGGGCAGAGGTCTGCTTTGATGGGGATCCCAACCATTACCTTCTCTTCGGGCTGACGAAGGAGTTTTTGCTCGCAAACGAGGACCTGCATACCTACGGCATTGAGAAAATGCGCGAGGCGGCGCATAAGAGCGGCATTCTCGTCGTGCAGGCGCATCCGAACCGCGATGGTGCCTGCGTGCCCGTGCCCGATAAGGTGGACGGCTTTGAGGTCTATAATTCCAATCCGCGCCACGACGACAGGAGCGATCAGTCCTTTATGATCGCCGCCGCGCACGGCCTCCCGATGACCGGGGGCTCGGACGCCCATCGCACCGAGGATATCGGCGGCTCGGGCGTGCTGACGGAGGAGAGGATCGAGAGCGCGGCACAGCTGATCGGCCTTCTGCGGGCGGGCAGGTGCGAGGTCATACAGTAATATTTTCATACCGCGCGAGGCGCGGAGGACGTGCGCGAGTTTGCCGCGATTGCATACAATCCCGGTGGGATTGAGGACATACAACGCGATGCGTTGATGCCATACCGCGCGAGGCGCGGAGGACATACGCGGCTTTGCCGCGATTACATACAACGCGAGGCGTTGATTTCATACCGCGAGGCGCGGAGGACATACGCGGCTTTGCCGCGATTGCATACAACGCGGTGCGTTGATTTCATACCGCGCGGTGCGCGGAGGACATACGCGGCTTTGCCGCGATTACATACAACGCGATGCGTTGATTTCATACCGCGCGTGCGCGGAGATGAAATAGGGGCTAAAGAAATTTAGCCTCTTTTTCTGCCTATTTTTCTGCCTATTTTGGCGTTTACTGCCTATTTTTCGAGAAATATTAGGCAGAAACACTTGCTTTTCTGCATAAAATATGGTATGATAATGATATCCTTTATCATTATAATGCGCGGAAAGCGAGGGTGTATATGAGAAAATTCGATTATTCCTTTTTGGATAACGGGCTTTTGCCCGTCAAGCTTATCAACCTGACGGCAAGCATTTCGTCGCTGAGGACGATGGCGGGTGTCAGAAAGGAAGAGAATGAAAAGATCTTTACCGAGCTGGAAGCGGTTGCAAGAGTGCAATCGGTAAAAAGCTCGAACGCAATTGAGGGCATCGTGACGAGCGATGCGCGTATTGCCGCCATCGTCAACCGCGAAAGTGCACCGCAAAATCACACCGAGGGAGAGATCGCAGGCTATAGAGATGCGCTGAACGCCGTTCACCTGCACCACGACACTCTGGACTTCAGGCGATCTGATATTCTCAGGCTGCATGGGACGATGATGCAGCTCGCCGGATATGAGTACGGCGGTCAGTATAAAACAAGTGATAATTATATTATCGAGCAGGACAAGGACGGAAACAGAAGCATCCGCTTTAAGCCTACCGAGGCAAGCGAGGTGGAGGAGGCGATGGAGCAGCTGGAGCTTGCCTATCTGGAGGCGAGAGACAATGCGAATATCAATCAGCTGCTGCTCATCCCCTGCGTGGTGCTGGATTTTCTTTGCATCCATCCCTTCCGAGACGGAAACGGAAGAATGTCGCGTCTTCTTTCCTTGCTTTTGCTTTATAAGAACGGATATGATGCGGGTAAATACGTTTCCTTCGAGGAGCAGATCAACAACTATAAGGCGTATTACTACGAGGCGTTGCGCGCATCGAGTGTCGGCTGGCACGAAAACCAAAACTCTTACGTTCCGTTTATAGAAAATTTTCTTTCTATGCTGTATATGTGTTATAAGGAGCTTGATAAGCGTTTCGCTGTGGTTCAAGGAAAAAGGATCACGAAGTCGGCAAGGATCGAGGCGATGGTCCTGAACAGCCTCATCCCGATCTCGAAGGCCGAGATCATGGATGTATTACCCGACGTCAGCGCTGCTACCGTGGAATCGGTTTTGCACCAAATGGTGAAGAGCGGGAAAATAAAAAAGATTGGAAGCACAAGGCTGACAAGATATATAAAAGCATAAAGCAAAGCCGGTTGCATATGCAATCGGCTTTGTTTTATGTTCCGTTTTGTAAACAATAGTTATTATTTGTACTCGCCGAGGTAGGCCTTGGTGTTCTCGACCATCTCGTCGAAGAGTGCCTTCTTCTCCTCGTCGGAGAGGTTGACCAGCGCGTGGTTGGCGGCGAACGCCTTGTAGCACTTTTCAAGGCTGCGCTCGAAGCATGCGTCCACGATCTCGTCGTTTTCCTTGTTTGCGGTCACGATGAGAGGATAGATGCTCTCGGGCACGTTGCCTGCGAATACGGGGGTAACGGTGTCGGACTCGAATACGGCGTTGGTCTCAACGACGGAGCCGAGGGGAAGGTTCGGGATCTGACCCTTGTTGGGGAGGTTGACGTTGGTAACGAAGGGGCAGAGGCCGAGGATGGCGCGCATCTGTCTTACGCCCTCCTCACCCGTGATATCGAGGGTGAACGCCTCCTTACCGCTGCGGTAAGCCTCGCTCTTTTCAAGGCGCGTCACGAGGTTTTCCTTTCTCCACGAAACGGGGGTAAGGCCGAAGAGCCAGCCCTTTACCTGCTCGGGATTCTTCAGATATGCGTGGGGAGGCATAAACTCCGCGAGGTGGCGGTCGCCTGCGGCGGCCAGCACGCCGTACTTTTTAAAGAGGTCGAACTTCACCTTATGGCCGCAAGCGAAGAAATCGTTGAGCCAGTTGCCGGTGCCGTTCTCGGAGAAGCCCGCATCGTAGTGCTTATCGGCAAACTCCTTGTAAATGGGGAAGAGGTCGATATTCCTGTACTGTGCCTTGGTCAGCCAGGTGAAGTGGTTCACGCCGGTAACCTCTACGCGGATATCGTCCTTGGTCGCGCCCTCGATGCCCTTGATCTCCTTGAGTGCGGCGGAGAGCAGCTTCTGCGTGCCGAATACCTCGTGGCAGCAGCCGAAGGCCTTGATCTCGGGGAACGCCTTGTAAAGTGCCTTCACGCAGATCGCCATGGGGTTGGTGTAGTTGATGACCCAAGCGTTCGGCGCGTTTTCCTTGATCGCAAGAGCGATCTCTTGGAACATAGGAATGGTACGCATCGCGCGGATCAGACCGCCGGGGCCCGCCGTATCGCCGACGGACTGCCATACGCCGTACTTCTCGGGGGTATGCACGTCGGACTCCATCTCGTCAAACGTGCCGGGAAGGATGGAAACGACGATGAAATCCGCATCGGTGAGAGCCTCGCCGATGGTCTTCTTTGCGCTGTAGGTAAAGTTCTTTGCGGGAACGCGGGTGTTACCGATCTCTTCGTTATGCTTCGCCGCCTCGTAGTCGATGTCGTAGAGCGCAACCTCGCCGAAGAGGTCCTCGGCACCTCCCAGATCCTTCATCAGGTTCCAGGCCCAGCCGCGCGAGCCGCCGCCGATGTAGGCGATCTTCAAGCCTTTTACGGTATTGTTTTCGTAGATCACGGATCAAATCTCCTTTGATTTTTGTTTTTTACGCCATCATTTTAGCACATTCTTTCTTAAAATGCTATCAATATCTTGTCGGTTTTAATAAAAATATAAAAATCTTGCGATTTTCTTTGCCGAAATACATTGACAAGGGAGCGCATTTAAGGTACAATGAAAAAAGAAAATGCGGCAGTGCCGCAGGAGGAGGGATGATGCATGCCGGATGCAGACAGATCGGTGCGCGAGTGCGGCATCTACGTGGGTCGGCGAACGGGCAATAGCTCGATGCTCGAGATGCACGATCACCCCTATTTTGAGATCTATTATCTTTGCGAGGGCGAGAGGGAATACTTTATCGGCGACCGCTTCTACAGCGTTTGTGAGGGGGATGTCGTTCTGATCCCGCCGAATACTCTGCACCGCACCGTCGGCGGTATGGCGGATCGCACGCTTCTGCATATCGACGGCGCGTATCTTTCCAAATATTTTTCTCCTATGATGGTGGAGAGCCTTTCCTGCCTGCGCGAGGTATCGGTCCTGCGCCCGATCGGCGAGAGCGCGGTGCGCACTGAGGGCATCTGCCGCGCGATGATCTCCGCTTACGAAAGGGAGCTTGCGGAGGGCGGGCAGGAGGCGCTGCTTGCGGGCAACGTCTTTGAGCTTTTGTTTTTGCTTACGGACAGGCAGCGCACGCGCGAGGTGAAGGAGCAGTCGAACGCGCGGATGGAGAGGATCGTGCGCTATATTCACGAGAACTACGACAGGATCCGCTTGATCGGCGAGCTTGCGGATGCCTTCTTTCTTTCCAAATACCATCTTTGCCATCTGTTTTCGAGGGATCTCGGTCTCTCGATCGTTTCCTACATCAATATGATACGCGTGCGCGCGGCCTGCCGCCTGCTCGATGCGGGCGAGAGGAATATCACCGAGCTTGCGATGTCCGTGGGCTTCAATTCCAGCGCCTATTTCTGCAAGGTGTTCAAGGAGCAGATGCATATGACGCCGCTGGAATACCGCAAAAACCGAAGGGAGAATACAGCGATATGAAAAGAGAGGAATTGTACGGGCGCACCGAGCGGCTGCTCGGCAGGGAGGGAATGGAGCGGCTGAAAAACGCGCGCGTTCTGCTCTTCGGTGTCGGCGGCGTCGGCAGCTATTGCCTGGAGGCGCTGGCAAGAAGCGGCATCGGTGCGATCACGGTGGTGGATGCCGATACGGTCGCGCCCTCGAATATCAACCGCCAGCTTGTCGCGGATCTTTCCACGGTGGGCAGGGATAAGGTCGAGGTCGCAAGAGAGCGCATCCTCGCTGTCAATCCCGCATGCAGGGTGGAGATAAAAAAGATGCTCTATCTTCCCGCGTGCAGCGAGGAATTTGATTTTTCGTCCTACGATTATATCGTGGATGCGATCGATAACGTGAGCGCCAAGCTCTCGCTCGTCACCGAGGCGGTGCGTGCGGGCACTAAGATCATCAGCGCCATGGGCACGGGCAATAAGCTCTGCCCCGAGATGCTCGAGGTCGCGGATATCTCCAAAACCTCGGTCTGCCCCCTTGCGCGCGTGATGCGCACGGAGTTAAGAAAGCGCGGCATTCATCACCTGAAGGTGGTGTATTCCAAGGAGGAGCCGATCCGCGCTCCCGAGGAAAGCGGTGAAAGAGTCATTGGAAGCGTCTCCTTCGTCCCTTCTGTTGCGGGACTTCTGATGGCGGCAGAGGTCATTAAGGATATAGCGGATTGTAAATAATTATAGTCAATACGAGGGTAATAAAATGAATTTTAGCGAAAAGCTAAAGGATTTAAGAAAAGAAAAGGGGATCACGCAGCAGCAGCTCGCAGATGCGATCTACGTCTCGCGCACCGCGGTCTCCAAGTGGGAGTCTCAGCGCGGGTATCCGAGCATTGATTCTCTGAAGGCGCTTGCCGCTTATTTTTCGGTCACGGTGGATATGCTTCTTTCCACCGATGAGGCTCTGCGGCTTGCCGAAGAGGATAAAAGGATGCAGGGAAAGCGGTTTTGCTCGCTGGTTTTTTCGCTTGCGGATCTTTTGATGGGGCTGCTTTTGTTCCTTCCCTTGTTCGCACAGCGGGCAGAGGGGAACGTCACGGCGGTTTCGCTTTTTTCGCTTTCGGTCGGCTTGCCCTTGAAGGCTATGTATATCGCAGCGGTTGCCCTTTCTTTCCTGATGGGAATTCTTACGCTTATCCTGAAAAACCGTACCGCCGTGCGGTTTACAAAGCACGACGACGAGATATCCCTCGCCCTCGGCGCGATCGCATCGCTTCTTTTTGTGGTCGGCCTGCATCCCTATGCCGCCACCCTTGCGTTTGCCTTGCTTGCTATTAAGGTGACCGTGCTCTTAAAACGGGGGTGACACGCTTCGTGTCACGGATGTGACGGATCGTTTCTTGAAATATCAAAGCCCTTCCTTTAGACTGTATGTGCAGTACAAAAAAGGAAGGGCTTTTTTATGAAAAAAACAAAAAAACAGCTGTATATCATCGGTATCTCTCTTTTGCTCGCGTTCGTTTTGTGGACGGTGCTTGTGCGTTGTGTGGATGTGCGCGCCATCGGCCCGCGCGGCTCTGCGGTTGGGTTTGCCGCACTGAACGGTGCGGTGCATCGTTTTTTCGGTGTGCACATGACGCTCTATGTCATCACGGACTTTGCCGGCCTCGTCCCCGTGGCCTTTATGCTCGGCTTTGCGATTTTGGGGCTCTGTCAGTGGATCCGGCGCAGATCGCTTCTTTCGGTGGATCGCAGCCTTCTTTGTCTTGGCGGATTTTATATCTCGGTGCTTTTTTCATATCTTTTCTTTGAAGAATGCGTGATCAATTACCGCCCCGTGCTGATCCATGGATATCTCGAAGCATCCTATCCCTCATCCACCACGCTTCTTGCCCTCTCGGTGATGCCGACGGCCGCCATGCAGCTTTCCTCGCGCATAAAAAACACCGCGAGGCGGCGTTGCGTGCTTTGCCTTCTTGCGGCCTTCACCGCCTTTACCGTGATCGGCCGCCTGCTCTCGGGCGTGCATTGGGTGACGGATATTATCGGCGGTGCGCTGCTTTCGTCTGCGCTCGTTTTCCTTTACGCCGCCGCGATCCGTAAATAAAAATTGAGCGAGGATGCCCTTAGGGGTATCCTCGCTCCCTGTTTTTATTTTTCGATCCGCACGAGCCCCTTGATCACGCGGCCGCTGTGCATTTCGGCATACGCCTCGGGAAGAGAATCAAAATTCCATACGTGCGACAGAAAAAGATCGGTCGGAATCTTGCCCTCGCGCATCAGAAAGATCACGAAGGGAAGCGCGGATTCCACCGCCGGATCCACGCGCCGGCGGTTGTAGTGCTTCGGAAATTTCTCGGGACTATAGTTATGCCTTACTCCTGTTTGTTTTTGATCTCGTCAAACATCGCCTTGACGGCGGGGGCATTTTTGGTCAGCCTCTTGATCGAAAGCTCCTCTGCCTTGTTGTTTGCAAGGCGCAGATTGTTCTCCGAGGAGAGCAGGGCGGCCTTGGTCTTTTGCAGATGGTCGATCGTCTTGTCGATCTCTTCGATCGCGGTGGAGAACTTCTCGCTCGCGAGACGGTAGTTGCGCGCAAAGCCCTCCTTGAAGGCGTTCATATTTTCCTCGAAGTTCATAATATCCACCTGCTGGCTGCGCACGGCGGCAAGCTCCTTGCGGTATTGCAGGGCGTTCATTGCCGCGTTGCGAAGCAGGGTGATGATCGGGATAAAGAACTGCGGGCGCACCACGTACATCTTCGGATAGCGGTAGGAGACGTCCACGATGCCGTTGTTGTAAAGCTCGCTGTCGGACTCGAGCAGGGAGACGAGGATCGCGTATTCGCAGCCCTTCTCCTTGCGGTCCTTATCCAGCTCCTTGAAGAAGTCCTCGTTCTTGTGCTTGGTGGCGGTGGTGTCTGCCTCGTTCTTCATCTCGAACATAATGGAGATAAATTCCGTGCCGTCCTCGGCCGCCTCGCGGAAGATAAAGTCACCCTTGCTTCCGGTCCTCGCATCGTTGTCCTTTTCAAAATACGCGTTCGGGAAGGCGGTCATACGCAGAGCGTTGAACTGCGAGAGGCAGTGCATCTCCAGACTTTCGCCGAGCATCTTCGTGGACATACGCGCCTTGAAGTCCTTGTAGTATTCGATCTGCTCGTCCTTGAGCTTCAGCTTTTGCTCGTACTGCTCCTGCATGGATTTTTCGGAGAGGCGGCTCTCCACCTCCTTGCTTTTCAGCTCGCCCTGCAGCGCGGTGATCTCGGTCTGCTTTTTCGCAAGCTCCTCGTTTTTCTTTTCGAGCGCATCGGTCACGGCGAGCCTCTTCTCGGTCTCGCTTGCCGAGAGCCTCGCCTCCAGCTCGGCGATCCTTTGGTTCTTCTCGGCGAGCGCGGCGTCCTTTTTCGCAAGGCCCTCGGCGCGCTGCTGCTCCTCTCTAAGGCGCATAAGAGAGAGCTCCTGCGTGCGCTTCTCGTCAAGCTCTGCCTGCCTTTTCTTCAGCTCCTGCTCAAATTCTCTGTCGCGCACCTGCTTTGCAATGCGGTCGTAGCCCGCCTCGTCCACCTCAAATATCTCGCCGCATTTCGGGCATTTCAGCGTTTGCATCCCTTTTCGCTCCCTTCGCTTTTCCTTTTATACCATTATATCATATGGAAAAAATAATTACAATACTTTTTTATATTTCCTGCGCGTTTTCCAAAAATAATAGAAAATGTAAAACAGTATTTACATATATGGATCGAATTTGTGTCAAAATTCTACCGTTGGTATGTAGATTTCTATGAAAATATGTGCTATAATGATTGTAGAAAAAACGATCATACCCTGTGATCGCTGAAATGGGGCAAAGGGGGAACCGAAGCTATGGATCAGATCAAGATCGGAAAATTCATCGCCGAGAGAAGAAAAAGGATGGGGCTGACGCAAGCAGAGCTTGCCGAGGCGCTGGGGCTGACGGACCGCGCGGTCTCGAAGTGGGAGACGGGCAGATCCCTGCCGGACCCGGCGATCATGCTCGCGCTCTGCGAGATCTTAAAAATTAACGTAACCGATCTTTTATGTGGGGAGGCAGTCACGGTGGAAAACTATAACGAGCAGATGGAAAAAAGGCTTCTTGAAATGGTAGAGGAGAAGAGAAGGAGCGATAGGCAGCTTCTGACGCTGGAGGTCGTTATCGGCGTGCTTTCCTGCCTTGTGCTTATGATCCCCGTCTTTCTCGGCGCGTTTTTGCCGATCGCGTCGGATCTTGTGCGTATTCTGATCGTGTTCTCGGGCGTTATCCCCGCCTTCGTGGGCATTTTCTTTGCGGTGCGGATCGAGCAGATCGCGGGCTACTATGAGTGCGCCGAGTGCGGCCACCGCTACGTGCCGACCTATAAGGCGGTCAATCTCTCGATGCACTTCGGCAGAACGAGAAAGATGGTCTGCCCGAAATGCGGCAAGAGATCCTGGCAGAAAAAGGTGCTGGATAAGCAGTAATGCCATCGGCTTTATAAAGAAACTCTCGGTTTTCGGCGCACCCTTTTTGACCGTTTTTTGACTGTTTTCCGGTCAAATACCGACCGCTTTTCTGTTTTTGACCATTTTTCGCTTGTGACATTGACTTTATCTGACAGATTTATTATAATAGCCTCAGAAAGCTTTGTCACGCACAGACCTCTCGATTGAGATCAAGCTGTGTTACAGCAAGATGATTTTTTGGAGAAAAGCCGTATGAAGATCAAAGTAAAGCCGAATGAAAAGTGCGCGCGCCCGATGCGTGATATTCTCGGTATGAATAACGTTTCGAGAATCACCTCGAGCGTAGTTACCGAAAGAGAGATTCCGAGATTTGACGCCTTGCGGCTTGCGCATATCCGCTTTCACGATGCACCGCTCGATAATCCCGGTCAGAAGCTTTTGGATATCAGCCGCATTTTCCCTCTGTTTCATCTCGATGAGGAGGACGAGCGGAATTATTTTTTCTTGCAGACCGACGATTATATGCGCTCCATTGCGCATAGCGATGCCGAGATTGATTTTCGTCTTGGCGAAACGATCGACCATTCGGGGAACCAAAGGCTGATCGGCGTGCCCGCTGATATTGAGAAATGGGCGAGGATCTGCCGCCGCATCATCGGTCACTATAAGAACGGTGAAATGCACGGCATGCATCTGAATATCAAGCGCATCTCCGTTTGGGAGGAGCCGAATAACCCGAAGCTGTTTTCGGGAGCGGTGGAGCAGTATACCGAGATGTTCTGCGCGGTGTACCGCTTGGTCAAAAAGGATTTCCCCGATATCAAGGTCGGCGGCCCGACGGTGACGAAGAGCGGCGCGCTCTTCACGGATGCGTTTCTTTCGCTTTGCAAGATGCAGGGGATCGTTCCCGATTTCGTTTCAAGCACGGCGTATCCGATGTCCGTCGAGGAGCTGCACGCGTACGTGGATCCCCATCTTGCGGTGATGGAAAAGCACGGGCTTTCGGATACGGAATTTATGCTTGCCGAGCTGCATTACGGTGTTGCGGATTGGACACGCACCGCATATGCGGAGGAAAACGGCTTTTACAATGAGAAGAGTGCTTCGTTTATCACCTCGGCGCTGATCGAGCTTGAGAATATGGAGAAGATCGCGGCGGCGTATTATTACAGCTGGGCCACGAGTGTCTGGAGCGTGATGAATCTGCGCCAAGGCGCAAGTCCCTTGCTTCCCCTGTATTATGGGCTTCTCTTCTTCCAGAGCCTGGCTAAGGATTGCGAGAGAGTCCGGGTAGAGACCGATGCATCCCTGCCCGCAAAGCTTCTTTGCGGCAAAACGAGCGACGGCAGAGTGCGCCTTCTCGTTTCCTGCCATGAATGCGAGGCGCAGGATATAGAGATCCGCATTCCCTGCGCGGCGGGTGCTCTCGTTAAGAGCATCGCGGCCGATTTTTCGGAAGCCGCCGCCACCGAGGGCATATACCTCAAGGCCGAGGGGGGCGCGGTCAAGCTTTCCCATGCGGGCGGCTGCGGCGTGTATCTTCTCGAATTTGATATCACACTTTAAAACGAACGTCCGTTCATTGGAACTTTCATGTATAAAAAATAGGAGAAGCATTCCCATAAGCGTATTTGGGGCTGTCGCATCAAGGCTTACTCGAATAAAAAACAGGGGTATTGTGAAAAGATCACAGTACCCCTTTGAAATGAATCACAAATTTGAGGAAATCAAGGTCGAAAACCTGCGGTTTTCCTCATTTTTTATTGTTTTTT
>JAGBBQ010000004.1 GCA_017938425.1 Clostridia bacterium | reverse complement strand
GTATCACGCACGAGCGTCGTGTGCGCCAACAGCTTTCCGGCTGTAAACTCCTTAGCTCCGAATGGGACGTGCGGCATGCCGATATCGTCATTCCCCCCTGCGGCACGCGGCGCGAACAACTCCTTGAAATCCGCGAAAACATTCGCCGCGACCTGCGGCGTTTCGCAAAAATAGAGAGTCGCCTCCAAGCCGCCCTCCCGCACTATTCGGCCGACGACATAGTGGAGGAATACCGGCGGTTTCGCCGGGAGTACTCCCTCTTCCCCTTCATGGAGGGAATCATCCGCGCGCTGAAGGATAACGGCCGCATACGCACCGCCGAGACCTACCGTTCGGCGCTTAACAGCTTCCGTAAGTTCCGCCTCGGCCGCGACATCATGCTCGACGCCATAACGCCGGCGACGATGGAGCAGTACGGCATCTGGCTCAAGCGTTGCGGCGTGGTGCCCAATACGGTCTCCTTCTACGCCCGCATACTGCGCGCCGTCTATAACCGTGCCGTCGAAAGCGGTGCCATCGACGACCTGCGGCCGTTCCGCCACATCTACACCGGCATTGCAAAAACCGTGAAACGCGCGTTGCCGCTGAACGCCATCCGCCGAATCAAGGCACTCGACCTCGCCGCCATGCCCGCTCTCGACTATGCCCGTGATATCTTCATGCTCAGTTTCTATCTGCGGGGAATGAGCTTCATAGACATGGCTTTCCTGAAAAAGAGCGACCTGCGTAACGGCCGCGTCACCTATCGGCGGCGCAAGACGGGCCGTCGCCTCGCCATAGCCTGGGAACCCGCCATGCAGCGTATCCTCGACAAGTATCCGCGCAACCCGACACCATACCTCCTCCCTGTAATCACGAAACGCGCCGCCGACGAACGCTGCGCCTACCGCAACGCCGCCTACAAGATAAACCGCCACTTGAAAGAGGTAGCGGCCCTGGCCTGCCTCTCCGTTCCATTGACACTCTACGCGGCGCGGCACAGCTGGGCCACCGCCGCTCGCGCCGAGGGAATCCCGTTGGGCATAATAAGCGAAGGGATGGGCCACGACAGCGAAACAACTACCCGCATCTACATGGCCACCCTCGACACATCCGCCATAGACCGTGCCAACCGGCGCCTCCTCGCCGCCCTGAAATAAAGCTGAAATCACAAGGAGCGCAGCCGGGAAGCCGCGCTCCTTGTGATAAGTGGTATAAGAAGAGCTTATTCAGCGAGGGTCAGGGGAGGATGACTTTGCGGGTCTGGGTGACTCGGCTATAGCTCAGCTGGCTAGAGCATCGGCTTTGCAAGCCGAGGGTCAGGGGTTCGAATCCCCTTATCTCCATAAAACACGAAAAGAAATGTGTTTATTAGAAGAAAATCTTTTATAAAAAAAAGGTGAGTAATTCAAGGATATTTGACAGGACAAGGGAAGGAAGAAACGGCAGTTAGAGAAAGTTGCATTAAAAGATGTAATGAGTAAATAATTGTAAAAATCGAAGGTAAAAGTTCATATAAGACTGATACTGAAAGAGATTATTTATTGCGAAATAATCGAGCTTGATAGAAGTAGGTATAAGAAAAGAGTAATATATGAGCAGAAAAGATAATATGATCAAGCGAATATAGGTTTATGGTGGATGCCTAGGAGCTGTGAGGCGAAGAAGGTCGTGATAAGCTGCGAAAAGCCAGGGGGAGGAGCAAATATCTATTGATCCCTGGATAACCGAATGGAGTAATCCAACAGGAGAGATT
>JAGBBQ010000003.1 GCA_017938425.1 Clostridia bacterium | reverse complement strand
GGGCGTTCTTGATAACGCATCCTACTTCGGCCGTATCTTCGCAAGAAGCGGAGGTCTTACTGATGCAGCGGCACAGGCTATGAAAGAACAGAATATCGATTTTGAGATAAAACCCGTTGTATGTGACGGTATCGAAGCCTGCCGTATGGCACTTCTCAAGCTGAATAAGGGGATTCTCGACGGCAACTTTATTGAGGGCATGGCTTGTGTTGGCGGTTGTATCGGCGGTGCAGGATGCCTCACCCACGGAGAAAAGAACAAAGCCGAGGTTGATAAATACGGTCGCGAGGCTCATGAAAAAAATATCAGCGATGCAATTTCGCTGTTAAAGTAAAGACACTTACATCCGATAAGTTACGTTTTATTAATTATCTTAAACGATTAAGCCCTCGTTCCGAAATGGAGCGAGGGATTTCTCGGCCCTTAAAATTTGCGTCGGAGGAGGCAAAGAAAAAGGCTCTGAAAATCGCTTTTCAGAGCCAATTTTGGTCGGAGTGACAGGACTTGAACCTGCGGCATCGTGCTCCCAAAGCACGCGCGCTACCAACTGCGCCACACCCCGATTCGGGTTTATTGAGTTTTAATTTTTCATCACAATGTCTATCCGCGCGCCCCTCCGGGCTGAACGCGCCGTCGCATAGTCGTCGTTTGTCGGGCTTTCGCCCTTCGCCGACTCCTTGCTTTGGGCTGATCGCTTCTACACTAACCAACTGCGGAGATTGCATCGCAATCTCTTCACACCATCCGATTCGGGTTTATTGAGTTTTAATTTCTCATCGCGATCACTTCACACCGTCCGATAGAACGTTATACATTATAGCAAAAAAGCGAAAAAAAGTCAACAGTTAAATTTAAAAAACAAAAGAGGGCGGGAAAACAGTTTTTCCGCGCCCTCTTTCTACCTTCAGGAGGCAAGGTGCGAGAGGATCTCGGACCAGACCGACTCGTCCTGCTCGGTCATTTTATCAAAATCGAAGGATGCAACAAAGGCCTGCTTTTCTTCGAGAGTGAGATGCTTCTTCCTCAAGAGCCTCGCCCTCGCCTTGCCGAAGGCGGCAAGCTGCGCGAGCGCCTCCTCGGTGTAGTTCGGGTTATGCCCTTTGTTTTTCACGAGAAGGAAGCGGACATTCTCCTCCCCCTCCAAGGCCTTACAGAGGATATCGTAGTGCCTTTTCTTACAGAGCGCATCGTTATCCGAATAGATAAGAAGCGCCTTCGTTTTAGTATTTTTCAAAGAACGTACCGCGTTATACCCCGAAAAAACAGGATTTGACGCTTGCTCGAGCGCAAGCACCGCCTTGCGATAGCCCTTCATAATTCCCGAGAAGAAGGTTGCGATCATCTCCTCCACAGAGACGAAGCCGCACATAGCGACGGTATGCGTGACCTCCGGATGAAGAGCGGCGATATTCAGCGCGGAAAAAGCGCCCCAGCTATGACCGACGACCGAGATGGACCGCCCGGAGAAGCGCTCGCTTTTCTTGATCGCACAGAGGCAATCGTTCAGGTCGCAAAGCGACTGTGCAAGCCCGTTCGGCGAATCTCCGCCCGACTCCATACAGCCCGTATGGTCATAGGCGAGCACCGCATAGCCCGCGCGGCAAAGACGCTCGATCTCCTTCATATACGCGCGGTGACCGCCGCCAAAGCCGTGATCGAACACGACAAGACGCCCTTCGCCTGCGTTCTCATAGGAATAGACGTAGCCCTGCAGGGTGTGCCCTGCCGATGCGGCGAAGGAAAAGGGCTCGGCCAAAAGCCCGGGGAAATCGGATGCCCCAAAATAGAATACGGTCTCGGTATCGTCGCACCGCGCGTGCATCATACCCTTATACATATTCAGAACCCGCTTTTCGAAAATCATAGCGTGCCTCCTTTTTTCTGTTTTTAATATAACACTTTTTCCTTCCCGTGTCAATCCCTTTCCTTTGTGGCACCTGCACAAAATATTTTTACGAAAAAAGATGAAAAAAGCAGTTGATATTCAAGGCAGATTATGATATAATTCTTATTATTTAAACAAGGAATTGTGGGACCGGATGCAAGGGTGCAGCTTGTTTCTCCCAACACGCTGCAGCGCTTCGAGGGAAAAGCAAAGCGCGTTAAGGATCTCAGACAAAGAAAAGGAGAATGATATGAACGAAAAACAGATCATGCTCGGCAACGAGGCGATCGCCAGAGGCGCATACGAGGCAGGCGTAAAGCTTTCCAGCGCATATCCCGGCACGCCCAGCACCGAGATCAGCGAATATCTCGCAAAATACGAGGAGGTCTACACCGAGTGGGCCCCCAACGAGAAGGTTGCCACCGAGGTCGCCATCGGCGCCTCCGTCAGCGGCGTGCGCTCGCTCGCCTGCATGAAGCACGTGGGACTGAACGTGGCGTCCGACCCGCTTTACACCTTTGCTTACACGGGTGTGGGCGGCGGCTGCGTGATCGTCGTGGCTGACGATCCCGGTCTCGCAAGCTCCCAGAACGAGCAGGATACACGCATGGTTGCCCGAAGCGCGCACGTGCCCGTGCTTGAGCCCTCGGACTCGCAGGAGGCGAAGGACTTTTTGAAGCTCGGCTACGAGATCAGCGAAAAATACGATACCCCCGTGATCCTGCGCACCACCACGAAGCTGGCACACTCCCAGAGCGCCGTAACGCTTTGCGAGCGCACCGAGGTGGCGGATAAGGAATACGAGAGAAACGTTACAAAATACGTGATGATGCCCTCCTCTGCCATCGGCAGGCACAAGGTCGTGGAGGAAAGAGAAAATCGCCTTGCCGTGGATGCGGCGGCGCTCCCCTGCAACAAAATGGAGCTTTGCGACAAAAGGATCGGATTTATCACCGCAGGCATCGCTTATCAGTACGTCAAGGAGGTCTTGCCGAATGCAAGCGTGCTTAAATTCGGTATGACCCACCCCATTTCCAAGGCTCTTGTGGAGGAATTCTGCAAAAACGTGGAGACCGTTTACATCTTTGAAGAGCTTGAGCCCGTGATCGAAGAACAGATCCGTGCCTGGGGATTTGATGTAAAAGGAAAAGAATTGTTTACAAAACAAGGAGAATACAGTGCCAACCTTCTGCGCCGCGTGCTTTACGGCAAGGACGAGGCCGTATTCGAAAAGGCGGATGTTCCCGCGCGCCCGCCCATTCTCTGCCCCGGGTGCCCGCACAGAAGCGTATTCTCGGTGCTGAAGAAGCTGAAGATCCACGCCTCCGGCGATATCGGATGCTACACGCTCGGCGCCGTTGCGCCCCTCGGCGTGATCGACACGACGGTTTGTATGGGTGCCTCCCTCTCCGCTCTTCACGGCATGGAGAAGGGCCGCGGAAAGGAATTTATCAAGAACTGGGTCGCCGTGATCGGTGACTCCACCTTCTTACATACCGGCATCAATTCCCTGATCGGAATGGTCTATAACAAGTCCACCGCGACGGTGATGATCCTTGACAACCGCACCACGGGCATGACGGGGCATCAGGACCACGCGGCGACGGGCAAGACGCTGAAGGGCGAGGATACCTATGCGATCGATCTTGCCGCACTCTGCCGCGCCGTCGGCGTGCCGCGCGTCTTCGAGGTGGATGCCTTCGATACAAAGGAGCTTGAAAGGGTGATCAGGGAGAGCGTGACGGGCGATACGCTGACCGTCATCATCACCAAGGCGCCCTGCGTGCTTCTGAAGGGACAGAAATTTGCAAGCAAGTGCCGCGTGGTCAGCGATGCCTGCCGAGCATGCGGTGCTTGCCTCAGGATCGGCTGCCCCGCCATCACGAAGGATGCGGACGGAAGGATGCGGATCGATGCCACGATGTGCAACGGCTGCGGCCTTTGCAAGGATCAATGCAAATTCGGTGCAATTGAAACGGTGGTGAACGAATGATGACGAAGAATATTATGATCGTAGGCGTGGGCGGCCAGGGTACGCTGCTCACAAGCCGTATTATCGGCCGTGCCGCACTCGCGGCAGGCCTTGACGTAAAGATCTCCGAGGTGCACGGAATGGCGCAGCGCGGCGGCAGCGTGGTTACCTTCGTCCGCTTCGGCGAGAGTGTTTCCGAGCCCGTGGTCGAGGAGGGCCAGGCCGACGTTGTGATCGCCTTTGAAAGGCTGGAGGCGCTGCGCTATGCACACTTCCTCAAAAAGGACGGCGTTCTCGTCGTCAACGACTGCCGCATCGATCCGATGACCGTCGTGACCGGCGCGCGGGAATATCCCGAAAACATCCTTGACGGGCTTTCCGATGCGCACACAGTGTATGCCGTGGACGGACGTGCGGTGGCGCTTGCGCTCAAAAATTCGAAGGTGCTCAACTCCGTGGTGCTCGGCTTTGCGGCAAGGCACATCGGCTTCGATGAGGCACTCTGGCTCGATACCGTGGAAAAAACCGTACCCCCAAAAACCGTGGCGATCAACCGTGAGGCATTTCTGCGCGGATATGCGCTTTCTACAAAGGAGAACGAAAAATGATCTGGAATGAAACCAAAGAATGTATGAGCCGCGACGAGATGACCGCGCTGCAGAGCAAGCGTCTTGTCAAGCTCGTGGACTACGTTTACCACAACGTGGAATTCTACCGCAAGAAGATGCAGGCCGTGGATCTGATGCCCGGCGATATCAAGGGGATCGAGGATATTACCAAGCTTCCCTTCACCACCAAGGACGACCTGCGCGACAACTATCCCTTCGGGCTCTTCGCCGTTCCCAACTCCGAGATCGTGCGTATCCACGCATCGAGCGGCACGACGGGTAAGGCGACCGTGGTCGGTTACACGAGAAAGGACCTGGACATCTGGAGCGAGTGCGTGGCGCGCTGCCTTTCGATGGCGAACGTCGGCAAGGACGATATCATCCAGATCGCCTACGGCTACGGCCTCTTCACGGGCGGTCTCGGCGCGCACAGCGGCGCAGAGAAGATCGGCGCGACCGTCGTGCCGATGAGCACGGGCAATTCCAAAAAGCTGACGACGATGATGGTGGACTTCGGTGCGACTGCCATTGCCTGCACCCCCTCCTATCTGCTCCACATTTCCGAGGTGCTTGCCGCAGAGGGCCTGCTCGATAAGATCAAGCTGCGTGCCGCGATCTGCGGCGCCGAGCCCTGGACCGAAAAGATGCGCCACGAGATCGAGACCCGGCTGAATATCACCGCACACGACATTTACGGTCTGAGCGAGATCATGGGTCCCGGCGTTGCCTGCGACTGCCAATATCACCGCGGTCTGCACGTTTGCGAGGACCACTTCTATCCCGAGATCCTTGACACCGCAACGCTCACCCCCGTCGGCGAGGGTGTAACGGGCGAGCTTGCCTTCACCACCCTGACCAAGGAGGGCATTCCGCTGATCCGCTACCGCACCAAGGACCTGACCTCGATCGACAGAAGCGTTTGCGAGTGCGGCCGCTCCAGCGCGCGTATTTCCCGCTTCAAGGGCCGCGTGGACGATATGCTGATCATCCGCGGCGTGAACGTCTTCCCGAGCCAGATAGAGGCGGCGCTCGTTGACGTCGAGGAGGTCACGCCTCATTATATGATGATCGTTGACCGCGTGAACAACCTCGATACGCTCGAGGTACAGGTGGAGCTCGATCAGAGGTATTACACCGACGAGGTTCGTGCCATTGAGGCGCTTACCAAGAAGATCACCCACGTGATCCAGCAGGCGCTCGGCCTCAGCGCAAAGGTCAAGATCGTCGAGCCCCAGTCGCTGAAGCGCAGCGAGGGCAAGGCCGTGCACGTGGTTGACAACCGCAAATTGTACTGATACTTTTGTTTAGGAGGATTTGAAATATGTTTGCAAAGCAGCTTACGGTTTTTATCGAAAACAGAACGGGCAGACTCTCCGAGGTGCTTAGCGTGCTGAAGGATAACGGCGTGAACATCATCTCTATGAGCCTTGCCGATACCACCGAATTCGGCCTTCTGCGCCTCATCGTTGACAACGCGACAAAGGGCAAGGAAAAGCTCTCCGAGAACGGCTTCTCCTCGCTTCTCTCCGACGTATCCATCATCAAGATCCCCCACAAGGTCGGCGCACTTTCGCAGCTTCTGAAGGTGATCGATGAAAACGGCATCAACATTGAATATATGTACGGCCTTTCGGTTGCGACCGAGAAGGCATACGTCGTTCTCAAGGCGTCCGACACCGCGCTTGTGGATGAGATCCTTACCGAGCAGAGGATCGAGACGCTCTCCTGCGAGGATCTCGCAAGACTCTGACCGTGAAAAGCAGCTTAAAAATACAGAAAAGCTTTACGGAGGGTAGCATCGCAAGGCAGATGCTGCTCTTCTCCCTGCCCTTTATGGCATCCAACGCGCTGCTGGTCCTCTACAGCACGATCGATATGATCATCGTCGGCAAATACGTAGGCACGGCGGGGCTCGCCGCGGTGTCACAGTCCTCGCAGATCATTAACTTTGCCTCTATGGTGTGCCTCGGCTTCTCAAACGCGGGGCAGGTCCTGCTCGCGCAGGCACTCGGCGCAGGAAAAAAGCGGGAAATGACGGATATTATCGGCACGCTTTTCTCCTTTGTTTCGCTTCTTTCGCTGGCGCTTTCCGCCATCGTGCTTTTCGGGCAGACGCTGATCCTTACGCTGATGAAGGTGCCGACGGAATCCTTCGGGATGGCAAGAGAGTATCTCGTGATCTGCGCGTCGGGACTGATATTCACCGCGGGCTATAATATGGTCTCCGCCGTGCTGCGCGGTATGGGAGACGCAAAGCGCCCCTTCCTATTTATCGGCATTGCCTCCGCCGTCAACCTCGTGCTTGACATTCTCTTCACCGGCATTCTCGGCTGGGGCGTCGCGGGTGCGGCGTGGGCAACCATCATCGGCCAGGCGGCCTCCTTCCTCTTCTCGCTTTACTACCTCTACAGAAGACGCGAGGCCTTCGGCTTTGAATTTCACAGAAAAAGCTTCGTTCCCAACCGCCGATACACCGGTATGATCACTGCCATCGGAACGCCGATGGCGATCCAGTCCGGCTGCATCAATCTCTCAATGCTCGTCGTGAACACGCTGATCAACGACGTGGGCGTGGTTGCCGCCGCGACCTTCGGCGTCGGGGTCAGAATCGACGATATTGTAAACAAAATTTCACAAGGCATACAGTACGCCGCCGTTCCGATGGTCAGTCAGAACGTGGGCGCGGGCAAGACCGAGCGCGCAAAGAAGGTGGTTTTCTTCGCGACCGTCTACTCCGTGATCCTCACGGTCTTCTTTATGACGTTGTATCTGACGCTCGGCACACAGCTCTTTATGCTGTTCTCGGACGATCCTCTGGTGCACGCAATGTCGGGCGACTTTATCCGTGCGATCCTCTGGATGTTCCCTGCCTTCGCGATCATGCGCGGCAGCGGTGCCTTTATCCAGGGAATCGGAAACGCGAAGCTCTGTATGGTGCTTGCGATCCTCGACGGCGTGGTGCTTCGCATCGGGCTCTCCTGGTTCTTCGGCATCTTCCTTGAGCTCGGCTTCTTCGGCTTCGTGCTCGGCTACGGCCTTGCGCCCTACGGCTACGCCATCCCCTCACTGATCTACTTCCTCTTGGGGTGCTGGCAAAAGAGACGGACGCTGGCTGAGGATATATAAAAAATCGCTTGCTACCCCAAAGGGCGGCAAGCGATTTTATTTATTTTTCTCCGCGTAAAATGGCAAGGTTTTCGCGCAGGATATGATCGTCGGTATCGTCCACCATCGTGAAGATATGGCGGCGCGTGAACTGATCGACCTCGTAGCCGCCGCGCGCGATCTGCTCCTTCGAGGGAAGATAGGCAAGAGCGCCGTTCGCATTACAAAGCGAGAGCGTATGCGCGTAGGGGCTGTACTGACGCAGGCGCACCGTGATCTCCGAGAACACCTCGAAGGGGAACGGAACGAACACCACGCCGTTCAGGCGCAGCATCACCTGCGAAAAATGCCAGCTCTCGGGGATCTCTTCCCCATTTTCATAGACCTTGAGGCGTTCCTTTAAAGCATTCTGCATAATGATCGCCGTGCCGACGATCTCGCCGCGCTCAAGCTCGCAGAGCGCCTCCTCGATCTCTTCCTTTTTCGGGAAGGGCTTATAGGGCACGGTAAGCGTGCCGTGAAGCACCTCAAAATCCACCTCTCTGTATTCGCGGATCTTGCGGTAGGCACGCATCGCATCCATTGCGGCAACGCCGCCAAGCTCTGCGGCGAGCGCCATATTGCCCGTGGTGCGCCCGTTGGTGAGCCTCGGGCCGACGTCACCCTCCGCGCCGTTGGTGAAGAAGGTCATAGCACCCGTCTCTGCTTCCATACGGTCGATCATATAGCCCGGCCAGTCACGCGTGATCTCGAGGCTCGCGCCCGAGGCGGTGGCGTGCGCGCCGTAATGCACGATATTCAGAAGCGGCTCTTTGCTTTTATTCACGAAGGAAAGCACGGTCATCTCGGGATCGAAGCAGCCGTAAGGATTCTGACCGAGGGACGCTCTTCCGTCCTCCATCAGCTGGCGGCGATTGATGCCGACGTAGGAGTCCGTCGTTCCGATGCCGAGAAGCGCCTCCTCTGCCGAATCAAACGCCTCCTTCGCGGCGGCAACGGTCATAGGAATGAGGATGCCGTCGATATAAGCCTCGTTGCTGACGCCCCAACCCGGCGTGAAGGTGCAGCAGGGGCCCGAATGCGTATGGATCTCGCAGATGATGATATTCTCGGGATCGATCGGCACCTCCCTTGCGATCTCGGCACAGATGCGCTTCACAAGATCGGTACGGACGGCGCAGATATCGAGAGAGATCAGGAGCGCCGAGGGCTTGCCGATGCCGAAGGCGGCACAGTTTGCGTGCAGATCGTCCGCCACCGAGGTTGCCTTTCTCTTTTCATATCTCGGATAGCCGTAAAGAGGCGTGCCGAGCGGCGGTGTGATCACCCTTTTGGCTTTTCCCAGAACGAATGCTTCCATATGTATCATGCCTCCGCGTTTTTTCTTTAGTATAGCACGCGTGCGTTTTGTTTTCAAGCCCGATTTTTACATTTTAATACCCAAAAATTGCAAAAAAAGGCGCTGAGTCATTAAGAATACAGGGAGAACAAGGCTTTATAGAGTATATAAGCGCGAATATCTGTATTCTTAGTGTGCGAAGCGCCTTTGGGGGCCTGCTTGATTTAGAGCAGAAATCGTCGGCTGATAATCAAGTAAAG
>JAGBBQ010000132.1 GCA_017938425.1 Clostridia bacterium | reverse complement strand
TATAATCTTTTTAGAGTCTTTTCTGACTATCTTTTATTACTTTGTTGAGTTTTTTCAAAGAGTGCTTTCTCGGTTTCCCAAGAAAACATTAACGAGATTCTTTCGCACTTACATGTGCTAAAAAATTTCCTTTGTTGTTCAATTTTCAAAGAGCAAGTGCTCGAGTTGCGAGCCTATTAATTATACTACAATGAAACAAAAAAGTCAACCCTTTTTTTAAAAAAAGTTTTAAAAAATGAATTGTTGTGCAAAATTCATAGAATAACTAATGATAGGAGGGGTTATTTATGGCATCTATATTAATACGAACACTGCTCATCTATATTCTTCTGATGGTGATACTCCGCCTGATGGGAAAAAGGGAGATCGGACAGCTCGATGCATCCGATCTGATCTCGACCCTGCTGATCTCCGAGCTCGCCGCGATACCGATCGACGATCCCGACATCCCACTGCTCAACGCGGTGCTGCCGATCCTTTTTATATTCTCCTTAGAGGTGATCCTCTCGACCGTGAAGAACCGATCGCCCCTGCTCGGACGCGCTATCGACGGCGATGCCTGCTTTATTATATATAAAGGAAGGATTCTGCAAGAGGTGCTGAAGGAAAACCGCATTTCTACCACGGAGCTACTTTCCGCGGTGCGGACACAGGGCGTCGGCGACATTGCGGAGGTGGAGTATGCGCTTCTCGAGCAAAACGGAACGATCTCGGTGCTACAGAGCGCAAAGGGCAAGGCGGCACACGCCGTGATGATCGAGGGAGAGACGGTGGATAAAACGCTCGCTCTGCTTGGAAAGAACGAGGACTGGCTGCAGGCGGAAATCGAACGGCGCGGCCACAAAAAGGAGGATATATTTCTGATGACGGCAACGGATGAGTTGAAGATACAAATCGTTCTGAAGGAGGGCGCACGGTGAAGGTAAAGATCTTTGCGATCCTCGTGCTGATCCTTATTCTGACGGCGTCGGCACTCAATACGCATTTCGTTCTCAAAACCATCGATACCCTGACCGAGGCGGTCGAGGCTCTGCCGACGGATGGAACGGCAGAAGCGGCAGAGACGCTTTTTTCAGACTATAAGAAAAAGGAGGGCTTCCTTTCCCTCACCGTGAGCCACAACGATCTGACCGACATCGAATCGTTTTTCTCCGAGACGGTCGGCTATCTTTCGGTCAAGGATGCGGACGGCGCACAGATGGCAAAAAGCCGCCTGCTTGATGCGCTCACGCATCTCAGGCGGCTTTCGGGGGTCAATATCAGCTCCGTATTTTAACGGAAGGGAGACAGATCCTTCGTATACGCATCCGTGCGAAGAATGAAGTAGGACTCCCTTGCAAGGTTCTGCTCGCGGAGAATGCCGCACTCGGACTTCAGAACCGACACAAGATGCTCGGGATTCAGAAACGAGGCGGGATCGGCGCTGAGAATGGCGCGGATACAGATCTCTTCCCCCTCTGCATAGACCTCGGCAGAGCGGATCTGCGGCTTGATATCCACGGTTTTCATAACCTTATCCTTGCCGCTCTTCCCCATTTTTTCTATGAGGATCCGATCCTTTTCCAGGCAGGCAACGATCGCGGGAAGCGCCTTCGTTCCGTCAAGGAGCGAGAAACGGAAGATATAGCCGAGATACGCCATATCCGAAAACTTCGTCTCGGTGTAATATGCCTCGGTGACCTGCATATCCGCAGTCATATTCCTATTCAGCGCGGCAATGGCCTCCGCCTCATTCACACGCTCGACCATACGCACGTCGAGAAACTCGCAATCGCTCTCGCAGCCAATGGAGAGCGGCGCACCGAAGATCAGCTTCGGCTTCGGGTTAAAGCCCTCTGTATACCAAAGCGGAAAGCCCGCACGCACGACGATCTTGTGCATCGTACGCACGAGGTCAAGATGCGAGATGTACTGCAAGGCACCCTTTTTATAAAATTTGAATCGAAGCGTGAGGTAGGGGAGATTTTTTACTTGCACCATCTTGTTTTACCTCCCAAGGCGGAAGCGCCGCAGCCGCTGCAATGCTCGGAGCATGCCGGGGTGGTCTCCCCCTTATACGCCTTTTCTCTTTCACGCAGCAAAAACTGCTTGGTGATACCGCAGTCGATCACATCCCACGGAAGCACCTCGTCGAGGCCGAAGCCGCGCGTGGTGTAATAGGCGGGATCCACACCGCAGGCCGCAAAGGCGCGCATCCAGCGGTCGAAATCAAAGCCCTCGTCCCACGCATCGAGATAGGCGCCGTCTGCCACCGCGGCGGCAATGACGGGCGCGAGCCTTCGGTCACCTCTCGTGAGCACTGCCTCGATGAAGGAGACCTTTGCCTCGTGATAATTGTACTTGATCCTGCGATCGGTGATACAGGATCGCAGGTAGGACTGCTTTTTAATGAGCGATTCAAAGCTATCCTGCTTTTCCCATTGGAACGCCGTGAAGGGCTTCGGCACAAAGCAGGCGACCGAAACGGTGACACCGAGGCCTGCGGGGCGCTCCTCGCGCGGCAGCTCGTAATTTGCGTCGATAACACGCTTCGCCGTATGCGCGATGCCCTCGATATCCTCGTAGGTCTCGGTGGGCAGACCGTTCATAAAATAGAGCTTCACGCTGCTCTTTCCGCCGCGAAAGGCAATACGGACGGAGCGCAAAAGATCCTCCTCGGATACATTCTTATTGATAACGTCGCGCAGCCTTTGCGTTCCCGCCTCGGGCGCAAAGGTCAGACCGCCCGTGCGCACGGAGGATATCTTCTGCATCAGCTCCTCGGAAAAGCTATCGAGGCGCAAGGATGGCAAGGAGAGGCTGACGTGCGCATCGTCCGTCCATTCAAGCAAAAGATCGGTCAGCTCGCGCAGGCGCGAATAATCACTGGTTGAGAGCGAGATCAGCGAGATCTCCTCGTAGCCCGTGTTTTCAAAGAGACACTTTGCCGCCTTGCAGAGCGTTTCGGGCGATTTCTCGCGGATAGGGCGATAGATCATACCCGCCTGGCAGAAGCGGCAGCCGCGGATACACCCGCGATAGATCTCAAGGGTGATACGGTCGTGCACGGTCTCGATGTACGGCATCACAAGCTTATCGGGATAGGGTGCCTTATCAAGATCCTTCACGATGCGCTTTTTAACGCGCGCGGGAACGTCCGGATATTTCGGCGTACAGGCCGCGATCGTGCCGTCCTCCTTATAGGTGATCTCATACAGAGAAGGCACGTATACCCCCTCGATCTCCGCCGCGGCGCGGCGCAGGAAAGCGGCACGGCTATAGCTGCCGTCCTTCTTCATCTGCATATAAAGATGGCAGATATCGGTGAGAAGCTCCTCACCCTCGCCGATATTCATAAGATCGAAATAATCTGCCATCGGCTCGGAGTTATAGGCGCAGGGACCGCCGCCGAGAATGATAGGCGCATCCTCCGCACGATCCTTTGAGAGCAGGGGGATGCCCGCGAGCTTCAGCATAGAAAGCACGGTAGTGTAGCAAAGCTCGTAATGCAGAGAGAAGCCGAGGATGTCAAATTCCTTTACATCCTCTCCGCTTTCGATCGCCGTCAGGGGGATCGCGTGCTTCTCCATCTGCGCCTTCATATCCTGCGCGGGGGCATAGACACGCTCGCACCAGATCCCGGGATCGCTGTTGAGGGTATGATACAGAAGGCGGGAGCCGAGATTGGACATACCGATCTCATACACGTCGGGAAAGCAAAGTCCGAAGCGAAGCGACACCTCGCTCTTATCCTTGACGATGCTATGCATTTCCCCGCCGATATAGCGCCCGGGCTTCTGCACGGATTTCAGAATGGAAGATAATTGTTTCAAGCTGGTCATTTCAGAGAGCTTCCTCCGTTTTGTGATGTGCCGGGAGGCATAAGCTTTTTATACGCAAAGAATGCCATCGCGCCGACGAGCGCTACCTGCCAAAGCCCGTATGCGACGGAGGGCAAAGCCCCGAGCACGCCGAATACGGAGAACATAATACCGAGGAAGGCGCCGCTTCCGATCGAAAGAAGGAAGCCGTTTGCAAGCATTTTCTGCATATGGGTATAGCGGCGGCAAAGAAGCAAAAGCGAGATCGCGCTCGTCTTATCCTCGGTGCTGACAAGACCGACGCTCGCCTTCTCGCTCACGCCCTCATCCCCCGGCATCGGCTGATCCTTTATAACACGGATCAGATCCCTATCGCCCGCAAGCACGCGCATAAGCGGAAGCGTTACGTTCGGGTCTGTCGAATAAACAAGAGAGACGATTTTTTCCTCAGCAAAGGTCTCAAGCATCCGACTATAATCTGCAGAAAGCTTATATTGCAAATAAAACTTTGCATATACGCGCCCATTCTCGGCGGCGTACATCACTTTCGTGGTCTCATCCACAGACTCACGGTTATCCTTTTCTCTCGGAAGAGCGATCCCCTTTGACTGAATATAGCTTTCGTCACCGACATGGAACACGGCGGTGCCGATCCTGCCGTAGATACCGCCCTGCTCGAGGAATGCCTCGTCAGCCAGCGGGCTCTTCTTCACAAGCGTGGAGGAGAACAGAACGTCAAGAGGGCCTCCGATCACGGAGAAAAGAGAGGACATCTGCTCCACGACGGCGGTGAACTCCTTCGCCGCATCGTAGAGGATGATATGCTTCAGGGCAACGTCACCCTTCTTAAAGATCTCGGTATCCTTAAAGCAAATGACATCCACCCCCGCATAATCATAATGCGAGGTCTCGCCGATCACGCCGCCGCCCTCGGAGGAGGCAACGCGCGCGGAAAGATAATAAGGCAAGCGGTGCATAAGGAAGATCACCGCAGGCGCGGAAAGATAGAAGGTCACGGCAAGGGTCGCCGCGGCATCCTTCATTCCGTCACCGACGAAGAACATTACGACGGCGGCGGTGAGAGAAAGACCGAGACTGATCAGAAGATACTTCAGATTATCGCGCGTGCTCTCGGCGCTCTTGCGCTCTCTTGCGAAGAAATCCGAGATAAAGGATGCGCGATGCACCTGCGCGACCTTGGACTTATACTCGTCCACAGCGCCGTCAAGCGCGAATTTTTCCATATCCAGAAGGCGGGTGAGCTTTTTATCCACGGCGATCTTCTCTTCTCTGCCACCGACGTGATTGAAGGTGACGAAGGCGGCGCGGTGACGCAGATAGGATGCGCCGACCGTCGCAAGCGTGAAAAGACCGAATATAAATCCGTACAGGCTCTCCACACGAGGCGCGGAGAACAGGACCGTGAAAGTATGCAGCATCTGAAGAAGGAATGCGATCGGCAAAAAGAGCTCACTGTGGAAGAGCCCCTTCGTGAGCGCGCGCACGCCGCGCATAATTTCGGGCGCACTGAGCAAAAGAAGGCAAACGACGATCTGCATATCCAGAAGCACGAGCGCTATGGGATATCCGGAAATACCGATGAACGCAAGCACGTCAACACCGAAGATCCAGACGTTTTCAAGGAAGCAGAGGATGAGCGTCAGAAGCGCGGCGGCAAGAAGACGGACCGCAACCGAATTCAATCGGTCAAGGAACATATCCTTAAACGCCATCTTCTGCCCTGCGTTCACATACTCCTTCTGCTTGAATACGCCGTGCGGCAGGACGGATGCGGCCGCTGCCGTTTCGGGCAGACGGCTCTCGCCGAGATCCTCGGGATAATCAAAAATACGAAGTGTTGCCCCCTCGGGATCGGGCATGGAATACGGAACCTCGGAAGCGGCGGGAGCGAAATCGACGGGTTCTTCCGCCTCTGGCTCCTCTATCGGTGCTTCGGGCTCGCTCTGTGCGGTGGGAGCAGGCGTGAGAAGAGATGCGATCTCTGCCCTTTCCTGCGCAAGGCTATCCTCCTCTGTGGGAACGGAAGAGACTGCCTCTGCCGCGACGGGCTTATTCACAACGACCGCCGCCTCAGCGGACGGAGGCGCTTCGCCGACGCCGACGATGACCGCCCCCTCGGTCTCCTTCTCCTCCTCCGCGGTCGGATCGACCGAAAGCGGACGGGGGATCCTTTTGGGTTCACGGGGCTCACTCGCCATACGGTAATTCTCACTGGCATCGGTGAACTTCGGCACGTAGGTGGAATAGAGCGTTCTGCGCTCCTCTACGATCGGTGTATTGAATCTTTCATCCACCACGAACGACTTCGGCAGAGAAAACTCCTCGGCGCCTGCGGGCTTATCGAGATCAATGACCTTCGCCTCCTCGCTGGCCACCACGGTCACCTGCTCGACGCGAGGCAGATTCTTTTCGTAAACGGAAAGCGGCGCGCCCCTTTCTTCCTCCGCCTCGGGCTCTGCCTTCGGCGCCTGTGCTTCGGGCGCGCGCGCCGGAAGCTCCTTATCAAAAACAAGACCGATCCCACCGCCGGAGAAGACGAACTCCTCCGCGCCGCCATCGGCGCTTCTGTGCGTGATCTTGCCTTCTTTTATATCGTTTTCGCTTTTGTCAAGTATGTCCTTGATGCTGCGCTGCGCATCGGCACTTCTTTCAAAATCCTGCACTGTGGGACCTCCTTTTACCTTTTTCTTTGTCTTGCGACCTCGGACAGAAGCACCGCCGCCGCCGCAGATACATTCATAGAATTCACCCTTCCGTACATCGGGATGGAAACGGTGAAATCGCATTTTTCCTTAACGAGACGGGAGATGCCCTCCCCCTCGCTGCCGAGCACGAGGCCGACGGCACCGCGAAGATCGGTATTCTCATACGCCTCTCCGCCCATATCGGCGGCATAGAACCAAAGCCCCTCCTCCTTCAGCTCCTCCATCGCGGAGGAAAGGTTCGTGACCTTGGCGACGAGCATATGCTCCAGTGCGCCCGCGGAGGATTTGGATACCACGGAGGTCAGCCCCACGGCACGGCGCTTCGGAATGATCACGCCGTGCGCGCCTGCGCATTCGGCGCTTCTTATGATCGCACCGAGATTGTGAGGATCCTCCACCCCATCGCACAAAACGATAAAGGGCTTCTCTCCCAAAGACTCCGCATAGACAAGGATCTCCTTCACGGAGCAATAATTCTTCTCTGCTGCCACGGCAATGATGCCCTGGTGCGCCGCGCCGCCGCACATTACGTCAAGACGGCTCTTATCCACCTCCACGATCGGGATGCGGCGCGCGGCGGCCTCGCCGATCAGAACATTGATCGATCCCTCGCGCTCTCCTGCGCGGATATAGATCTTTTCAATATCACGGCCACCCGCCAGCAGCTCGCGCACGGCGTTTCTGCCGACGACGAGCCCCTCGCTCACCTCCGCCTGACGAGGAGGGGGCGGCGTTCTTCTCTCCGAGGATCTATTGAATTTTTTATCAAAGCCCGGCTTACGGCCGTATTTCTTTTCCATTTTCTTCCCTCTCTTTATCAAGCGAAGCCCTTTTTCGGGCATAGACTTCTCCACCTTCAATTATAACACACTTCTTTTGCTTTGTACAGTATTATTTTAAAATTTTTTATTTTAATTATATAAACAAATAAGAAAGCGGCATGGATCTCTCCATACCGCTTTCTTACTTGGGCAAAAGGCGCAGTCTTACGCGTTCTTGTTTGCTGCGAAGCACTCGCTGCAGTAAACAGCCTTACCTTCGGTGGGCTTGAAGGGCACCTGGCACTCCTTACCGCAAGCTGCACATACTGCAGGGAACATCTCTCTTGCACCCTTAGCAGCGTTCTTTCTTGCAGCACGGCAGTCCTTGCATCTCTGGGGCTCGTTCTCAAATCCCTTGGATGCATAGAATTCCTGCTCACCTGCGGTGAACACGAAATCGTTGCCACAATCTTTGCACTTCAATGTCTTGTCCTGGTACATGGTTTCTCTCTTCCTCACTTTAAAAGTGGATTATAATTTTGCCCGTGACGGATTCCAACCGACGCCTTTGTAAACAACGCTCTCCCTTAAGCTAACCTGGGCATATAAACATATTCATTCTGACAGAAAACGCTCGCGGCTCTGACGGATACGGCGAAGCAACCGATCCTTCGCATTCTCCACCGACTTTTCGCTCTTGCCAAGACGCTCTGCCGTTTCGACCGCGGAGCGGCCGTTCACACACATTGACAGGAAGACCTCGTATTCATACGCCGAGGCAAGCTCTCTGACCTTCCCGAGAAGCTCTCTGAAGGTCTCGTCCCTCACAAGGGCATTCTCTACCCCGGCAGGGATCGCCACACGATCCACATCCACCTCCGGCGCAAGCTCGGAGGATACGCGGCGCATCTTTGCAAACAGAGCACCCATACGGCGCAAAACGCATATGCGCGCATAGAGCCCGAAGGTGACCTCCGTTTGAGAAAGATCAAAGGAAAGCGCGGCGGCATAAAGCGTTACACAGGCCTCGGAATACGCCTCCTTACGGTCGGAGGGCGCGGAGAAAAAATTCTGAACCGCGCGACGCATCATCGGCTCATACTGCTCTACGAGCGAGGCAAAGACGGACACATCGCCTTCCCGAAGGCGTACAAGAGCATCTCTCACGTTTATGCTTTCTTCCATATCATTATACCATTATTATATCTTTTTTAATTTTTTTGTCAATAGATTCCACTAAAAAATTTTCAAAAACGTTATATTTTTCATTTAAGTGCACAAACGGTATGTGAATTGTTTGTCAATTATGACAAATAATCCAGCTTTCCGGTTGCGGCAAACAGTAAACTCCGCCAAACGACGTTCGGGCGCTGCTCAAGGTTCTCCCGCAGCGCTTCCGCCTCGGCGCGGCTCGGCCTTGCAAGACGGATGGAGAACAGAAGCCCCTCGGCATCCGTTACCTCAAGATCAACGAAAAATCTGCCGTTCTCCGCCGCGGTGACCGAAGCGACCACCTTGCCGCCGCGCTCCGCGATCGAGATATACTTCGCGGCGCAGGCCTCGCTCTTTTCGCGAAGCTCGGGATCCAGCGTATCGTACAGCTCTCTTGCAACCATACGCCCGAGATCTTCAATTATATAGTAATTCTTCCCTTCTATCTCCTCGGCGTGAACGTGCCCGCTGGCAACGAGGTCGAGAAGCGCCTCGTTATACTCCATCGAAAAGGTGGGCGCATTCTCCACGATGATATAGCTCATCGTGATATCGTCCATCGGATAGGAAACGCGGTCCAAAACGTAGAGAAGAAATACCTTGATATCGGTCATCGTGCGCAGGATCTGCGGTTTTCTTTTTTTCATACGGTTCTCCAAAATCTTACAAAGACAGTATAAATTGCCGAAAATTTCAAAAGCAGAGAGAAGCCGTCCGACCTCTCTCTGCCATTGCCTATCGGCAAGCCGTCTTATTTATTATCTTTCTTCTGCTCGTCGTATACAAGATACTTCATATATCCCGAAAGCTTCGCCTTGGTGAAGGATACGTTACCGAAATAGTCAACATCCACACCGGAAAGGCCCTTGCCGATCACGGATACGTTCTGATTGAATACAACGGGGATCACGGGGCAATCGCTTGCGATCAGACCCGCAGCGGCACCGAGCTTCTCAGCGCGCGTTTTCTCGTCGGTTGCGCTATATGCCTCGTCAAGGTATGCATCGTACTGCTTGCCTACCGACTCGGTCCATACGGCAAGGGAGGGACGGATCACGTCCTGCTCGCCCTCTACGGGCTCACCTTCGGAATCAAAGCCATCGGCAAATTCAACGCCGTTACCGCACATCTTCGAGCCGAGAGATGCAAGTCCTACGAAGGGATCGGTGGAATACATCTGCCAATCGAAGCCGACAACATCGTACTTATCCTCGGCGGCAAGCTCACTTCCCTCCGCTACGCTCTTGACAAGGTACTGAACGTAGGAATCGTACTTCTGCACTTCATCGCCCATCGTGCTGTCGAACACCGTGCTTGCCTTGGTCTTCTTATACGTAACGGTAGCATTCAGACCAAGCGCATCCCAAGCAGCCTCGACGAGCGCACCGATGATGCGGTTCTCGTTATCGTCATTCAGAACGATCTTTACTGCGGCACCCTTAGCGGCGGCAGGCAGCAGTGCCTGTGCGGCGGCAAGCTGGTTTCCCGTCTTGATCAGCGTGGCGGGCTTGAAATCCTCGCCCTTCACACCGACGGTGGTATGCGGAACGAACGCATTCGCTGCCTTGGCGTATACAAGAGCGGCGGCAATCGCGTCGCGGTCAAGCGCCATAGACATTGCCTGACGGACCTTCACGTCGTTATAGAGCTCATTTTCGGAAACAAACGCAAGCGTGAAGGTGGAAAGAGCATCGTATGCATCCGCCTTCTTCGCGAGGGTCGCATTCTTTCTTGCATCTGCGGTCGCATCACCGAGATAGAACACGGTCTTGTTTGCAATATCGTCATAGGTAAGGGTTACAAGCTTCGCGTTGGGCGCCCAGAAGTTCACAAGCTTATAAGGCTTAACCTCCTTATCGGCACGCTTCGCGTCTGCGGGCTGATGATAGCCGGTGTTTCTCTCCAGGCAGATCTCGCCCTCCTCAAGATCGTAGGAGGCAAGACGGAAGGGACCGTTGGTCACGATCGTGGCAATGCTCTTCGACCAGAACGCGGGGTTGCTCTCGATCACGCTGTAGCGCACGGGAGCGGTCGCAACGGAGGCAAGGTTGGCAAGAAGCTGATCCACGTCGGCATTCTCGCGATAGTTGATCAGAATGGTCTCGCTGTCACCCTTATTGTTCGCATCCACATCGTCAAGAGAAGAAAGCGCGCCGCTCTTTACGGCATATGCATCCTCAATATCATACAGAAGCGCGGCGGCGGGGTTGGCACTCTTGGGATCCAGGATACGCTTCCAAGCGGAAACGAAGTCATTGGGAACAACGGCGTTACCGTCCGACCAATAGCTCTCACGAAGAACGATCGCGATCTCGCGCTTCTCCTCATCGATCTCATAGCTCTCGGCAGCCGCCATCTCCAGCTTTCCCCTCTCGTTCAGGGAGAACAGAGGCTCGTAAAGCAAGCTCATAAACTGTGCGGCGTTATCGCTCACGTAATAATCACCGGGATCGAAATCATACACCTCGCTGCCGAGGTATACGGCGATCTCAGCGCCACCGCCCTTTTTCCCGCAGGAGGAAAGGACAGTCATACAACCGACCAGCAGGGTCACCGCCAGAAGCAAACTGATAATTCTTTTCATTTCTTAACCTCCGAAAGGCCATAGCCTTCCAATTTAATTACTATAATATTCTATCACAACGAAAAATATTTTTCAACGATTTTTCATTATGTTTTGGGCACAAGTGCGATTTTCGTTCAATTGCACAAAAAGTCGAAAGAACTTTGTGCGCATTCAACAATATTATTTTATAATAAGGGTATCGAGCGGAAGCTTCGGAACGCGATGCGTGCCGTCCGGCTCGCGATAATAATGGATATCGCCGTCACACGCATCCTCAAGCACGACCCGCTCGACCGGAACACCGAGAGCGAGCACCAGCCTGACGCGGTATCCGTCCTTGGCAAAGCGCGCATCCGTTCTTTCTCTGTGGAAGGAGCCGATCATACAGCCGCCGAGCCCCTCGCTCACAGCCGCAAGCATCATAGACTGTGCGGCAATACCGATATCGATATCCAGCATTGCGCTGCGATCGTCCTGCGAGAGGATCAGAATATACGAGGTCGGCCTTTCGCCCGCCGCGGGTCCCGGCCAGTCCTTCAGATACCCCGCCCAGGCGAGGTTTTCAAAGAGATACGCACACTCTTCCCCTTCGGTCACAAGGCGAAAGCGCAGGCGCTGCATATTTCCCGCACAGGGGGAGAAGCGCGCGGCCGTGACGATGCTCTTCAGCATTTCTTCGTCCTGCCGTTTCGTTTCGTCAAAGCGGCGGTAAGAGCGGTTTTTACGAATTAAATCCTTCATAACGTCTCCAAATGCAAATATTAGTATACAAAATCGAATTCAAAATCATAGATGCTGACAGTGTCGCCTTCTTCAACCCCTGCCTCGCGGAGCTTATCGATCACTCCGTTTTTGATCAGAACGCGCTGGAAGAAGTTCAGCGACTCGTAGTCATCGAAATTGACCTGCCCCATAAGATTGTAGAGCCAATCACCCTCGACGTAATACACGCCGTCTCTCTTCTCTACCGTGGTTTCCTTCTTCCCAAAGGTCTCGGCGATCGCCTCCTCCTCGGTCACCTCGGAATCATAGACCGTAAGAGGCGGGAGGGTGGCAAGCGTTTTCGCGGCAAGCGAGACGAGCGTATCCAGCCCCTCTCCGCTGACGGCGGAAACGAATACGAGGGGACGGCCGAGCTTCTCGCAGTATTCCTTCAGCTCGGCGACGACGGGCTCCTCCTCCAGGACGGAATCCATCTTGTTGGCTACGACGATCTGCGGCCGCAGCGAAAGCTCGGCGCTGTATTTTTCGAGCTCGGCATCAATGGTATCGATATCCTCGAGCGGATCTCTGCCGTCGGCGGCGGAGATATCCACCACGTGAAGCAGAAGGCGGCAGCGGTCCACGTGACGGAGGAAGGCGTGCCCCAGCCCCTGCCCCTCGGACGCACCCTCGATGAGCCCCGGGATATCCGCGGCAAGGAAGCCCTGCCCCTCCCCCGCGCTGACAACGCCGAGGTTGGGAGAGAGCGTGGTGAAGTGATAGTTCGCGATCTTGGGCTTAGCCGCGCTGATGCGCGAGAGGATCGAGGACTTTCCGACGTTCGGAAAGCCGATCAGACCGACCTCGGCAAGCATCTTCAGCTCCAGAAGAAGCTCACGCTCCTCGCCGCGCGTGCCGCTCTTTGCAAAGCGGGGGATCTGGCGCGTGGGGGTAGCAAAATGACGGTTGCCCCAGCCGCCTCTGCCGCCGCGGCAGACCGTATATTCGTCGGCATTCGCCATATCGAAGAGGATCTTTCCGGTTTTCGCATCCTTGATCAGCGTGCCGGGAGGCACGGGAAGGTAGATATCCGCACCGTTTTTGCCGTGCTTTTTTCCTCCCATACCGTTTTCGCCGTTTTCTGCGACGAATTTTCTTTTATAGCGGTAGGAGAGCAGCGTATTCGAGCCCTTATCCACCGTGAAGACGACATTGCCGCCTCTGCCGCCGTCGCCCCCGTCGGGGCCGCCTGCATTCACATATTTCTCGCGGTGAAACGCAACGGCACCCGCGCCGCCGTCTCCCGCCTTTACGTAGAGCTTAATATTATCGATAAACATTGTCTTTCCTCTGTATTAGTTGCCCGTGCCGTCCTCACCCTTCTGACGGATGGTGAAGCGGATCGGCGTTCCGTTAAAGCCGAAGGTATCACGCAGGCAGTTTTCAATATATCTTTGATAGGAGAAATGGAAGAGCGGCTCGCTGTTGCAGAAGATCACGAAGGTGGGCGGATTCGTCGCCGTCTGCGTCATATAGTAGATCTTCAGGCGCTTGCCCTTATCCGAGGGAGGCTGCACGCGGTTCATCGCATCGTTCAGAACGTCATTGAACATATCCGTGGTGATGCGGCGCGAGCTCTCGGCGTGCACGCTCTTGATCAGCTCGTAAAGATTTTCGACCCTCTGCCCCGTCTTGGCGCTGACATAGGCGATCGGCGCATAGGTCATATAGCCGAGCGCGGTACGCACCTCGCGGTTAAAATTATTGGTGGTGGAATTATCCTTCTCGATGCTGTCCCACTTATTAATGACGATGACAGACGCCTTGCCCGCCTCGTGCGCAAGACCCGCGATCTTCTCGTCCTGCTCGGTCACACCGTCCGCCGCGTCGACCATAATAAGGCAAACGTCCGCGCGCTCCACGGCGAGCTTCGCTCGGAGAACGCTGTACTTCTCGATCCTATCCTCCACCTTCGACTGGCGGCGGATGCCCGCGGTATCTATAAAGTTGAAGACGCCGTGCCGATTCTCCACACGCGTATCCACCGCATCCCGCGTGGTTCCCGCGATATCCGAAACGATCACGCGATCCTCGCCGCACATACGGTTGATGATCGAGGACTTGCCTGCGTTGGGCTTTCCGATAACGGCAACGTTGATCACGCCCTCGTCCTCCGCCTCGCTCTCATCAAAATCGCAGCATTCAAGCACCGCATCGAGCAGATCGCCCGAGCCCGTGCCGTGCAGGGATGAGAGCGCGATCGGCTCTCTCTCAAAGCCGAGCTCGTAAAACTCGTAAAACTCAAAGGGCAATTCACCCACGCGATCCACCTTGTTGACCACGACGATGACGGGCTTGCCCGACTTTTTGAGCATAACGGCAATATCTCGGTCATCCGCGACGAGACCGGCACGCACGTCACACATAAAAATGATAACGTCCGCCGTTTCGATCGCGATCTCGGCCTGGGTACGCATCTGCTTCAGGATCGTATCGTCGGTCCTCGGCTCGATACCGCCCGTATCCACGAGAAGGAAGCGGCGCTCGCCCCACTCCGCCTCGGCATATATACGGTCACGCGTGACACCCGGCGTGTCCTCCACAATGGAGCGGCGCTCGCCGATCAGCTTATTGAAAAGGGTGCTTTTTCCCACGTTGGGGCGCCCCACGATCGCTACTACAGGCTTTGCCATTTTTTATTCCACCTTTCCCATTTCTTCCTCCGACGTGCCCTCCCCTATGCCGAGAATGGCAGAAAAGAGCGCATCTCCGTCATTTTCCACGGCGCGCACGCGCACCGAAAGCTTCTCCTCCATTTCCTCTACCGTCATACCGCAAAGGAAAACGTCCTCCCCCTGACGCAGGGTGGATCTAGACAAAAGGAGCTCGCCGCCGAGCGGCTTATCTTCCAGCTGCTCGCAGATATCCTTACCCGTCAGCAGACCGGCGACGGTAATGCTCTCGCCGAAGAATTTATTCGTTATTTTGCAAACATTTATGTGCAAATTAGAGAAAATACGTTCCATTCTCGCAGCAATCGACGAGATATACGGATAAGCGGCAACGCCCGTGGCGATGCTGATGCTTCTCTCTTTTTTGCAAAGCGAGAGGATGCTTTTCTCATCCTCCACGGCGAAGGAGAACTCCTCCTCGAGGGCGCGGAGCATACCGACGCCGTTCTCGATCTGCGGATACCCCTCGTAGTATGCCTCGTCCGGAAGCGGACGTCCCGCCTTCAGATACAGCTCGTCGGCAAGGAAGAAAAGGCGGCTGCCCGTTTTCGCAAGATGCTCCTTTGCAAATCCCTCAACCATATCGATCACCGCGCCTGCCTCCCCGGCGTTAAAATCCGCGAGAGGATAGAGTCCCTCTCTGTGCTTCGTCAGCCCCGCGGGGACGATGGAGACACTGGAGAGCGAGGGATAGAGCGCGGAAAGCTCGCGCATGGAGCGGAGCAGCTCCTCCCCATCGTTGAGCCCCTTGCAAAGCACGATCTGCCCGCAGACCGAAAGCCCCGCATCCGCAAAATCCCGAAGATACGAGAGCACCTTGCCCGCGTTCTTGTTTTTCATCATTTTCACACGCAGCTCGGGGTTCGTCGTATGGATCGAGACGTTGATCGGAGAAAAGCGCATCTTCACGATTCGCGCGGCATCCTCGTCGGTCATATTCGTCATCGTGATGTAATTGCCGTGCAAAAAGGAGAGCCTGGAATCGTCATCCTTAAAATAGATAGACTCGCGCATCCCCTTCGGGTTCTGATCGATGAAGCAGAACACGCAGCCGTTGCAGCATCTCTGCTTTTCGTCCATCAGAGGCGTTTCGAAGGAAAGCCCGATATCGTCGTACTCCCTTTTTCGAATGGAAACGGCGAAGGACTCTCCGTTTCGCAAAAGGCGCAGCGTGACGCTCCTTTCTGCCAGATAAAAGCGATAATCCAGCACGTCACGGATCGGAGAATTATTGATATCCGCTAAATAATCCCCTGCCAGAATGCCGTGCCGATCGGCAAGGCTCCCCGGGGCAACCTCGGTGATCTTTACCATTTTCTTCTCCCTTCCGCGTTTTTGATTGATAGCGCAAATTTTTCCAAAATATATTATATCATATTTTTTTAAAAAAGCAAGTTTCTTTTAAAATTTTGGCGCAAAATTTATTGAAAATATATTTTTCTTATGCTATACTATGGATAATCAAGATCACAGGGAGCAGAGATTCTATGAAGCTTCGCGTTATGACCTTCAACACACAGCACTGCCTGAATTTTCTCACGCAAAAAATCGATTACGAGAAAATGGCGGATACAGTCCGCGCCTGCGCGCCCGACATCGTTTCGCTGAACGAGATGCGGGGCAAGGGAGCGGCCGATGGCTACGACGATCAGGTGCCGATCCTTGCCGAAAGGACGGGGATGGCAGGCATCTCCGCCGAAGCGATCCGCTTTGAGGGAGAGAGCCCTTACGGCAACGGGCTGCTCTCGCGCTTCCCCGTTATTCACTATGAGGTCATCCCCATTCCCGCGCCCGAGGTGAAAGGCTACGGCGGCTATTACGAGGACCGATGTCTATTGAAGGCGGTGCTTGACCTCGGCGGCAAGCCGCTGACCGTGATGGTCATCCACTACGGCCTCAATCCCGACGAGGCAGAGCGTGCGACCGATGCGGTGCTTGAAAATCTGCCTCGCGAGCGATGCGTGCTGATGGGAGACTTCAATCTCACCCCCGACAGCCCCTATATAGCAAAAATACGAACGAGGATGCAGGATGCGGCAGAATATGCGCCAGAGGATACGAAAAGCTTTCCCTCGGATGCACCGAAGGTTAAGATCGACTATATTTTCGTATCAAGGGATATAAAGATCCTTTCCTCCGAGGTGCCGCCGATCGTGGCATCCGACCACCGTCCGCATATTGCGGATCTTGAGATTTAATTCGGATTTGAAAACAATTGTTTACATATAAAGTCACAAGGAGAGAAAAATGAGATTTTACGAGGATCTGACACACATCAAGGAAAACAGACTTCCCCAGCGCTCCTATTACATTCCCGAGGGCGCGGCGAAATACCTTTCCCTGAACGGCGAATGGGATTTCAAATACTACGACTGCGACTATAAGGAGGAAAAGGAGATCACAAAGTGGGACAAGATCCCCGTGCCCTCCTGCTGGCAGCTTTTCGGCTACGAGGATCCGAACTATACGAACGTTTTCTATCCTTATCCCGTGGATCCCCCCTTCGTGCCCGACGATAATCCCCTCGGCGTTTACCGCCGTTATTTTGAGATCAAGGACGCAAAAAAGCGCCATTATATCGTTTTTGAGGGCGTGGCGTCCAACGTTTCTCTCTATATCAACGGCGCATACGTCGGCTACAGCCAGGGCAACCATCTGCAGGCGGAATTCGACATTACGGCCTTTGTGAGGAAGGGACAGAACGAGATCGTTGCAAAGGTACATAAGTGGTGCTCGGGAAGCTATCTTGAGGACCAGGATTTCTTCCGTTTCAACGGTATCTTCCGCGACGTGTATCTCCTTTCCCGCCCCGAGGGGCATCTCGTAGACATTGACATCCGTACCGAGGATAGCAAGATCTCTGCCGCCTTCAAGGGCGAGTGCGAGGTCTCGCTCTACGACGGCAAGACGCTTCTTGAGAAGAAGAGCGGCAAAAGAAGCGTATCCTTCACCGTGAAGGAGCCCGTACTCTGGAATGCGGAAAATCCTTACCTTTATACGCTTGTATTCGAGTGTGCGGGAGAAAAGATCACGCAGAAGGTGGGCTTTGTGACCTACTCCGTGGATGACGAGGGAGCATTCTGCGTCAACGGCGTGAGGGTGAAGCTCAAGGGCGTGAACCATCACGATACACACCCCGAGAACGGCTGGTGCATGACCGAGGAGGAAATCCTGCGCGATCTTACTCTGATGAAGAAGCTGAATATCAACACCATCCGCACCTCGCACTATCCGCCGCATCCCAAATTCCTTTCCATGTGCGACGAGATGGGCTTCTACGTGATGCTTGAGACCGATCTGGAGACGCACGGCTTCAATGGCCGCACCCCCATAGCTCCCAATGAGCCCGGAAAACCGAATATGGGCTACGATATGGTAGAGACCCCCGACGAATGGATCGGAAACCTGCCCGAGTGGGAGCAGTCCTACCTTGAGAGAATGGAGAGAGCGTACGAGCGCGACAAGAACCACACCTCCATCTTCTCCTGGTCCACGGGCAACGAAAGCGGACACTGCGAGCATCATTATTCTATGATCAAATACCTGCGCTCGGTCGATAAGCGCAGGCTCGTGCATTGCGAGGATGCTTCGCGTGCATCCGAATTCTATCCCGAGTTTTACGACCGTCCCGATCTGTATTCCAGAATGTACTGCTCGCCGGCGGAGCTGGAGTCCTATGCCAAGGACAAAAGCAAGCCGCTTCCCTATTTCCTTTGCGAATATTCGCACGCGATGGGCAACGGCCCCGGCGACCTTGCGGATTACTGGGACGTGATCTACAAGTATCCGAAGCTGATCGGCGGCTGCATCTGGGAATGGGCGGATCACACCGTTCTGGTGGACGGCGTGGCGAAATACGGCGGCGACTTCAAGGAGCTGACCAACGACGGCAACTTCTGCTCGGACGGCCTCGTCTTCCACGACAGAAGCCTCAAGGCAGGCTCGCTCTGCGCCAAGGCGGTATACGCCAACATCCGCTGCGAGCTGAAGGGCGGTGCGCTGACCGTTACCAACCTTTACGACTTTACCGATCTGAATAAATTCACCTTCCGCTACGAGACGGTGGTGGACGGCGTGACCGTTGCGGAGCGCACCGAGGTGCTGGACGTTGCACCCAAGGCGAGCGTGACGCTGCACCCGTACGTGGTCAGCACCTGCAGACTCGGCGCATACGTCAACTGCTATCTTCTGGATGCGGACGGCGAGGAGATCGCCGCACAGCAGTGCAGGATCGATGCCGAGATCGCTCCAATGGTGAAGGAGAGCGCGCCTGCGTGCATCCGCGAGACCGACGATGCCTTCATTGCCGAGGGCTGCGGCTTTGCATACACGGTCTCCAAGACGCTCGGCAAGCTCGTTTCGATCAAGAAAAACGGCAAGGAGATCCTCGTTGCGCCCACCGAGCTTACCGTGATGCGCGCGCCGACCGACAACGAGAGAAAAATCAAGCAGCGCTGGTATAAGGATGCGGATTCCTATTACGGTGAGGGCTTTGACCGCCTCTTCCACAAGTGCTATGAATGCACAGCCGAGGGCAATACCGTAACGGTGCGGGAGAGCCTCTCCGCTATCTCGCGCATGCCCTTCTTCCGCTATGAGACGCGCTATTCCTTCTTTGCCGACGGAAGATGCGAGATCTCGCTTTCGGGCAAGGTGCGGGAGAACTGCATCTGGCTGCCGAGGCTCGGTATGGAATTCTCATTGAAGAACTGTGATGACGCTTTCCGCTACTACGGCAGAGGCGATAAGGAAAACTACTGCGATATGCAGCAGCACGCGCGTATCGGTCTTTACGAGAGCACGGCGGACAACGAATACGTTCCCTACATTATGCCCCAGGAGCACGGAAACCACATCGACACAAAGTATCTTTATATGAAGAAAAGCGGGCTTGCATTTGAAAGCGACAAGGGCTTTGAATTCGCGGTCACGCACCTCGATTCCCTGATGCTGATGCGCGCTATGCACACCGACGAGATCGTCCCTGCGGGCAAGACCGTCGTTCGCATCGACTACAAGGGCTCGGGCATCGGCTCGAACTCCTGCGGCCCCGCGCTGGATGAAAAATACAGACTGAGTGAAAAGAATATTGCGTACGGCTTCACGCTGACGCTGTAAGAAGAAAGGGAGAGCGCAGATGACCACGAAGCAGGATTACAGGAAAATGGAACGGCTGCTTCTCGATATCTTCGGGAAGAAGAATTGCACCAAAAAGCAAGCCATAGACGATGCGCTCTCTCACCTTTCGCTCACAGAGGAACAGATGCGGGACAGCAGCACCAACGGCAAGAAAAACATTATGAAAAGCAAGCTCGGCGCGGTGCTGGCGGAGCTGTGCGCGAAGGAGATCCTCGTCGCGGACAAGGATGGCGTGTATACGCTCGCCAAGACCCGACCCGTGATCATCCACGAGGAGAAATGCGAGGCTGCGATCCTGGCGGCGCTGAAGGAAGCGCCGATGACACGCGCTGCACTCCGCGCCCGTCTCGAGGAGGAATTCGGCACAAAGAGGACCGCCTCCGAAAAGGACGATGCAAGGCTCTATACCGCGATCGGTACCGTGCTTGCAAGACTGCAGAAAAGCGGACTGATCCTCTCCGAGAACGGCAGGTTCGCGCTTTGCAAGCAATGCACGGCGACACCCGATTGCTCCGTGGAGCTTGCGAGCCTGCGCGCGGAATATCTTGCACGCGTGCATAGCATGGGCGGCGAATTCTTTGAGCATTATTTTATGAATCTACTGGAAAAATACGTAACGCTGCACGGAAAAACCGTGCTAGAGAACACCACCGTTGGCGGCTCGGAGGACGGCGGCATCGACGGAATCCTCACCACGCGCGACTGCCTCGGCTTCGAGGAGCGCGTGCTCGTGCAAACGAAAAATCGGCACATGACCTTCTCCGAGCGCGATATGCGCGGCTTTTACGGCGCACAGCGCGCTGCGGGCGGCTCACGCGGCATCTTTGCCACGACCGGGACTTTTCATGAGGGAGCGGCTCGCTTCCTTGCACTTCTGCCGGATCTTGTCGGCATCGACGGCTACCGCCTCTTCGATATGGCAAGGGAAACGCTTTACGGCATAAAAAAGAGCGGCGGCAGGCTCGCCGTGGATACGAGGGTGATCGGATAATGGCCTTGGATTTCTCAAAATATCAAAAAAACGTCGGCTCCGCCTGCGAGAGCTGCGAGTTCTACGATTACGATGAAAATGAGGATGCATACGTCTGCATCCAACGTCTGGACGAGGATGAAATGTCTCGCTTTCTCGGCGGCAATACACGCAACTGCCCCTATTACAGATACTATAATGAATACAAAAGTGTACAAAAACAGATTTAAGAGGGCTATATGTGGAACGGAAAGAAAAAAGCAATTACCTTCAGCTATGACGACGGCGTGACGCAGGACGTGCGTCTGATCGCGCTTTTCAACAAGTACGGAATGAAGGCGACCTTTAATCTGAACTCCGAGCTTCTCGGCCTTGACGGCGCGCTCGTGCGCAACGGAAAGAACGTTACGCATATAAAGAACGCCCCCGAGGACGTGAAAAAGATCTACGAGGGGCACGAGGTCGCGGTGCATACGCTGACGCACCCCTTCCTTCCCGATATCGGGGATGAAAAGGAAATTATCCGACAGGTGGAGGAGGACAGAAAAAACCTCTCCGCGCTCGTCGGCTACGAGGTGGTCGGTATGGCGTATCCTTGTGGCGGTAAGAACAATGACGACCGCACCGCGCGCATCATCAAAGAGCATACGGGCGTGAAATACGCACGTGCGCTGGAGACGAACGGCTCTTTTTCCCTGCAGGAGAACCTCTACCGCTTTCAGGGAAGCTGCTACCATCACGCAGAGTGGGACAGGATGCACGCGCTCGCGGACGAATTTCTCGAAAGGGAGAGCGACGAGCCGATGCTCTTCTATATCTGGGGGCACGCATATGAATTCGATATCTACCCCGAAAGATGGGAGGCGTTCGAGGCGTTTTTAAAGAAGCTCAGCGGCAGAAGCGACGTCTTTTACGGCACGAACAAGGAGTGCCTTCTTGGTTGATTTCGCTATAAAGAATACGGAAAAATTGTGAATTCTGTCTGCAAAATCAGATTTTTTCCAAAAAATTTTTGTTTTTTGCAGGTGAGAAAACGAGAGAAAAACGGAGAAAACGAGAGAAAACGAGAGCTTTCGTTTTTTAAATCGTTTTGATTGAAAAAAGTTTATCAAAACCCCTTGACATTGTGGCGGCGTTATGGTATAATATCACCGTTGCAAATCAAGGGGTTTTCTGCCCCAAACAAAAAATTGGAGGAAAAAAGATGTCTACTTTTATGGCAAACGCAAATACCATTGAGCGCAAATGGTATGTCATTGACGCTGCTAACAAGCCTCTCGGTAGAACCGCTGCAAAGGCCGCAGAGATTCTTAGAGGCAAGCACAGACCCGAGTTCACCCCTCACGTTGACTGCGGTGAGTTCGTGATCATCATCAACGCCGCTAAGGCAATTCTTACCGGCAACAAGCTGGAGGACAAGTACTACCGTCATCACTCCGGTTACATCGGCGGTCTCAAGGAAGAGAACTACAAGCACCTGATGGCTACTCGCCCCGAGCTGGCTATGGAGCTTGCTGTTAAGGGTATGCTTCCCCACAACAGCATCGGTGCTAAGTCCTTTACCCGTCTGCACGTTTATGCTGATGCAAACCACAAGCAGGCCGCTCAGCAGCCTGTTGTGCTCGACTGATCGAAGGGAGGATAAGTGAATAATGTATACCAGTGCTAAGCCCTATTTCTACGGAACAGGTAGAAGAAAGAAGTCCGTTGCAAGAGTTCGTCTGTACCCCGGTACCGGCGCTATCACCATCAACGGCAGAGATATCGATGCTTACTTTGGTCTTGCTACCATGAAGCTCATCGTTAACCAGCCCTTCGCAGTTACCGAGACGATCGGCAAGTTCGACATCGTTGCTAACGTAAACGGTGGCGGCTTCTCCGGCCAGGCAGGTGCGATCCGCCACGGCGTTGCCCGTGCGCTTCTCACCGCTGATGAAGCATACAAGCCCCTTCTCAAGAAGGCAGGTCTTCTGACTCGTGACCCTCGTATGAAGGAGAGAAAGAAGTACGGCTTGAAGGCTGCTCGTCGTGCACCTCAG
>JAGBBQ010000131.1 GCA_017938425.1 Clostridia bacterium | reverse complement strand
TATCAAAAATGCCCTCCAAAAAGCACTCATAAATTCAATCAAATTTCCGCATCTTCCAAATTATCGACAACACTCGAAATCAGTTTGTGCCAAAAGCACACGAGGGTTCGAATCCCTCCCTCTGCGCCAATAAAAAACCACCCAATTTGGGTGGTTTTTTATTGCATTTGAGGGGATTCGAACGGGACAGGAGTGAATGATTGCCGGTGGCAATCAGAGCTGTCCCTGACCGAGCCCGCAGGCGAGAACGAATCCCTCCCTCTGCGCCAATAAAAGAACCACCCAATTCGGGTGGCTCTTTTCCTTTTATCACTTAATATCCGCTCTCGTGTCGCGAACGAAACGCCCGTATAGCGGGAAAGCGCCGCAATCAGCGAATGCACGATGCGGCCGAACTTAAGGTCGCCGAAAAGGCCGACGGTCAAGCCCTCGAGCTTGCCCTTTACCTCGGCAGAGGTTTCGTTTAAGCTCCACCGGGCGAAAGATAAATTGTCGTATTGACAATTAGAGATTAACACGAAAGTCCTTTTTACACAAATGATTCTTAGTTTTATTGCTCAAAAATCAGCTTCTTTTACTAAAATATTGACATTTTACGTATTATATGGTATAATTCTACCAATCGTAGAGTTGAATTGCACGAATTACGCGTTAATCAAAAATGCGCTTAACAATAAGTAGGTTTACTTTTTCTTGGCATCGTGTTATACTTTTATTGTAAAAAACGCAGGAGGTGTCCTATGGCACATAGCATTGGAAAAACAATTGCAGAGCTTAGAAAAGCAAAAGGTTGGACTCAAGTAGAATTAGCAGAAAAACTTGGAGTAAGTGACAAAGCTATTAGCAAGTGGGAAAGTGAAGGCGGTTTCCCCGAAATCACTCAACTTCCCGTATTAGCTTCTATTTTTGAGGTTAGTATTGATTATCTCATGACAGGAAAAACTCCTGAGGCGGAAATTATCGTTATTTCTAAAGCAGAACTTTGCGCAAAAAACGATGATGCGTCTATGCTCGACAGTATCAATGTTGATATCAAAGATGAAAAAGGGAAAACTGTAATTGATTATGCAAAAGCTTATGGTAGTAAGAATGTATTAACAGCAATTATAAATAAATATGGTGTTGAGCGAATAGTAAGTAAAAATTACAGATATGACTACTCTCAAGAGCATTTCGAGGAGTGTTTATATTTTGCTGTTTGGACAAATACGCTCAACTTGTTTGTATCTAATTTTCAAAGCCGCCATTACGGTAATGGTGTAGATGGATTTAGAATTGCCTTAACCGGATTGGATGAGAAATGCTTGACGAACTCTTTTCTACAAAAATTATTCAAATATTTGACAACTGATGAATCTATACCACAAGATGTCTTTGATACGCTGTTTTCCAAAAATGATAAAGATATTATCGCTTCTGGTAACGGTTCCTTGGGCTACACTTATTGCAAACCAATTTGGGATGTTGGTGTTTCGTATCTATTTGAGTGCGCAATAAAAAATCAAAATGAAAAGCTTTTTGATAGATATTTTGAATTCATAAGATTATCAAATAAAAAATCAAGTGATGCAATTAAAGTTGTAAGTCAAGACAGAAATTGCAATCATAGAGACTACTATGGTAATACTCCTTTGAAGACAGCCATAAGAAAAAACCCATATATTGCAATACGCATTTCATCAATTGAATGGTTAATTGCTAATGATAAAATCGAACTTGCTGAAAAGTTAAATAATCTCAATGTTAGTTATGGACTCCATTCTGTTGACAATGATATCTTGAGAGTGGCAAAGTTGAAAGCATCTAAGTGCGTTGACGAAGAAGAACTCGCCATCCAATCTTCAATACACGGCGGAGTTTTGAGTGTGAGTGAGATACTTGCAACGAAAAATCACAACTTAATAAAGAATGCCCTTTCAAAGTATCCAATACATTTTATTGAAACCTTAATTTCTTGGTATATGAAAGAAAATTGGAGAGCTATGCTTGAGTATGCCATAGATAATAATGTTCGTTGTACAACAAATACTGGCGGTTATATAGAACTTGCACATTATGTGGTAAATTTCGATAAAAAGGCGATAGGCGAATATCTTTTTAATTCTTGGAACGGATATAAATTTGGTCAAGGAATTAATGCTGGATGTTTCTATTACTATGAAGGTGGAGTCAAAAAAAATCTTTTTGATCATACTTCAAGCAAACAACTTTATACAAGGAGAAAAGCTCCTGATGAAATAATTGCAATGGTAGAAGATGCTTTAAAAGAAATTGTTAAAGAAATTGAGTTGTGTAAAAAAAGGATACTTGAAGATTTCGCACTACAGTTTGATAAAGAAACCACTATTGGTTCGTTAACAAAAGAGTTCTTCTACAACGAACTTGAAAAAGGAAATACCGATATTGTAATTATAAAATTATGTGTACGTCTGGAAGCCATCCTTAAAAGCGATTATCATTACGAAGGGGATTTCTCGGAAATGTTGAAGAAATATTGCGACGAGAAGCTTAATTGGCGCGAAGATGATGGCTGGGGATATATGGTTGATAGAAGTGACGAGCAAACAATACGCACATTGCACAGCTTGAGAATTAAGCGAAACAGCATTGTGCATTCGGAAAAATCTCAGGTGGACTTAACGATGGAAGATATTCGTTATTGTATCGAATATATTTGTAAAATGGGGTGACAAAATGAATAAATATCAAAAGTATTGTTTTCAAAAAGCTGACCAGTCATTTTATTGCTTTCCATCTACTTGGGAGAATGCCAAAAATGCTAGAGTTCCAAAAACCAGCTCTGTATATGGAAAATTCGACGAAGAATCTAATAGCTATACTGTTTTTCAAGATGAGGATATAACTATTGTTAAATATACTCTTGCAATACACAAAGGAAGATTGCCTCAATCCATAGAAGCTATATTTTATGAAAAAAATGAAAAATGGCTGCCAGTCAATCTCGTGAATCTTGCTAATGGCGCTGAAGGGTATAAAATATCATTAAATTTTGACGATAGAATATCAAGAATCAAAGTTGTTTTTAAAAACAATATAGCTGATGATTATGCCTTTGACGTCAAATATGTCGAATCTGACAAACAAGCATATTACGATAAATTAGAACAACAGCGAAAAGATGATTTGCTAGCGGCGGCAAGCATAAAATGTTCTACTGGAAACGATTTGGTAAATATATATTTTCAGCCTTGCTGTTCGGATTACTTAAGAACAGAAATCACACTTTATCGCGATGGCCAACTTCTTGCAAAGTACAAAGTGGAAGAAGAAAGCTTTTTCAAGTCAATTAATGGATTGGCTTATGGGGAATATACATTTGTTTTGAAACAGTATGGCAACACAAATAATATTGTTTTGGAGAGTCCCTCTATTTCTTTTAAAATATCACCCCCACAAAGCAAAATTGTTTCTGGAAAACCAACCGTAACTAATCGTTGGTAAAAAAAGAAAAGGCGATAAATCGCCTCAAAATCTTACATAGCAAAGCGGAGCCTGCGGTGCCTTTCAGGCTCCCAAAGCAATATATAAAAGCTTCTATGAAGCACATATTACCTCCGCTTTGCAACAAGTCTTGAGATGTCGAGCACCGCATACCTCAAGCATATGTATTATAACTTATATTTCTGTAAATGTCAAGTTAAAGGCGAGTCGCTAAAGACTCGCCTTTAACTTTGCATAAAAAAAGGAACGTAATCCCGTTCGAATTACGTTCCTCTTGGCGCGCCAATAAAAGAACCACCCCATTCGGGTGGTTCTTTTCCTTTTATCACTTAATATCCGCTCTCGTGTCGCAATATACGCAGCGGTAGATATTGTTTTCCTTATCCGTCAGACGGAAGAGGTGCTTGATATCCTGCTCGGTCGAGGTGATGCACCGGGGGTTGGTGCAGGTGTGCTCGATCGTTTTCGCGGTGATGCTGTCGCGGAAGCGGTAAACCTCGCCGTCTGCCTCGGCAAGCAGCTTGAGGATCAGCGCCATACGGATGTACTTGCCGTATTTTGCCTGGCGGAAGTATGCCGCGCGGGGATCTGCATCCACGGCGGTGGAGATCTCGTTCACGCGGGGCAGGGGATGCATCACGATGAGATCCTTTTTCGCCATTTCCATCTTTTCGGGGGTGAGAATGTAGCTGTCCTTCAGCCTCAGATACTCGTCCTCAAGAAGGAATCTTTCTCTCTGGATGCGCGTCATATAAAGCACGTCAAGCTCCGCGATCACATCATCCAGCGAGGTTGCCTCGCGGTAGGTGATGCCCTTGTCGATGATGTAAGGGAACTTCACGTAGCTCGGCACGCGCAACTCGTCGGGCGAGATGAGAACGAACGAAACGCCCGTATAGCGGGAAAGCGCCGCGATCAGCGAATGCACGGTGCGGCCGAACTTAAGGTCGCCGCAAAGGCCGACGGTCAAGCCCTCGAGCTTGCCCTTTTCACGCTTGATGGTGAGCAGGTCGGTCAGGGTCTGGGTGGGATGATGGTGACCGCCGTCGCCTGCGTTGATGATCGGCACGGACGAGGTCGTGGTTGCGATCAGGGGCGCGCCCTCCTTGGGATGGCGCATGGCGATAATGTCGGCATAGCCTGCCACGATCGCTGCCGTATCGGCAACGCTCTCGCCCTTGCTTGCGGAGCTGGAGGATGCCTCGGAGAAGCCGAGCACGTTACCGCCAAGCTCCATCATAGCCGCCTCAAAGGAAAGGCGCGTACGTGTGGAGGGCTCGAAGAAGAGGGTAGCCAGCTTCTTGTAGCGGCAGGCGTCTCTGTATTTTTCGGGGGATTCGATAATATCGTTGGCGGTGGCGATCAGCTCCTCGATCTCCTCCACCGTAAGATCAAGAATGTCGAGTAGATGCCGCATTATTTCGCCTCCGTGATCCAGCTTTCGTCAGAGGGGTTGTTGCGGAAGGCGATAAGGCGCGCAATGTCCTTCTCCTCAATGTACTTTTCCTCTGCCGCAATGGTAGCAATGCAGTCGAAGTTGGTAAGGCTGAAGTTCTTGACGTCAGCCGCCGCAAGCCTCTCAAGGCCCTTCTTCATACCGTAGGTGAAGATGGAAACAATGCCGAGCACCTCGGCACCCGCTTCGCGAAGCACGTTCACGACCTCGATCACGCTGCCGCCCGTGGAGATAAGATCCTCAACGACGACGACCTTCTGGCCGGGGAGGAGCTTACCCTCGATCTGGTTGCCGCGGCCGTGATCCTTCGCGCCGGAGCGAACGTAGCCCATAGGAAGACCCATAAGGTGAGCGGTGATCGCAGCGTGTGCGATGCCTGCGGTGGAGGTACCCATCAGCACCTCTGCCTCGGGATACTCGCGCTTGATGGTCTCGGCGAGCGCGGTCTCCACGTCGGTGCGCACCTCGGGGGCGGTGAGAGTCAGTCGGTTATCGCAGTAAACGGGGCTCTTGATGCCGCTTGCCCAGGTAAAGGGCTCGTTGGGGCGGAAGAACACCGCACGGATGGACAAAAGATCCTTCGCGATCAGTCTTTCGGTAGCAGTCATTTCAAATATCTCCTTTTCAGTCACAGAATTCGTTTACGCAACGCATATAAGCGGCCACGGGATCTGCCGCCGCCGTGATCGGACGGCCGACGACGATGTAGTCCGAGCCGATCTCCTTTGCCCTTGCGGGCGTGGTAACGCGCACCTGGTCGCCGATATCGCCGTTAGCAAAGCGCACGCCGGGGGTAACGGTAAGGAAGTCCCCGCCGAGGTTCTCGTGCACGGTGCCTGCCTCCAGAGGAGAGCAAACAACACCGTCAAGACCTGCCTTCTTTGCGCAGGATGCATAGTGGAGAACCACCTGATCCAAGGGCTTTTCAATGAGAAGGTCGCTTTCCATTCTCTCCTGGCTCGTCGAGGTCAGCTGCGTGACCGCGATAAGGAGCGGGCGCGTGCCGTCGGGACGAACGAGACCCTCAAGCGCCGCCTCCATCATAGCAACCGTGCCCGAAGCGTGCAGGTTGCACATATCCACGTCGAGAGAGGAGAGCACGTGCATCGCCTTCTTCACGGTGTTGGGAATGTCATGCAGCTTCAGATCGAGGAAGATCTTGTGGCCTCTTGCCTTGATCTCCTTAACGATCTCGGGGCCTGCGGCATAGAAGAGCTCCATGCCGATCTTAACGTAGGGCTTTCTGCCCGTAAATTTATCGAGGAAGGAAAGAACCTCCTCCTTGCCTGCAAAGTCGCAAGCGATGATCACATCCTTACCCATTGTGGGCACCTCCTATAATTGACGCAAGATTTTCAATGCCGTATTTCTCCATCACGGAGGGCAGTGCCTCCACGATCTCCTTTGCGGCATAAGGGTTAACAAGGTTTTGCGCGCCGATCTGCACCGCGCTTGCGCCGGCAAGCATCATTTCGATCACGTCCTCGGCGCTCGTAACGCCGCCCATACCGATGATCGGAATCTTCACCGCCTCGTAGACCTGGTAGATCATACGTAGCGCCACAGGGAAGATCGCAGGGCCGGAAAAGCCGCCCATCTTATTGGCAATGATCGGCTTTTTTCTCTTCAGATCGATGCGCATGCCGAGCAGGGTATTGATCATACTGATGCCGTCCGCACCCGCATCCTCGCAGGCCTTCGCGATCGAAACGATGTCGGTCACGTTGGGGGTCAGCTTAATATATACGGGCTTTTTTGTGACCGCCTTGACGCGGCGCGTCACCTCTGCCGCCGTCTGTGCGGAGGTGCCGAAGCCCATACCGCCGCCGTGAACGTTCGGGCAGCTGATATTGATCTCAAGAAGACCGACGCCCTCCTCCTTATCGAGCAGGGAAGCCACCTCGGTGTATTCCTCGAAGGTGAAGCCGCCGATGTTTGCGATCACGGGCTTGTGAAATACGCGGCGCAGCCTCGGAAGCTCCTCGGAGATGACCTTCTCCACGCCGGGGTTCTGCAGCCCCACGCTGTTGATCATTCCCATCGGGCATTCCGCGATGCGGGGCGTCGGATTGCCGAAGCGCGGCTCCTTCGTCGTTCCCTTGAAGGAGAAGCTGCCAAGGCAGTTGATGTCGTAAAGCTCTGCAAATTCGTAGCCGTAGCCGAAGGTACCGCTGGCGCAAAGCACGGGATTGTCGAGTATAAGACCCGAGAGGCTTACCTTAGTATTCACCATAAGATCTCCTCCTTTTCCATTACGGGGCCTTCCTTGCAGATGCGCTTATAGCCGGTCAGCGTCTTGCAGGAGCAGCCCATACAAGCGCCGAAGCCGCAACCCATTCTTTCCTCAAAGCTCATCTGTCCGCTCGTTTTCGTCGCCTTATGCACAGCCTTCAGCATCGGCTCGGGGCCGCAGGTGTAAAAGTAGGTGTAGTCGATATCCCCCATCGCGTCGGTCACGAAGCCCTTCGTGCCGTACGAGCCGTCTGCGGTCGTCACGCGCACCTCTGCGCCAAGGGCACGGAATTCATCCTCGTAGAAAACGTCACATTTCGAGTTGAAGCCGAGCACCACCGAAACGCGCTTGCCCATAGCGATCAGCTGCCTTGCAAGCTTATAAAGAGGAGGAACGCCAACGCCGCCGCCGATCAGAAGGGGTGCGTCTCCGCTTTTGGAAAGATCGTATCCGTTGCCGAGACCGACGAGAAGATCAAGCTCCGTGCCTGCCTCCATTTTTGCAAGAGCTTCGGTGCCCTTGCCAACGATTTTGTAAATTAAAGTTAGCGTATTGTCATCATAATCGCAAACCGAGATGGGTCTGCGGAGAAAGAGCCCGTCGATCTTGATATTGACGAAGCCGCCGCTCACCCGAATCTCGGAGGTATCACCGCCGAGGACCATTTTCATTACGTCCTTGGCGATGCACGCCTGCGAGAGTATCTTAAAAAATGCTTGCTTCAATCCTTTTCTCCTTATGCGTCAATGGTCGAAATGCAGAGCGTGGTCTCCTCCAGAACGTCGAGAAGGGTAGAAACGGTGTCGAGAGAGGTGAAGATATTTGCGTTGTTCTCGGTTGCCACGCGGCGGATCTGAGAGCCGTCCTTCTGTGCGTGTCCGGAGCTGGAGATCTCACTTGTATTGATGATGTAAGCAATATAGCCCTTGCGGATGGCATCGGGGATCTCCTCGCAGCCCTCGCTGATCTTGCCGAGGATATGGGTACGGATGCCGTTCTTCTTAAGGAACTCGCCCGTGCCCTTGGTTGCCTGGATGTTGAAGCCGAGGTTATAGAAGCGGCGGATCAGAGGCAGGACCTCTGCCTTGTCGCTGTCTGCCACGGTAACGAGCACCGTGCCGTAATTCTGAAGCTTCATACCGGATGCCTGCAGCGCCTTATACATAGCGCGGTTGCGTTTGTCATCGTAGCCGATCGCCTCACCGGTGGACTTCATCTCGGGCGAGAGGTAAGCATCAAGGCCGGCAAGCTTGTTGAAGGAGAATACGGGCACCTTCACGTACCAGCGCTGCTTCTCGTCGGGATAGATATCGAAGATGCCGAGCTCCTTGAGGCTCTTGCCGAGGATGACCTCGGTCGCAAGGTCTGCAAGACTGTAGCCGGTCGCCTTCGAGAGGAAGGGAACGGTACGCGAGGAGCGGGGGTTGACCTCGATGATATACACGTTGTCGTTTTTGTCAACGATGAACTGAATGTTGTAAAGGCCGACGATGCCGATACCGATACCGAGCGCCTTTGCATACTGCAGGATGGTGCCCTTCACCTTGTCGGAAATGGAGAAGGGAGGATATACGCTGATCGAGTCGCCCGAGTGAATACCCGTTCTCTCTACCAGCTCCATAATACCGGGCACGAATACGTTTCTTCCGTCGCAGATGGCGTCGACCTCGACCTCCTTGCCGACGATGTACTTATCAACGAGCACGGGCTTGTCCTCGTCGATCTCAACGGCGGTCTTGAGGTAGTGGCGCAGCTGCTCCTCGTCTGCCACGATCTGCATCGCGCGGCCGCCAAGCACGAAGCTCGGGCGCACGAGCACGGGATAGCCGATGCGCTTTGCAGCGGCAACGCCGTCCTCGATCTTGGTAACGGCGCAGCCCTCGGGCTGAGGAATGCCAAGCTCGTGCAGGATCTTCTCAAAGGAATCGCGGTTTTCAGCGCGCTCGATCGCCTCGCAGTCGGTACCGATGATCTTCACGCCGCGCTTCATAAGCGGATCGGCAAGGTTGATCGCGGTCTGTCCGCCGAGCGAAGCCACAACGCCGATGGGCTTCTCAAACTCGATGATGTTCATAACGTCCTCGGGGGTGAGAGGCTCGAAGTAAAGCTTGTCCGCGGTGGTATAGTCGGTAGACACCGTCTCGGGGTTGTTGTTGATGATGATCGCCTCGTAGCCGGACTTCTTGATGGTCTGCACGGCGTGCACGGTGGAGTAGTCGAACTCCACGCCCTGGCCGATTCGGATCGGGCCCGCACCGAGAACGACGATCTTCTTCTTGTCCGTCAGCACGGATGCGTTCTCGCCGGTGTAGGAGGAGTAGAAGTAGGGGATGTATGCGTTCGTATGGCAGGTATCCACCATCTTGAATACGGGGAAGAGCTTGTGCTCTTTTCTGAAATTGTAGACGTCGAGCTCCCGGCACTTCCACATTCTCGCTACGTACTTGTCCGAGAAGCCCATCTTCTTGGCGGCGGTCAGCGTTTCGAGATCGAATGCATTGACCCTGAGCTTCTCCTCCATATCCACGATGTTTTTGATCGCCTGAAGGAAGAAGGAGGTGATGCCCGTGATCTTGTGGATCTCCTCAATGCTTGCGCCGTGGTAGATCAGCTCTGCGATCGCGAAAATATTATCGTCACGGAATTCGGAAATATAAGCGCGCAGCTCGTTGTCCGTCATATGGTCGAACTTCGAGTGATAGATGTGGTTGACGCCGATCTCAAGCGAGCGGATGCCCTTCAGCAGGCACTCCTCAAGGTTTGAGCCGATGCCCATGACCTCGCCGGTCGCCTTCATCTGCGTGCCGAGGCGGTTGGATGCGTTGGTGAATTTATCGAAGGGGAAGCGGGGGAGCTTCGCGATCACGTAGTCGAGGCGAGGCTCAAATGCCGCATTCGTATTTGCGATCTTAATGTCCTCCAAGAGCATACCGACGGCGATCTTCGCGGTCACACGGGCAATGGGATAGCCGCTGGCCTTGGAGGCAAGCGCGGAGGAACGGGAAACGCGGGGATTGACCTCGATGAGGTAATACTCGGAGGTGGTGGGATTGAGTGCGAACTGCACGTTGCAGCCGCCCGCGATCTTCAATTCGCGGATGATCTTGATCGCGCTGTCGTTGAGCATCTTGCGATCCTTGTCGGAGAGCGTCATAATGGGCGCAACGACCAGAGAGTCGCCGGTGTGCACGCCGACGGGGTCGATGTTCTCCATGCCGCAGATCGTAATGGCGTGATCCGCGGAGTCGCGCATGACCTCGAACTCGATCTCCTTGTAGCCCTTCACGCTCTTCTCGATCAGCACCTGATGCACGGGGGAGAGCTTGAATGCGTTCGTTCCGATGCTGACCAGCTCCTCCTCGTTATAGGCAAAGCCGCCGCCCGTGCCGCCGAGGGTGAACGCGGGGCGAAGCACGACGGGATAGCCGATGCGCTCGGCCGCCGCCTTGGCCTCCTCCAGATTGTAGGTGATCTCGGAGGGGATCACGGGCTCGCCGATGGACTGGCAAAGCTCCTTGAAAAGCTCTCTGTCCTCGGCTCTTTCGATGCTCTCGCTGCTCGTTCCGAGAAGCTCCACGCCGCACTCGGCAAGGATGCCCTTCTTTTCAAGCTGCATCGCAAGGTTCAGTCCGGTCTGTCCGCCGATGCCGGGAACGATCGCGTCGGGACGCTCGTAGCGGAGGATCTTGGCAACGTATTCCAAGGTCAGGGGCTCCATATAGACCTTGTCCGCGATGGCGGTATCGGTCATAATGGTCGCGGGATTGGAGTTTACGAGCACGACCTCGTAGCCCTCCTCCTTCAGTGCAAGGCAGGCCTGCGTGCCCGCATAATCGAACTCGGCCGCCTGGCCGATGATGATGGGGCCCGAGCCGATGATCAAAATCTTCTTTAAGTCAGTTCTCTTTGCCATTTTATTTATCCTCCGTAATATGATCGAAATTGTGGTAAACGATGCGCCCGTCGATCGCGGTCAACAGGCATTTTCCGAACACGCGGTGCCCCTTGAAGGGGGTAGCACGTCCGAGCGAAAGAAAGGTGTCGGGATCGATCTCGTATTCGCTTTCAAGATCGAAGACCGTGTATTCGTTGTTGAAGGGAAGAGAGAAGCGCTCTCTCGGACGCACGGCAAGCGCGTCGATCACTCTCTCGAGCGGGACCCTGCCGGGCTTGACGAGATAGGTGTAAAGGCAGGCAAAAGCCGTCTCGATGCCGACGATGCCCATCAGGCTCTTTTCAAGCCCGCGCCCCTTCTCCTCGGCGCTGTGCGGCGCGTGGTCGGTCGCGATCATATCGATCGTACCGTCGATGAGCCCGCAAACGAGAGCCTCTCTGTCCTCGGGGGAGCGCAGCGGGGGATTCATCTTGAACCTTCCGTCCTCCTCAAGGCAGGTGTCGTCGAGTATCAGATAGTGCGGTGCCGTCTCGCAGGTCACGTTCACGCCCTCCGCCTTTGCCCTCCGAATGATGTCAACGCTTTCCTTGGTGGAGATGTGGCAAACGTGGTAGGCGCAGCCGATCTCCTTGCAAAGCGCGAGATCGCGCGCGATCTGCTTGTATTCGCTCGCGGACGAAATGCCGCGGTGTCCGTGTGCCTTGGCGTATGCGCCGTCGTGAATGTAGCCGCCGAAGAGCAGAGAATTGTCCTCGCAGTGCGCCACGATGATCTTGCCGAGTCTTTTTGCCTCGGTCATTGCCGCGCGCATCATCTCATCGCTCTGCACGCCGCGCCCATCGTCGGAGAAGCCGGCGACGTAGGGGGCCATATCCGCCATGTCCGAGAGCTGCTCACCCTTCTGCCCCTTCGTGATCGAGCCGTAGGGATGGACCGCGATGACCGCCTTTTTCGCAATGATCTCTCTTTGCACGTTCAGATGCGCAAGACTGTCGGGCACGGGATCGAGGTTTGGCATGCTCATCACGCCCGTGTAGCCGCCCGCCGCCGCCGCCGCCGTGCCGGTTTCCATCCGCTCTTTATAAAAATAACCCGGCTCTCGAAGGTGCACATGCACATCGATAAAACCGGGAAAAACAACGTATTTGGAAAAAGAGGAAAGAAAAGGGGAAACGGGGATAGAGGCGGAAGCGGTAGAGAGGGAATGAATGAGATTTTCACGCATCATCTGATCGTTCTGAAAAAACATACCGACTCTCCTTTGCTTCAATTATTTTTATCTTTAATATAATATCATATTAAAACAAAAATGTCAAGTTCAAATCGACATTTTGTTTCATATTTTTTGAAGAAAAATAACGGCGCCCTCTCGTGCGGGCGTCTCGCCGCGCGCGAAAAAAGCAGATTGGCAAAATGCAAAAAAAATTGACAAAAAAATATGCAATATTCACACAGGGGCTGAAAAAAATATGAATTTTTTTCCATATAGTATTGACAAAAAAAACGTAAGTGATAAAATAATATTAGAAATTAATTTTTAAGGAGATACCGCAATGAGCAAAGAAAAGAAAACCAAAGAGCAGAAGAAGCTGGAAAAGATGGAGCGCGCAAGAAAGCCGTTTGTCTCCGCGTGGGGCTACGTAGGTCTTTCCGTGCTTTGGTTCATTCCCGTTCTCGGTTGGCTGATTTGGTTCTTCAACCTGTTTTCCAAGAAAACCAATAAGAGAAGCTATGCACGCTCGAAGATCTGCTCCGTTCTCTTCCTTGTGATCGTTGTTGCGATCCTCGCACTTGCGCTCTTTCTTATGGTGACGTTTGACATCGCGCCCGAGCTTACCTCGAAGATCACCGAGCTGGGTCTTTTCAAGGGCTATGCAGAGGTTGTCGGCGATCTTGCATACACGAAGTAATTAGCGCTGCGCTATTTGCTCACTGTATTCGCCATATTTCTTTATAAAAAAGCGGCTTTCCGTATCGGAAAGCCGCTTTTTTCGTTTATTATTCTATTCGCCGTTTTCTCATACTCCTTTGCGAGGTATGCCGGCGCATACAGTCACTGTGTGACTCGCAAATCAAAGATTTCCTTCGCAAGCCATCGGCGCTCGCTTGATTATCAGAAAAGACCGCTGATCTCGCCGTTTTCGTCGATATCGATCTTTTCCGCAGAGGGCACCTTGGGAAGGCCGGGCATCGTCATAATGTCGCCGGTCAGAGCAACCACGAAGCCTGCGCCCGCGCTCACGCGCACGTTCTTCACTGTGATGCTGAAATCCTCGGGTGCACCGAGCTTGGTCGCATCGTCCGAGAAGCTGTACTGCGTCTTTGCCATGCAAACGGGGAAGGAGCCGAAGCCGAGCTCCGCAAAGCGGGAAAGCTGCTTTCTCACGGCGGGAGTAAAGGTAACGCTCTTGCCTCTGTAGACCTTCTTTACGATCGCTTCGATCTTTTCCTCAAGAGAAAGCGAGCCGTCGTAGGAGTAGGAGAAGCATGCCTCTTCCTCCTCGCAAAGGCGAACGACCTCGCGGGCAAGCGCCTCGCCGCCCTTGCCGCCCTCCGCCCATACGTTGGAGAGAGCGACGTTCACGCCGAGCTTTTTGCATTCTGCGATGATGGTCTCGATCTCCTTGTCGGTATCGGTGGGGAAGCGGTTTACGGCAACCACGCAGGGAAGGCCGAATACGCTCTTCACGTTGTCGATGTGGCGCACGAGGTTGGGAAGGCCCTTGCAAAGCGCCTCCACGTTCTCGCACCCGAGCTCGGTCTTTGCCAGGCCGCCGTGCATCTTCAGCGCGCGTACGGTAGCAACAAGGACCACCGCTCTGGGAGAGAGCCCTGCCATGCGGCACTTGATATCAAAGAATTTCTCCGCACCGAGGTCTGCGCCGAAGCCTGCCTCTGTGATCGCGTAATCACCCATCTTGAGCGCCATCCTCGTTGCGATCACGGAGTTGCAGCCGTGCGCAATGTTGGCGAAGGGACCGCCGTGCACGAACGCGGGCGTGCCTTCCAGGGTCTGCACGAGGTTGGGCTTGATGGCATCCTTCAGGAGCGCGCACATAGCCCCCTGTGCCTTCAGCTGACCTGCGGTGACGGGCTGATCGTCATAGGTATAGGCAACGATGATCCGCGAAAGTCTCTCCTTCAGATCGGAAAGGGAGGTGGAAAGGCAGAGGATCGCCATGATCTCGGAGGCGACCGTAATATCAAAGCCGTCCTCACGCGGTACGCCGTTGACCTTGCCGCCGAGGCCGTCAACCACGAAGCGGAGCTGGCGGTCGTTCATATCCACGCAGCGCTTCCAAACGATCCGGCGCGTGTCGATGCCGAGCGCGTTGCCCTGATGGATGTGGTTATCGAGCATTGCCGCCAGCAGGTTGTTTGCCGCGCCGATGGCGTGAAAGTCGCCGGTAAAATGCAGGTTGATATCCTCCATGGGAACGACCTGCGCGTAGCCGCCGCCTGCCGCGCCGCCCTTGATGCCGAATACGGGACCGAGAGAGGGCTCGCGCAGAGCCACGACGGCATCCTTTCCGATGCGGCGAAGGCCGTCGGCAAGTCCGATGGTGGTCGTGGTCTTGCCCTCACCCGCAGGGGTGGGGGTAATGGCGGTAACGAGGATGAGCTTGCCATCCTCCTTTTTCGTGTCCTTCAGAAGCGAAAGATCGATCTTCGCCTTGTATTTTCCGTAGTACTCGAGATAGCTTTCGTCCACGTGTGCGGTTTTCGCGATCTCGCTGATATGCTGCATTTTGCAGGCCTTGGCAATTTCAATGTCGGTAAGATAAGCCATTTTTCTTCTCCTTACTTAAAATACTTGACCGCAGAAGCAAAGAGCTTCATATCGTATTCGCCGGGAACGTTTTTGTAAAGGCCGTTGCCGATTCTCTCGGAATGGCCCATCTTTCCAAGCACGCGTCCGTCAGGAGAGAGGATACCCTCGATCGCACCCACGGAGTCGTTGGGATTGAAGTGAATATCGTCGGTCGCAAAGCCGTCAAGATCCACGTACTGCGTAGCGATCTGACCGTTTTCGGCAAGGCTCTTCAGCACGCCCTCCTCTGCAAGGAAGCGACCCTCGCCGTGCGAGATCGGTACGTTATAGATCTCTCCAACCTCGCAGCCGGCGAGCCAGGGCGAGTTGTTGGAGCAAACGCGGGTACGCACGATACGCGACTGATGGCGTCCGATGGTGTTGTAGGTCAGGGTGGGGCAATGCGCATCGGTATCGATGATCTTGCCGTAGGGAACGAGGCCGAGCTTGATCAGCGCCTGGAAGCCGTTGCAGATACCGAGCATCAGACCGTCGCGCCTTTCAAGAAGGTCGGTGACCGCCTCCTTGACCGCACCGTTACGGAAGAATGCGGTAATAAACTTACCGGAGCCGTCGGGCTCGTCACCGCCGGAGAAGCCGCCGGGGATGAAGATGATCTGGGACTCGCTCGCCTTCTTGGCGAAGGCCTCCACGCTGCGGGAGATGCCCGCGGAGGTCAGGTTGTTGATCACGAAGATCTCAGCATCCGCACCGCCGTCGCGCACCGCCTTCGCGGAGTCGAACTCGCAGTTCGTGCCGGGGAATACGGGGATCAGCACCTTCGGTCTTGCAACCTTGACGGCAGGCGCCTTCACAACGCCCTTCGTGTAATTATAATGAGGGATCTTTTTCGTCTCGGTCTGAATGTTGCAGGGGAAAACGCTCTCAAGCTTGTCCTCGTATGCCTTCTGCAGTGCACAGAGGCAAAGCGAAACGTCACCCTTTGCGATCGCAGCCTTCTCGGTGGTCTCACCGATCAGGAGGCCGTCGATCGCCTCGGTCGCCTCCACGAGGAAGGAGCCGTAGGAGTAAGCAAAGAGCGAGGGCACGGAAAGTGCGTCCTCGTATTTGAAGCCGATGCCGTTGCCGATCGCCATCTTCAGCACCGCCTCGGCAACGCCGCCCATACCGAGGGTATAGGTGGAGACCGCCTTGCCACTTCTCTGGAGTGCGGTCACGGTATCGAAGAGCGAGAGAAGAGAAGCGGTCACGGGAAGTCCGTCCGCATCGTATTCGGGAGTAAGCAGGTAGACCTTATGTCCTGCCGCCTTGAATTCGGGAGAAACGATGTTCTGCACCTTATCGGTGGTCACGGCAAAGGAAACGAGCGTTGGAGGAACGTCAAGCTTCTCAAAGGTACCGCTCATGGAATCCTTGCCGCCGATCGCCGCAATGCCGAGCTCCTTCTGGGCGCGGAAGGCGCCGAGAAGCGCCGCCATCGGCTGGCCCCAACGCTTGGGATCCTTGCCGGGACGTGCAAAGTATTCCTGGAAGGTAAGATAGGTATCCTCAAAGGACGCGCCTGCCGCGATCAGCTTTGCCGCACTCTCCACCACGGCAAGATACGCGCCGTGATAAGGGCTCTTTTCCGCGATGAAGGGATTGTAGCCGTAGGCCATCAGCGAGCAGTCGTCGGTGTGTGCCTTCTCGACGGAGATCTTGTGGACCATCGCCTGGATGGGGGTCTGCTGATGCTTGCCGCCGAAGGGCATAAGAACCGTGCCGGCGCCGATCGTCGAATCAAATCTTTCGGAGAGACCGCGCTTCGAGCAGGTGTTAAGGTCGGAGGCAAGTGCCATGTATTCTTTCGCAAAATCGTCGGAAACATCGCGCATATGTAAACTAAACTTTTCAGTTTCGATGCTGATGTGCTTTTCCGCACCGTTGGAATTCAGGAATTCGCGGTCAATATCCACGATGATCTGACCCTTCCAATCCATCACGAGCTTCTTCTCCTCGGTGACGGTGGCGACCACGGTAGCCTCAAGGTTTTCGCTGTCGGCAAGGGCGATGAAGGCGTCCTTATCCTCGGGCGCAACGACGACTGCCATTCTCTCCTGCGATTCGCTGATCGCAAGCTCGGTGCCGTCAAGGCCGTCGTACTTCTTGGGAACGGTATCAAGATGGATGGAAAGTCCGTCCGCCAGCTCGCCGATCGCAACCGAAACGCCGCCCGCGCCGAAGTCGTTGCAGCGCTTGATCATGCGGCTTGCCGTCTCGTTGCGGAAGAGTCGCTGCAGCTTTCTTTCCTCGGGGGCGTTGCCCTTCTGCACCTCGGCGCCGCAGCTTTCGAGCGACTGTACGGTGTGCGACTTGGAGGAGCCGGTAGCGCCGCCGCAGCCGTCGCGGCCGGTCTTGCCGCCGAGCAGGATGACCACATCGCCCGCCTCGGGTACCTCACGCACCACATTTTCGGCAGGAGCAGCACCGACCACGGCGCCGATCTCCATGCGCTTTGCCACATACCCCTTG
>JAGBBQ010000130.1 GCA_017938425.1 Clostridia bacterium | reverse complement strand
GGTTGCCGTTATGCCGCAGGGCGGTATGTCGAGTGAAGCTACCCATTGCGATAATTTCTCAAGCGTAGGCGCAAAAAAGAACGTGAGCGTTTCAAACGGCGGTTATCTCGTTGTTGGTGTTGGGAACACAACCGCAACGATCAAAATGCCGGTATCACTTTCGGGTATCGTTGTCGTTCTTGGCGATAATTCTCCGAGCATTACGACCGCAAGCTCGACCGCCGAGATGCTTGACGATAACGGCGTGGCTTGGCATTAAGTTTACAATATCACCTTGATATGTATCCAAAATAATGATATAATTAAGAAAAATCGAAAGGAGGCGCGGATATGCGGATATTGATCGCAGAGGACGATCCAAAATTACTCAAAAGCCTTATGCATATTTTCGAATTAAATCACTACTCCGTTGACGGTGTGGATAACGGGAACGACGCCTTTGATTTTGCCTCCTCGGACGAATACGACGGTCTTGTGCTTGACATTATGATGCCCGGTATGGACGGCGTGACGTTACTGGGCAAGCTCCGCGCGAACGGTATCACCACGCCTGCACTCTTTCTGACGGCGAGAACCGAGATCGACCAACGAATTGAAGGGCTTGATGCAGGGGCTGACGATTATCTCCCCAAGCCCTTCTCCATGGGTGAGCTGCTTGCCCGTGTCCGTGCGATGCTTCGCAGAAAAGAAAACTTTACCCCCGATATGCTGAATTTCGGTGCGCTTTCTCTCAATCGTTCCACCTACGAGCTTGTGTGCGGCGGCAAAAGCCATGCCTTAAGCGGCAAGGAATTCCAGGTGATGGAAATGCTGATGCAGAACCGCGGCGCGATCGTTACCGCGGAGCAGCTCATCACGCATATCTGGGGCTGGAACACCAACGTGGATACGAGCGTGATTTACGTTCACGTTTCCAACATCCGCAAAAAGATCGAAGCACTTTCCGCTCCCGTAGCAATTAAATTCGTCAAGGGAGCAGGCTATACCTTGGAGGCGACGGTATGATTTACAGACTTCAAAAGAGATTTATTCTGATCTGTACCGTTTCGGTGCTGACGGTCATTGCCTTGGTATTCGGCGTGATTCTCGTACTCAATATATCCTCGATGAACAGAAATATGGATATGCTGGCAGACCGAGTATCCGAGGGCGGCGGCAGATTCCCCGGTTCGTTTGACGAGCCACCGCCTTTTGATAAAATGCCTCCGAGAAATGAGCAGAATTTTGAGTTTATCACACCCGAAACACCGTTTTCCACACGCCATTTTACCGTATTCTTTGATAAAAAGGGGGAGGTAGCGAGAACCAATACCGAGTCGATCTACGCCATAGACGAGGATGCGGCAATCGAATATGCCGAAAAAGCGATGGCGGACGGCGATGAGCGCGGTTGGATATCGAGCTACCGTTACAAGATTTTTTCCACCGATCTCGGTATGGGCATTGTGTTCGTGGACGGCAGTATGAGTCGAACCGTGCTGATGCAATCCACAACCATTGCCGGTTTCGTTCTTCTCGGCTGTGCCGCACTCGTGCTGATGCTGATATTCCTGCTCTCGAAAAAGGCGGTAAAGCCGATTGCCGAGAGCTATGAGAAGCAGAAGCAGTTTGTTACCGATGCAAACCACGAACTCAAAACCCCTTTAACCTTGATTATGGCAAACGTGGAAATCGCCGAGCTTGAGCTTGGTAAAAACGAATGGCTTGACGATATTCGTGCGGAGGGTCACAGAATGACCGAGCTTGTAAATCAGCTCGTCGCGCTCTCCCGTATGGACGAGGATGGTCATAAAATGAACGTGACCGAGGTATCCTTTGGCGAGCTTGTTGCCGATACGGTTTCCGAGTTCGAGCCGCTTGCCAAGGAGCGCGGAAAGGCGCTTACCGCAAGCGTTGACAAAGAGATTACCTATCTCGGTGATGAAGCACTGTTACACCGACTTGTCGGCATTCTGATGGACAACGCCATTACGTATTGTGATCAGGGCGGTGAGATCAGCGTTACGCTTCGCCGCGGCAGACAAATCGTACTTACGGTTGAAAACACCTATGCTGCCGTTGGTGAGATAGAGTTGAACCGCCTGTTCGACCGCTTCTACCGCGCCGATAAAGCGCGCAAGTTCACGGGCGGTTACGGCGTCGGACTTTCGATGGCAAAGGCAATCGTCGAAAAGCATAAAGGTGAGATCACAGCATATAAAAAAGATAATACGCACATCGGATTTAAGGTTGTGCTATAAAATTTGGGCTGATAGTATGGTTCTAATTGGTTGTATTATTTATAAATATGCTATAACTCTATAATGTGCATAAGAAATCGACAATGAAATTAATGCTTGGTGAGGAAGAATAAATGTATTTTGATGATCTGAAAATCGGTATGACGGTGGACACCGCGCCCACCGTCATTGAAAAAGAAAAAATCATGGCTTTTGCTCGCACATATGACAACATACCGTTGCATATCAACGAAGAATACGCCAAAACAACACCGTTCGGAAAATTGATTGCTCCGGGTGTTATGTCGTTTATGTCCGTGTGGGCAAAATATCTTGAGGTTGACTTCTTTGGTGAAGAGCTGCTTGCGGGCAAATCCACAAAGATCGAGTGGATAAAGCCCGTTTACGCCGAAGACATTCTTTCGGGCAAGGCAACGATAACCAATCTTGTAAAAAGAAACGCCAAAAACGGATTGGTTGAGGTTTCGATCGACGCATACAATCAGAACGGTGAGCTTGTTTTAAGAGGCGTTACCGAGGCTATCGTTAAATGCAGACCGATATAATAAATTTCGAGGGGAACTTTGGGAGGTATAAATGAAAAAGACATATGTTACTTCTATGCCAAATCACATCGGTGCGTTTTTGAAGGCAAGCAAGTGCTTTTCTGCCTTGGGTATCAATATTACTCGCGTAAGCTATAATAAGGCAGTTGACTCCCATACGCTTTTTATCGATGCGGAAGGCACGGATGAGCAGTTAAGGAAGGCCGATATTGAGCTTGAAAAAATCGGATATCTGCAAGGAAACACAAATAAGACCAGCGTTGTTCTGATCGAATTTTGCCTTGAAGATATCCCCGGAAGTGTCACAAATGTTTTGACACTCATCAATGATTTTAATTTTAATATTTCCTATATCAGCTCACAGGAAAACGGTACGGACTATCAATACTTCAAAATGGGATTATATGTTGACGATTTTGACAAGATCTCCGTGTTTTTGAAGGAAGCCGAGAAGCTTTGCCGAGTTCGCGTCATTGACTATAACAGTTCTGAAAAGGTTTACGATAACAGTATTTTTTATAACACCTATGTGATGGGGCTGTCCAAAACGATGGGACTTTCGGAAGAAGTGAGCCGTGAGCTTTTAGTTCACGTAAATCTTGCTATGCAAACGCTTGACGAGCAGGGACTCTCTCCTTACAGAACCTTTGATAGCATCAGTAAATTCGCAGAGCTTTTGGGTGCATCCAAAGGAAAATCTTTTATGCCGAGAATCAGCACGCATAAGATTTCCGATAACACGGAAATCACCTTGATAGAGCCTCCCTGCGGAAGTAACACCATAATTATAAAAAGCAATGACAAGGTGTTGTTTGTAGATAGCGGCTACGCTTGTTACCGTGAGGAAATGCTTGAGGTGTTACACAAGGTTATCCCGAATTTTGATGAAATAAAGAAAACTATACTTGTTACACACGCCGATGTTGACCATTGCGGCTTGTTGCCGATATTCGATGAAATTATCGCAAGCCCCAAGACCGCCGCGTGCCTGAAGAACGAGTATCTCGGCAATGACGGATACCGAGAAAAGAATCCGCTTCACAAGCCGTATATCAACATCTGCAAGATCCTTACGTCGTACAAGGCTACCAATCCCGAAAAGCTTGTAACGGTTGGAGCCGATGTAGAGGAGCTGAGCGAACCGCTTACTCAAATAGGGTTCTTTGATTTCCAAGAATTGCATTTTGAGGTTTACGAAGGGAAAGGCGGTCATTTGCCCGGTGAAATCGTTTTGATTGACTATGCTAAGCACATTGCAATCACGGGAGATGTTTATATCAACGTACACGGCCTAACTCCCGAGCAAGCCGAATATAATCAGTATGCACCGATCTTGATGACCTCTGTTGATACCGATCCCAAGCTATGCGCAGAGGAAAGAAAAGCAATTATTGGACGTCTTGGTGTTGGAAAATGGCAGATTTTCGGTGCACACGGATTCAAAAAGGATTATTCTGTCAGTTCATAATACGGTATGGTTGTCTTATTTTAAAGAACATTAAAAAATGAAACATTATCAGCTCTCGTTCCGACAAGGATCGAGGGCTTTTTTATATACTTCAAAAAATATTCACGCTCGTCTTTAGTCTGTCTTTAGCGCGATATGGTACAATACAGAAAACAATGGGCAAACGGAGGAATTTATCCATGTACATTATCAAAAATGCGCTTCGGTGCATTGGCAGAGCGAAGGGTCGTAACGTTCTGATCGGCATTATCGCGCTCGTGATCGCCGTGTCGGCTTGTATCGGTCTTTCGATAAGACAGGCGTCGGAAAGCGCCAGGAAAAGTGCGCTTGACGGAATGAGTATAACCGCAACGATTTCCTATGACCGCGCTTCCGCTATGGGAGATATGGCGGGCGGCAGACCCGGAATGGGTGGCGGTGGATTTATGGGCGGTAGCTTTGATCCAAGTCAGTTCGGAGATATTATGGGAAAAGGCTCGTCCCTCACGCTTGAAGAATACCAAAAATACGCACAAGCCGAGAGCGTGCAGGATTTTTATTATACCTTGACCGCTTACTTTAACGGCTCGGACAGCTTTCTTCCCGTCAGCGATGAAACGACGGATGACTCCGAGGATAGCGACGGAACGCTTGACGGCAGCCTTGACGGAGAAGAGAGCAACAGACCGAGCAGACCTAACGGTATGGGCGGTATGATGGGCGGCGCGTTCTCCTCGGGAGATTTCTCGGTTATCGGATATAGCAGCGACAGTTCGATGACCGCATTTATAAACGGTAACGCATCTATCGTGGACGGCTCGATGTTTGAAGAAGGAACAAGTGAGCTTGTTTGTGTTATTTCCGAGGAGCTTGCCATGTATAACGGCCTTTCGGTTGGGGACACGGTCATCATTACCAATCCTAATCTCGACACCGAAGCCTATACGCTCACGGTTTCCGGCATTTATACGAGCAACGAAAACAACGATTTTTCAATGTCAATGTTCGGCGCGAGCCAAGACCCTGCCAACCGGATTTATATGAGTGCCGACGCGTTGCAGGCAGTTCTTGATCTATCCGAGGAAAATTCCACGACTACGACCGACGATTACGGCATAGAAACAGAAACAAAGATCGAGGGTACGCTTTCCGCAACCTACTCCTTTGCCGACGTTGAATCTTATGAAAAGTTTGAGGAAGAGGCTCGCGCCCTCGGTCTTGACGAGTCCTATACCGTATCTTCTTCTGATATTTCCGCTTTTGAGAGCAGCCTTGCACCGCTTAATACTCTCGGCACGATGGCAGGATGGTTCTTGCTTGTCATTCTTATCATTGGCGGCATTATCCTTGTGGTGCTTAACATCTTCAACGTGCGTGAGCGCAAATACGAGGTTGGAGTGCTCACCGCAATGGGTATGAAAAAGTGGAAGGTTGCCGCACAGTTTATGTGCGAGATACTCGTGGTCACGATGCTTGCCGTTATCATCGGCGCAGGCATCGGCGCGGTAAGCGCGGTTCCCGTTACCAATGCTTTACTTGAAGGTCAGGCACAGAGTCAGAGCAATCAGCAGAGTCAAATGGAACAGAACTTTGGTCGTCCCGGTGACTTTGGCGGCGGTTTCCCCGGTGGCAATATGCCTTCGGATATGCCGTCCGATATACCCGATATGGGCGGCGGAAAGAATCCCGCCCTCGATATGTTCGGCGGTGCTGCCGACTATATTACCGAGGTGGATAGCGCGATGAATCTGACCGTCGTATTCCAAATGATCGGCGTAGGCCTCTTACTCACGCTGATCGCAAGCGCGGCATCGGTGCTGTTCATTATGCGATACGATCCACTCAAGATCCTCGCTAACAGAGATTAATGAAAAGAGGTGTGTAAAATGGCTTTATTATCGCTTCAAAATATCAGCTTCTCTTATGATAAAACGCCCGTACTCCGGGATATTTCCTATGACTTTGAGAAGGGCAAAATGTACTGCATCATCGGCAAATCGGGCGCAGGTAAGACCACGCTCCTATCCCTTTTGTCGGGACTTGCAAAGCCCACGGCAGGTGATATCATCTACGACGGCAAGAGCATTGCCAAGATCGACAAGTACACCTTCCGCTCCCGTTATATCGGCGTTGTGTTCCAAAGCTTCAATCTGATCACAAAATATACCGCCCTTGAAAACGTGATTCTGTCTATGGACGTTTCGGGTGCGAAAATTAAGGATAAAAAGAAAAAAGCCTTGGAGCTTCTCGATAGCGTAGGGCTTGATGAGGACGAGGCATACCGCCGTGTGCTGAAGCTTTCGGGCGGTCAGCAGCAGAGAGTGGCAATCGCACGTGCGCTCTCTTACGATCCCGACATTATCCTTGCAGACGAGCCTACGGGCAACCTTGACCGTGATACGCAGAAAGAGATCATGGATATCTTCCGTGAGCTTGCAAATCAGGGCAAATGCGTTATTCTCGTCAGCCATTCTCCCGACGTTGCCGATATGTGCGACGAAAGATATGAGCTGACGAAAATATCGGGAAAGAAGAAAAGGACATAATATGAGATAGAAGAAATCCAAAAATCCGCATAACCCTTAAAAAACAAGAATACGGTATATCTCTTGCGAAATATACCGTATTCTTGCAAAACTGTCCTTTAGCACGTCCGGCGAATGCGAAAGCATTTTTATCCATTCTCCTTAATCGATCAGCTCGTAAGAAAAATTTTCAAAATGCAGACGGCTGCCGATATCCGTTCCCATCGGCAGAAGTGCCATCGCGATGAACATCTCCTCACCGCTTTTTTCATCCTTCAACGTAGCGTAATCGCCCTCGATACGGGCAACAACAAAATCTCTCGGTTCCATATTGATCTCCATTGTTTGATACCTCAGTTTAACACAAAAGCACGGGCTTTGCAAGAGGAAAAGTCAATATTTTGAAAAAATATGAAAATGCGCGGCTTGCAAAGCGCGGGATATTATGATAAAATAGAAGAAAAAGAGGAAGAGGGGCCTTTCATATGAAAATTCTCGTTTGGAACGAATACAGACACGAATGCAAGGACGAAAAGGTGCACGATATTTACCCCGACGGCATTCATAACACGATCGCCGCATTTCTGCGCGCGGACGGCCACGAGGTGCTGACCGCGACGCTTCCCGAGGAAAACTGCGGCCTTTCCGAGGCACTTCTTGACAGCGTGGACGTGCTGATCTGGTGGGGGCATATGTGCCACGGCGAGGTGCCCGACGCGGTTGCCGCGCTCGTGCAGAAGAAGGTGCTGGAGGGGATGGGCTTTATCGCCCTGCACTCCGCGCATCACTCAAAGCCCTTCAAGCTTCTGATGGGAACGAGCTGCAACCTCTCCTGGCGAGAGGACGGCGACTATGAGCTGCTATGGGCGGCAAAGCCCTCACATCCGATCGCTCAGGGCATCGACCGCTACTTTAAAATCGCGCACGAGGAGACCTACGGCGAGCCCTTCGATATCCCCGAGCCCGACGAGACCGTTTTTATCTCCTCCTATGCGGGCGGTGAGGTGTTCCGTGCGGGCCTGTGCTTCTATCGCGGCAACGGCCGCATCTTCTACTTCCAGCCCGGGCACGAGACCTACCCGATCTACCACGACGAAAACGTGCAGAGGGTGATCAAAAACGCCGTTCTCTGGGCAAAGCCCACCTATCGCGCGCCCCTCGAATGCCCGCACGTAAAGAAGATCACGCTGTAAAACGAATATATTGACAATTATTGTTTACAAAAACCGACCCTTACGAGAAGAGTCGGTTTTTTGTTTATTATAAAAATTACCGTCAAGGCTTACATAGAATCAAGAAAACGGTACTGCTCTTCGATTATTTCGAGCTCGCTCTCCTTGCTTGCGAGAAGCCATGCCTCTCGGTATCCCCTAAGCCATGCCTCGGTATCGGTCTTTCTTGCGATGGGATGCCCGCTCACCTTGGCAAAAAGCTCGAGCGACACCGCCATTCCCTCGACGGCAAGCATCATCTCGCGCCTGTAGTTATCCCTCTCCCAGGTCTGCTTGGAGAGGGATGCCCGTATTTCAAGAAGCCCGTCGCGCACCTTTTCGGCATCCGTGCTTTGCATATAGAGCTGATGATCCTCACCGTAGCGGAGATTGTAATAGAGGTTGCACAGCGAGTTCCAGAGCCTGCTCGCGGGCGAGAGCGTGCCGATCCTCTTCAGAAGCGCGACCGCGCCGCTCTTCTTATACACAAGGTGGTCGAGGCTTTCATAAAACTCTCCGCCGCGCTCCGTGCCGACGGACCAGGACTTCTCCGCGCCCCAGGAGAGACCGAATTCGGCAAGCTCCAGGGAGCAGGGGTTACCGAGATCGCCCCAGTTGGTATTCAGCACGCCGACGGCGCCGCACGCGTAGCCGTACTCCGCCATACGCGCGATATTCTCCTCGGAGATCGGAATATTCTCGCAAAGATCCGACCAGGACGAGGTGCCGGGGCAAACGATCTGCGGACGGCCGAACGCCGCGATCTTCTCGATCTTTTCCTTTCCGACCGTTTTGCTGTAGTCCCAGCTCAGAAAAACGGTGTCCTCGGGCAGCTCTGCGATCGTTTCGGGATGCTTTTCCAGTATATCCGCCCACATCATAGGCGTCTTGCCGCGCGCTTTTATCTCGCTTATGATCTTCTTGACGAAGTCAACGTAAAGCGCGCCCGCTCTCTCGCCGCCGCTCTTTTCAAGGTCAAAGGTCTCGTCACAGCAGATATTGAAATAATCCGAGGTGAAGTTCGGCATATACTGACCGATCAGACTCTTCACAACGCCGAGGCTTTCGGGATTTTCCGGATCGATCGTATGGTGGCGCATTCTCTCCCAGCGGAAATTGTGCGTTTCTTCATAATCGGAGAGCACGCGCAGATGTCTGTACGGCTCCTTGCGAAGGATCTCGTACATATGCCCGAAGGTGGCAAGCGACGGGATGAAATCCACGAATCTCTCGCGGCAGTATGCATCCAGCGCGCGAAGCTCCTGCGGCGTGATCGCACCCCACCGCTCGGCAAACGCGCGGCACTCCTCAAAGGGATAGGTATGCTCCACGTAAAGCTGGAGAGAATTCATTTTGAGATACACCATTTTGTCAACGAGCGTCTTCAAGGTTTCTAGCGTCGGCACCTTGCCGCGCGTGACGTCGTGATAAAATCCGCGATAAGCGAAGTCGGGCTTATCCTCTATGTAAAGACAGGGCACGCGCGTCTCTGTGAAGAGCTGGCGCAGCGTCTGGATCGCGTAGAATGCACCGCGCACGCCCGGAGCGGCGATCTGTATCCTCTGCTCTTCTACGGAAAGCGTGTAGCTCTCGTCCTGTGCATCCTCTCCCACCGAAAAAACGAGGGGCGTGCCGCCATCGGCGCTATGCAGCGTGCCGAGCATAGAAACGAGCCTTCCGTCCAGCCCTGCGGTATCGCAGAAAATTGCTTTGTTCAAAAGATAGCCTTCTTTCATATCAAGCCTTTTGACCTTGGGTATGAGGTGAAGCATAATCATTCTCCTTCTCTTGAATTTTGACGATTGCCATGCTATAATATTATTAAAGTGTCAATATCCTATAATCATTATAATCTCCGAAAACAAAAAATTCAATAAGGATTATTGCTTATGAATGACAAAATATTGCTCTCTGAGGAAATATCCGAGATCGTTTACGAGCCGCATATAAAAAGAGCGGACAAGCTCCCCTTCATCTTTCATATCGATGACATAAGATGCCGCGCTATGGCCAATCTTCACGAGAATATCGAGCTTCTCTACATATTGGAGGGGACGGGGCAGGTGCTTCTCGGCGACAAAAGCGCAGCGGCGCGCCCCGGCAGGATCATCGCCGTCAATTCCTTCGTGGCACACAGCGTTTTTCCAAAAACGCGGCTTCGCTACGCCTGCCTGATCGTTGATACCCGATTTTTTCTTGAAAACGGGATTCGGGTCGATACTCTGCGGCTGCACGAATCGATCGACGACGGCGAGGCGGCCGCGAGATTTTCAGAGATCATAGAGGAATATGCACACGCGGCCGACTTTGCGGAGGCGGGAATTCGCGCGGCCGTGCTTCGCCTTCTCGTCCGTCTCTGCCGCGATCACTCCGCGCCGAGCGAGAGCCGTTCCGACCCCGATGCGGAGGGCTTCCGTTCGGTTTGCACCGCGATCGAATTCGTCAAAAGCAATTTTTCCTCGCACATCACACTCGATGCGGTGGCAAAAAGCGCGGGGCTGACGAAATACCACTTTCTGCGCAAGTTCAAGCGCATCACGGGGATGACCGTGCTGGAATACGTGAATACCGTCCGATGCCGACACGCACGCGAGCTGCTCGTCGGCGGTGCGAGCGTCAAGGATGCGGCGATCCGCTCGGGCTTTGACAATTTTTCGCACTTTTCAAGCGTTTTCAAAAAATACACGGGCGTGCTTCCCTCCGAGATCAAAAATCAAAAATCTCCGTAATCCCCCTCTCATCCGACACGATCGGCGCGTAAATATGGCACAGCCGGATAAAATAAAAGCAGAGCGAAGAAGCCGTTTTTTCACGGGATCTTCGCTCTGCCTTTGTTATGTCTGAATTCGGCAACCCTTTTTTGGGGCGGGAAGCCGCGAAGGCAAAACCGCTTTTAGAGGCGCGGTCTTACGCCTTCTTAAAATAATTTACCGCGTTATTATAGCAGATATCCTCGACGATCTTACCGACGGTCTCAAGATCGTTCGGATACTCGCCGCCCTCGATCAGCTCACCGAGCTTGGAGCAAAGGATACGGCGGAAATACTCGTGGCGCGTGTAGGAGAGGAAGGAGCGGCTGTCCGTCAGCATACCGACGAACTTGGAGATCAGACCCAGCTGCATCAGCGCCTCCATCTGGCGGTACATACCGTCCTTCTGATCGTTGAACCACCAGCCCGAGCCGAACTGGAGCTTGCCGGGCGTGCCGCCCTGGAAGCAGTTCATGATCGTGGCAAGCACCTCGTTATCGCGGGGATTGAGGCAATAGAGGATGGTCTTGGGAAGCGTATCCTCCTCGTCCTGCGCGGAGAGCAGCGCGGAAAGCTGGGGCGCGAAGGTGGAATCGTTGATCGAATCGTAGCCCGTATCGGGACCGATGCGCTTATAGTTACGCAAGGAGTTATTGCGCAGAGCGCCGATGTGGTACTGCTGCACCCAGCCCTTTGCGTGATAGAGCTTGCCGAGATAAACGAGCAGCGCGCCCTGATACTTTGCGATCTCGCTATCGGTGAGAGCCTCGCCCTTATACGCCTTATCGAAGGCGGCGGCTGCCTCCTCCTCGGTTCCCTTCTCGTAGAGAACGACGTCCAGCGCGTGGTCGGACACCAGACAGCCGACCTGATCGAAGAAGTCCACGCGCTCGGCGAGCGCCTTCTTCAGCTTCTCATAGGAGTCCACCGTATAGCCGACGACCGCGGAGAGCTGACCGAGCCAGGGGCGGAAGGTCTCAAGCTGGAGCTTGAAGCCCTTGTCGGGACGGAAGGAAGGAAGCACCTTGGTCTTAAAGGATTCGTCCTTTGCAAGAAGGATATGGTACTCCAGGCTGTCCACCGGATCGTCCGTGGTGCAGATGGTCCTTACGTTGCTCATCTCGATGAGGCGGCGCGCGGTGAGAGTCTTAAGCTTCTCGCCCGCTTCCTTATAGATCTTATCCGCGGTGGCGGGAGAGAGGATATCCTCGATGCCAAAGAAGCGGCGCAGCTCCAGATGCGTCCATCCGTAGATGGGATTGCCGATGGCGTAGGGCATCACGGAGGCATAGGCACGGAACTTCTCCTCGTCCGATGCGGTACCGGTGATCAGATTCTCGTCAATGCCGCTCTCGCGCAGAAGGCGCCACTTATAGTGGTCTCCGCCGAGCCATACCTCGGTGAGGGAGCGGTACTGCTTATCCTCGTAGATCTCCTTGGGACTCAGATGGCAGTGAAAATCGTAGATCGGCATCTTCTCGGCGTAGCCGTAGTAGAGCTTCTCTGCGGTCTTGGTGGTCAACAAAAAATCGCGGGACATAAAGGCTTTCATTTTTTGTGCTCCTAACATATATTTTTATTATATCCTAATTGTAGCACAAGGCGCGCGCATTTGCAAGAGATTTTATTTTTTTACCTTGCAAAAGAATAAAATTTTTCTACCTCTTGAAAAGCGCCGTGGGTTATGGTACAATGAGATCGGAAAACTTACGCAAGGAGATACCGGCAAATGAAGATCACCTTTTTAGGCTCGAGCCACGGCATTCCCGAGGCAAACAGGAAATGCTCCTCCGCCCTCGTTGAGATCGGAGAAAACCGCTATCTGATCGATTGCGGCACGGACGTTACCGAGCAATTCGCGACCAAAAACATTCCGATCGACTCCGTGCGTGCGATCTTTATCACGCATATGCACGGCGATCACACGAACGGACTGATCCCCTATCTTTCGCTTTGCGCCTGGGCCTACACCAACGCAGACCCCGAGATCTATCTGCCCGGGGACGTGGAGAAAACGGCAAGGGCGATCCGCGACTGGAACGCCTGCAACCTCTCCTCCGAGCCGCGCGGCTTCAGATACAGAGGCGTTGCGGTCGGGCCGCTTTATGACGACGGCATTCTGAAGGTCACAGCCTTCGAGACCAAGCACATAAATCATTCCTACGCATATCTTCTGGAGGCGGAGGGCAAGCGCGTGCTCTTCAGCGGCGATCTTTCGCACAGAGGCCCCTCGGATGACTTCCCCGTATCGGTGCTGGAGAAGCCCCTGGCGCTCGCCATCTGCGAGAGCGCGCACTTTGATGCAACCGAGTATCTTCCCCTCTTTAAGGGCTGCGATAATCTCGGCAGCGTTTGCATCAACCATTATTCCGAGCGGCATATGATCTCTATGATCGAATTGAAGCAAGCACTCACGAAGATCCCCGTCACCTTCGCCACCGACGGTATGGAGATCCGGATCTGATCCTTAATTTTAAGAGGTATACCCAATGATACGCAAAGCGTTCAAGCACTTTTTTCTCGTGCTGCGGCATAAGCGGGCGGTCTTTATTCACTGCGCAAAATGCGGCATCCCCTTCCGCGGTCTCGTGCACGATCTTTCCAAATTTTCACCCACGGAGTTTTTCGAGAGCATCAAATACTACCACGGCGCACGCTCGCCGCTTGCGGTCTGCCGCGAGCAGAAGGGGATGAGCATGGCGTGGCTGCATCACAAGGGGCGCAACCGCCATCACCTCGAATACTGGGTGGACGAGGACTGCAAGATACCGCCGCTCGTTCCCTACAAATTCGCCGTGGAATGCGTTTGCGACAAGCTCGCCGCGACCAAGATCTACCGCGGCAAGGACTATAAGCCCGAAATGGCACTTGCGCATTTTCTGCGCTACGGAAACAAGGTGCATACCAACGAGCGCTCGCTCGCCTTTATCGAAAGGGTATTTACCGACCTTTGCGAGCTGGGCGAGGATGCGGTGCTGAACAAAAAATATATGAAGAAAACCTATGCGGCCGTTTGCCTTGGAGCGACCGAGGAAAGGAAGGACGAAAATGAAGCCGTCGGATGAAAAGAAAAGCTTTGAGGTGCTTGGCCTCGGCGAGGTCATGCTGCGCCTCTCCCCCGTCGGGAAGGAGAGAGTCTCCTACTGTGAGACCTTTGAGAAGATGGCGGGCGGCTCCGAGCTGAACGTGGTGGCGGGCATTTCGATGCTCGGTATGCGCACGGGTATGATCACGAAGCTGCCGCGCAACGATATCGGAAAGTTTATCAAGCATAAGATCCGCTATACCGGGACGAGCGACGATTATATTATTTACGACGACAGCGAGGAAAAGCGCCTCGGCGTTTACTATTACGAGAGCGGCGCGTATCCGCGCCTGCCCGTGGTCTCCTACGACCGAAAGGGCTCCTCCTTCACGACCTTCCGCCATAGCGAGCTGCCCGAGGACATTTACACGAGCACGCACATCTTCCACACCAGCGGCATCACGCTTGCCTTGGACGAGGGCGTTTGCCAAAGCGCCATGGAGATGATGCATAAGTTTTACAAGGCGGGGGCGCTGATCTCCTTCGACGTGAATTACCGCGCCTCGCTCTGGAGCGAGGAAAAAGCACGTGAGACGATCACCTCCCTCTTGCCGATGATCGATATTCTCTTCGTCTCGGAGGAGACGCTGCGCCGTATGTTCGGTATGAAGGGCGAGCTGACCGAGATCCATCGGGAATTTGCGAAAAAATACAGCTCCCTGAAGGTGATCGCGAGCACGAAGCGCACCGTGATCTCCTCGCAAAAGCACACCTTCACCTCCCTGATTTACGATTGCAAGGAGGACAGACATTTCGGGGATGCGCCCTACGAAAACATTGACGTCATCGACCGCATCGGCTCGGGCGACGCCTACGTGGCGGGCGCGCTGTACGGCCTGCGCCGCTTCGGCACGATCGAGGCTGCGGCAGAATACGGCGACGCGATGGCGGCCGTGAAGAACACCGTGATCGGCGATATGACCGAATGCGACCTTGCGGACATCGAGCGCGTGATCAAAAATCATAAGGAGACGGGGCCGAAAAGCGAGATGATCCGATAAGCCCCCGTTTTACGCAAAAAAAGGTGCCGTGTCACCGAAGTACAGAGCGCGCAAGGCTGTTTTGCGTTTTAAATTAAAAAAACAGAGCGAAGAAACCGTATTATAACGGGATCTTCGCTCTGTTTGGGTTATGCCCGCCCCTTTTTTTATCAGCCGATGGCGTAGCCGCTGTCGGTCCTCACGATGCGCGCCTCCAGCGAGGCACGCAGGGCGTTCACCATTGCGGTGACGTCCGCACGCGCGCAGCTCTCCACCGCCGCATGCATCGCAAGCTGCGGAATGCCGATATCCACCGCAAGAATGCCGAGATGCGTATCGGCGATCGTGCCGAGCGTGGAGCCGCCGCGGATATCCGCGCGGTTCTGATAGACCTGCACGGGAACCGAGGCCTTTTCACACACGGCCCTGAATACGGCGGCAGAGCGCGCGTCGGTCGCATAGGAGTGCGAGGCGCTCCATTTGATGGCGATGCCGCTTCCCATGATCGGCGTATCCGCTTTATCCGAAAGCTCGGGATGATTGGGGTGAACGGCGTGCGCATTGTCAGCACTCACAAGCAGGCTGCTCTCGAAGAAGGATGCACCGCCCGCCCTCATAAAGGGAGAAAGAATATCCGAAAGGAAGGCAGAATCCGCGCCGCGCTCGGTGGCAGAGCCGATCTCCTCATGGTCAAAGAGCGCGAGCACCTGCAGAGTATCGCAGGGCTTCGCCGTAAGGAACGCCTCGGTGGCGGCAAAGGCGCAGGCAAGGTCGTCAAGACGCGGGCAAAGCAGCATCTCCCCCTCCTTCCCCACCGCCGTGCCGCGCTCTCTTACGTAAAAAAAGAGATCGTGGCTGACGATGCGGTCGGCATCCACACCGAGTGATGCGGCGACCGCGGAAAGCAGGTCACGCTCCGTGCCGCCGACCGAAAGAAGCGGCAGCATATCCTTCGCCATATTGAAGGTGGCACCCGTAGCGGCGTTGTTCGGTGCCTGGAGCCCGGGGTTCGGGATATAGGCGAGCGCACGGTCAACGTTCACGGTGCGCTCCTCGACACCGCCCTCGGCAGAAAGCATCACACGGCCTGCGACGGAGAGCGGACGGTCAAACCAGGAATAGAGGATCGGGCCGCCGTAGCGCTCGACGGGAACCGAAGCATACGCGCCGACGCGCGATGCCCCCTCCTTGACGCGCAGAGCGGGAGAATCCAGATGCGCCGCGGCGATCACGGCACGCTTCGGGGCGGACGGCAGGGTGATGGCGATCAGGGATGCACCGCCGCGCACGAAATAGTATTTCCCCTCGGCAAGCGTGGCGACCTCTGCCTCACTCGCTCTTTTATAGCCTGCCTTCTCCAGCCGCTTCGTCACCGTCTGAAGGGCAACGGGGGCGGCGGGAGAGCTCTCGATAAAATCAAAAAGCGCATTCGCGTACATATGACTGCTCCTTTGAAGGTTAAATTTGATATTATTTTACAACTTTTTTTCTTTATTGTCAACAAATCGCTTGAAAAATTTGGCGATCTCGGGTACAATAGAAGAAGACATTCATTTTTGGAGATCCTTATGTGTAAAAGCAACGACCGATCGGGGCACGAGGGCGTGCTTCGCTTTTTTGAAGAAATATCCAAAATCCCGCGGCGCTCCTACGTAACGGCACCGATCGCGGAATATCTTTGCGATTTTGCCAAAGCGCGCGGGCTTGCATGCATACGCGACCGAAGCGATAACGTGATCATCCGAAAGGCGGCAAGCAGGGGATGCGAGAACGCGCCGCCCGTGATATTGCAGGCGCACACGGATATGGTGCTCGTCACCTCCGACGAAAAACAGGAAAGTCCGGCAAGCGAGGGACTGATGCTTTATACCGACGGCGATTACCTGCGCGCGAAGGGGACCTCTCTCGGCGGCGATGACGGCATCGGCGTTGCCTACATCCTGGCGATCCTTAACGATGGGGCGCTCACGCACCCGCCGATCGAGGCAGTCTTTACCTCCAACGAGGAGGTGGGGCTTCTCGGCGCATCCGCTCTGGACCTGACCGTGCTCTCGGGGCGCACGCTCATCAATCTCGACTCCGACAGCGAGGGCATCTTCACGGCGGGCTGCGCGGGCGGCTCGGATGCGACGCTATCTCTCCCGATCGAAAGGCCGCTTTCTCTCCCCTGCTACACCCTGACGCTGAAGGATCTGCCGGGCGGGCACAGCGGCGTGAATATCACGGACGGCATACCGAACGCCATTTTGCTCGCGTTAAAAATGCTTCTCTCCCTTGCCGGGTGCCACCCTGTTTTTCTCTCGGATATACACGGCGGCGAGGCTTACAACGCGATCCCGAGCTTTGCAAGTATTCGCTTTTGCTGCGAGGCGGAATTTGATAAAATCGAAGGTTTTTGCAAAGATATATTTACAAATAGCAGCGAATCCGGAAGCTGCGGCATAAAAAAAGAGGAAGGCGCATTCCCGTGCATGAGATGTGAAGAAAGCCTCCGTATGATAGAGGCGCTGCTCTCTCTGCCGAACGGCGTTCAGGCAATGGAGCGAGATCTTGCGGGCATTCCCGAGACCTCGCTGAGCCTCGGCGTTATCCGCACGGAGGGGGACAGCCTTTCGCTCGGCTATGCGATCCGCTCCTCCGTGAATGAAAAAAGAGAGGCGCTGGAGAGCGCGCTGATACACCGTGCGGAGGCGCTCGGCGGCCGTGCGTGCATCGGCGGCGTTTATCCCGCCTGGGCTTACCGAGAGAGATCGCCGCTAAGAGAAAAATGCCTGGATGCCTACCGCGCGCTCTGCGGAAAGGAGGCGCGCGTGGACGTGATCCACGCGGGGCTGGAGTGCGGCATTTTTGCCTCGGGACTCGAGGGGCTGGACGCGGTTTCCTTCGGACCGACCAATATTGCCATTCATACCGCGGAGGAGAGGCTCTCGCTCTCCTCCTGTGCGCGGACCTACAAGCTGCTACTGAAAATACTTGCCGCCCTCGCTGACTGCGTGCTTAGGGCAGACCGAAAGGAGATAAATAATTATGAACAAGGAAAGACTTAAAAAATACGCACAGCTGATCGCGACCGTCGGTGCGGGCGTGGTGGAGGGCGACCGCGTCGCCATCTACGCGGAGCTGGATCAGCCGGAATTCGTCACGATGGTGGCGGAGGAATGCTACAAGGCGGGCGCGATCAAGGTCAGCGTGAACTTTAACCATCAGCCTCTGACGGCACTGGACGTTGCGTACTGCTCGGACGAGGTGCTCGGCGAGGTGGAGCCCTGGTTCCTTGAAAAATGGGAGTACCAGGCAAAGACGCTCCCTGCGAAGATCTTCCTGCTCTCGGAGGATCCCGACGGGCTTGCGGGCATCGACCAGGCAAAATACTCGAAGGGGCTTGCGAGCCGCCAAAAGCAGATCAAGCCCATCCGCACGCGGATGGAGAACCGCTACCAGTGGTGCATTGCCGCCGTGCCCGGCAAGGCCTGGGCAAAAAAGATCTTTCCCGACCTGCCCGAGGGCAAGGCGGTGGAGAAGCTCTGGCGTGCAATCTTAGATACCTCGCGCGTGACCGCAAATCCTGTGACCGCCTGGAAAAAGCACAATCGTACGCTCGCGAAAAAATGCAGGATCCTCAACGGGCTCGGCATCGAAAGCCTCCATTATACGGCAAGCAACGGCACGGATCTGACGGTCGGCCTTCTTCCCGACGGCACCTTCTGCGCCGGTGAGGAGCGGACGGTCGGCGGCAAGCGCTTCAATCCCAACATTCCCTCCGAGGAGGTATTTACCTCCCCGAAGCGCGGCGCGGCGGAGGGCATCGTTTATTCCTCGATGCCGCTTTCCTACGACGGACAGCTGATCGATAAGTTCTGGCTGAGATTCGAGGGAGGCAAGGTAGTTGACCTCGGAGCGGAGAAGAACGAAAAGCTTTTGCGCGAGATCATCGCGATGGACGAGGGCGCGGCATATCTTGGCGAATGCGCGCTGGTTCCCTACTCCTCGCCAATCCGCAAGAGCGGCATTCTCTTCTACAATACCCTCTTCGACGAAAACGCCGCCTGCCATCTCGCGCTCGGTATGGGCTTCACCAACACCCTGAGGGATTACGAAAAATACACCGAGGATGAGGCGCACGAAAGAGGCATCAACGACTCCATCGTGCACGAGGACTTTATGATCGGAACGAAGGATCTTTCGATCACCGCGAAAACGCGCGACGGAAAATCGGTGGCGATCTTCACCGACGGTGAATGGGCCATTTGATTTTATATATTTTTGTAAACTTTTGGCAATGCGGTTGCAAAGTGCCGAAAATTCGATTATAATAGAATAGATCGGCGGCGCAAGACCGCCGCCGAAAAAACGGCACCGAAAGGGATACGGTATGGAAAAAAAGCTCCCCTCTCCCCTCGCAGGATGTCGAAAGATCGGCCTGATCGGCCTTGGGATCTCAAACCGCGGGGTGCTTTCGCATATTAGGGAATGCGATGGCTGCCCCGAGATACGCACGATCGAAAGCATACAAAAAACGCAGGACACGCTCTGCGATTTTTCGGGCGCTGACGCCCTTGTGCTCTCCCCCTCCGTTCGCCCCGACGCTTTGGCGCTTACGCGCGCAAAAGCGCGCGGCGTGCGCATACTGACGGACGGAGAGATCTTTTTTACAGATACAAAAGCGCGCTGCTTTGCCGTGACCGGCTCGGACGGAAAAAGCACCACGACGGCAATGCTCGCCCATCTTTTATCTGCGGCACTCGGAAAAGAGGTCCCTGCCATCGGCAACATCGGGCAGGCGATGACGCCGCGGCTTGCAGAGGACCATACGGATTATGCGATCGAGCTATCGAGCTTTCAGCTTTTCCACTATACGCCGCACGTCGCGCGTGCCGCGATCACGAATCTCACCGAGAACCATCTCAACTGGCACAAGGGGATGGAGGAATACAAAAGGGCGAAGGCGGGGCTCTACGCCGCCTGCGATAATCCGATCGTATCTCCCGATGGGATCGGCGCATACGAGCTTCTAAAGAAACAGCCGTTCGCCGTATATTCCATGGAAAAAACCGAAAAAGAACTTGCAAAATGCAAAGCAGAGTTTGCATATTACATCAAAAACGAGATGGTTTACGAGAACGGAGCTCCGTTTCTTCCGCTTTCTTATCTGAAGGCAGACACAAGCTACAACCGCTATAATCTGCTCTGCGCGCTCGCGATGGCGGCGGGCATCATAACGAAGGAGAGCGCACGCGCGATCGAAGACTTTTCCGGCCTTGCGCACCGATGCAGATGCGTCTTGACGGTAAGAGGCGTTCGTTATATCGACTCCTCGATCGACTCCTCGCCGAGCCGCACCGCAAAAACGCTCGGCGCGCTGGATGCACCTGTCGTGCTCTTGCTCGGCGGCCTCGGAAAGGGGCTTTCCCTCACGCCGCTGCTTGCGCCCGTGAAGGAAAAATGCCGCGGCGTGGTCTGCTTCGGCCCCTTTGGGAGGGAGGCAGCCGCCTTTCTTGCGGAAAACGGATACGCAGGACTTTTGCCAAGTCCGACGGAGCGCCTTGCCGAGGCGTTTTATGCAGCGAGCGACATCGCAAGAGAGGGAGACGCCGTGCTTCTCTCCCCCGCGGCAACGAGCTTTGATGAATTTGAAAATTTTGAGGCAAGAGCAGACGCCTTCCGCGCCCTTGCCCTCTCCTTAATAAATAAAAGCATATAAAGACGTAAAAAGGAAAGGAAAACCTATGAAAAAACGCATTGCGGCACTTTTGCTTTGTCTTATCACGCTCTTCTCTCTCGTCTCCTGCGATGACGGACTTCCGGACGGCGCAGAGCTGCCCGAGGGGATGCAGTACGCCGGCGGCGAGACCGAGGGCTTCTTTATGTACGTGCCCGAGGAATGGACGCTCTCCTCGATGGAGGGCGTGGTCGGCGCTTACGTATCCTCCCTCGATCACTCCTCTGTCTCTCTCGCGAGAGTGGAGAAGCCCGCCGAGGTGAGCATTGCGGATTACTTTGCCGGCGTGATGGCGGATATGCCCTACGCGGACTATACGCTCGTGAAGAACGGCGTGGCACGCAGTGTCGGCAATGTTACGAAGGGGACGGCGTACGAATATACCTATTCCTACAAGCCCTACGAAAAGGATGCGATCGCCTACCGCACGATGCAGCTCTTCGCCGAATTCGGCGGCAGGCTCTACTGCTTCACCTACACCGCGCAGGATACGAAAAAGACCGAGGATAAGACCTATTTTACGCTGCATCTTGAGGACGTGAACGCCGTGATCGACGCGCTGAAATTTATCGATCCGATGGAAAAGCAGAGTGCGACCGTCACCTACGAGGCGGACGGCGACGGCTATCTTCAGATATCGAAGAAGCGTACGGCGGGCTTTGCGTTCTATATGCATCCCGACTGGGAATGCACGATGTCGAGCGGCACCGTGGAGGTGCAGGGCAAGGGGGGTGCAAGCATCAACCTCGGCGAGGCAAGGGATACGGGCGTTGCCGTGGACGAATACTTTAAAAAGCGCAAGAGCGATCTTGAACGGTACACCGACGGCCCCGTGACCTCCGTGAAGGAGGGCGAGACCGTACCCTTTGGCAACGCGGATAAGGCGATTGCCTACGAATACACCTACACCTACCGCGGCACGCAGTACCACACCTACCAGGTGATGATCGTGCACGAGAAGATCCCGCTCCTTCTGCAAAAGGGCTACGTCTTTACCTTTACCGCACCCGAGGCGGTCTACTCTGCCGAGCTCGCTTCCGTAATGAAAATGATCGGAAAGGTGACCTTTTGATGAAGCCTATGATCTATCTTGACAACGGCGCGACCACGCGCGTGTGCGAGGAGGCGCTTGAGGTCTACCTCGAGGTCAGCCGCTCGCATTACGGCAACCCCTCCTCCCTGCATGCGGTCGGCTTCGACGCCGAGGGCGTGCTGAAAAGCGCGAGAGCGGATATTTTAAGGACGCTCGGCGCAAAGGACGGCACGCTGATCTTCACCGCCTCGGGCAGCGAGGCGAACAATCTGGCGATCTTCGGCCGCGCACACGCAAAGGACCGCTACAGGGGAAAAAGAATTCTTACGACCGATGGCGAGCACTCCTCGGTCTCTGCCGTTATGGAGGCGCTGAAGAAGGAGGGCTACCGCACCGAAACGATCCCGACCGTGGGCGGTGCGCTCGATTTTGAAGCACTCGACAAAATGCTCGGCGCCGACGTGATTCTGATCAGCGCCATGATCGTCAACAACGAGACCGGGGCGCTCTACGATATTGCAAGACTCAGCGCGATGATGCGCGCAAAATGCCCCGACTGCGCGCTGCACGTGGATGCCACGCAGGGCTATATGAAGGTTCCCTTCACGCCGCAATCTCTCGGCGCGGATATGGTGACCGTTTCCTCCCACAAGATCGAGGGGCCAAAGGGCGTGGGCGCGCTCTATATCACGCAGGATACCGTCAAGACGCGCGGCCTCTCGCCTTTGATCCTCGGCGGCGGCCAGGAGGGTGGCTACCGCTCCGGCACAGAGAACGTGCCGGGCATTGCCGCGTTCGCAAAAGCCGCCGTTATTGCAAAGAATGATTTACAAAATCGCATAAATCACGTAAGCGATCTGCGCGCATATCTTCTGAAAAAGCTTGCGGAGGACGAGAGGCTTTCGGATATTAAACCGCTCTGTCCCGCGCGTTTTGCGCCCCATATTCTCAGCCTGCGCGCCGAGAACATCAAGAGCGAGACGATGCTGCATTTTCTCTCCGCGGAGGGAATCTGCGTATCCTCGGGCTCTGCCTGCTCCTCCAACGCCGCCGTGCGCCACGCATCCCCTGCTCTGCTTGCCTACGGGCAGACCGAGGCAGAGGCGGACAGCAGCATCCGCGTAAGCTTCTCACACAGAAATACATACGCCGACGTGGACGCGCTTTGCGAGGCGCTTGCGCTTGCTCTGACGAGGCTCGCAAGGATACGGAGGCAGAGATGACGATCGATATTATCACCGTCGGCTCGCTGAAGGAGGACTATCTGCAAAAGGGGATCGACGAATACCAAAAAAGGATCTCGGCATACGCGCGCGTGCAGGTCACCGAGCTGAAGGAGGCTCGCGTGGCAAACGAGGACGATGCGACCGCCGTGGCGCGCGCCCTTGACAGCGAGGCGGAAAAGATCCTTGCAAGACTTCCCTCCGATGCCTACAGGATCGCGCTCTGCGTGGAAGGCAAGCAATACGATTCCGTGGCGCTTGCACAGCTGATCGACGAAGGATGCGCAAAGAGCGGCAAGCTCGCGCTCGTGATCGGCTCGTCGCACGGGCTTTCCGAGCAGGTCAAGCGCGCGTGCGACGTAAGGCTTTCCGTCTCCAAGCTCACCTTTCCGCACCAGCTGATGCGGCTGATGCTGACGGAGATCCTTTACCGCTCGCTTACCATTACGGCAGGCAAAAGATATCACAAATAATAGCGAAAAACGGATCCCGTGTTTTTTAACCGCCTTCCGTGATAGTTTTTATAATAGAAAAGGGGCTGAGTCATTCACTCAGCCCCTTTTCTAAGCCTTTCTCGAGCGCTCGCTCTGTTACCGTTCGGCTCTTTTTTATTCGATCACGCCTTCTTCTCTTTCGAAGCGTCCGTGCTTCCCTTTCCCTTTGCGGGATGATCGCGGCGCATCGCGCGGCAGTGAGAGTATTTCGGATTTCTCGGGCGGCGCGGCACGGAGGCGGCGCTCCCCTCTCTCCAATCGTCGGGGATCCTCTTGGCAAGGGCGGCGTTGGAATATCTGTGATCCCCCGTTACCTCCTTCACCACGCGGATAAAGGGCGGCAGCGCGGGGCGCTCCAGCTCGCTTTTCAGCTCTGTCTCCATCACGCAGCTATTCTTGCGGAAGGGATAGATATCGATCTCAAAGGTCTGCTCGCCGTACACAAAGGTGTGACGGTTTTTCTTGACGATGCGGCGATTTTTATCTCTTTGGCTCTTTAAGCGCGCGTACTCCTCCTTCGGGATCTGCTTTTCCTCCTCAATGCAGCTCATTGCGCTGAGGCGCGTTTTCACCGTCTCGGTATACACGGACTTCCCTGCCGTCAATCGGCGGCGGATCCTGTGCGTGACACCCGGGGCTGAGGGAAGATAGATCTGCTCGATGGCGCTGCAGCTATAGCCGCGGCAGCCGCGCATATCCTGCGTGCGAGGAATGCGGATGATATACTTGCGCTCGGTCTCAATCGGAGGCAACTGCTTTTCTTCTTCCATACACCCTCCTTTCTTACTGTTCTACAGCCGCGGAAAAGGTCTTTTCCGCTCTCATTTTTACATCTATTGTAGCACATATGTCGGTCAATTGCAAGATATAAACATTTAATTTTGAAATATTTTTGTTTTTTATTGACTTATCTTGTAATATGTGCTATAATGAACTATACAATATTGAACATCTGCCAATGGAGTGTTTTGTTATGGAAACTGTTAAAGAATTATGGGGCTACGTTCGTGACTTCTTCGTTCGCATCGGCATCGCGATCGCGACCTTTTTCGTAAAGCTTTGGACGAAGGTGAAGAATTTCTGCATCCGCTTTGCCAAGGGCTGCAAGCGCTTCTTCGTTAACTTCGGGCCTGCCTTCGTGCGCTTCTGGGTATTTTTCGGCAAGGGCACCGTTTCCTTCACCAAGGAGACCTTCTACACCTTCAAGAACTACAAGTCTCTGACCCCCAAGCAGAGAGAGGCTTACTGGGATAAGGTGACCACCGGCATCCTCGTTATCGTTTTCTGCATGCCCGTTGCTATCCTTGCATACATTCTTCTTTGGTTCGTGCTGAAATAACCGCTCATAAGGTGCGTGTTCTTAAGGACAGTTTTTGAAATTTAATAAAATACGTTACCTACCGACAGGAAAAGGACGAAGAGTTGTAGAAACTCTTCGTCCTCTTTTCTTTACAAGCACTGCATCTGTGTCCACGGATGCTATTTTAGTTATGAGTTATGAGGCTCGCAAAGTTGCTACGCAACTTTTATGCTCACCGTTATGGGTTTGCTTCGCAAACGTTATGATATGATCGCTCTGTTACTTCAAACCGTGCCGTCAGGCACATCATAACTTGGCGTAGCCAATCATAACTCTAAGCTCGCCGCAGGCGATCATAGTTGCGTAGTGTCCTTAAGAGCACTACGCATATGAGCGGTTTTTTGTTTTATGCCTTCGCGCTTTCAACGGCGCGGCGGATGTTCCATTCGTTTGCATCGAGAAGAGCGATCGCCCTTTCCTCGTCACATTTCAAAATCTCGCAAACGATCGAGATCACGCGGCGGCGAAGCTTTTTGTTCGTGGGCTTCAGATTGATCATCAGATTCTCGTATACGTGACCGCACTTGACCATAGCGGCGGTGGAGAGCATATTGAGGATGATCTTCTGCGCCGTACCTGCCTTCATACGCGTGGAGCCCGTGATCACCTCGGGGCCCGTATCGGCACAGATGGCGATCTCCGCGACCGCCGCCATCGGTGATCCGGGATTGTTGGAGATCGAGACCGCGGTCGCCCCCTTCTCCTTGGCGTGCTTCAGAGCGCTGATCACGTAGGCGGCACCGCCCGATGCGGAGATGCCGACGACCGTATCGCCCGCCTGCATTCCTGCCTCGTCAAGATCCTGCTTCGAGCGCTCGGGATCGTCCTCCTCCCCCTCCGCGGCACGGAACACGCATTCGTGACCGCCTGCGATAATACCCGTAAAAAGGTCGGGAGATACACCGAAGGTGGGGGGGCACTCGGTAGCGTCGATGATTCCGAGCCTGCCCGAGGTGCCTGCGCCGATATAAAAGACGCGGCCGCCGCTCTGAATGGTGCGCACGATGGCGTCGGTCGCCTTGGCGATATCCCCGATCGCGGCGTCGATCGCATCGGCGACCGTGCGGTTCTCCTCGTTGATGGTGCGCACGATCTCTGCCGTTTCCATCCTCTCAATGCCGTAGGTGCGCGGATTTCTCATTTCTGTTTTTAACATCGTTTTATTCTCCATATTCTTTATGATAAGCGTGAATCAAGGCATCTCTCAGAGTGGGTGTTGCCGCATCGGAAAGATCTGCGGCCGCAAGGCAGGACCCGATCGATTGCGGATGGTGATCGGTGATCATTGTGAGCGACGGATCCAAACGCGCGCGAAGCATCGCCACATAGCTCTCATGATTTGTGATCAGACCTCCGGAAACTATGACGGAATGGGCTGACGGACAGTGGCGCGCCGCCTCGTTGATCAGATATGCAAAATACGAAGCATTCCGCACTAAGATCTCCTCTGCCGCCGCATCTCCAT
>JAGBBQ010000129.1 GCA_017938425.1 Clostridia bacterium | reverse complement strand
TGCATCACGCGGGCACCGACCGCAACGCCGAGCTGCGCGCCGAAGCCGCGTCTTGCGATCTCCTCTGCCGCGCCGCCGTCAAGAATAAGCCCCTTGCCAAGACAAGAAAGCAGCTCCTCGTCCGAAAGCTGAAGAACGCCGCCGCGCTCAAGCAGGATCGCCTCCTGCGCATCGATATTCTCGGGGGTGAAGAAGGCAAGTGGCGTGCCGAGACGGGAGAGCAGCGCCTCCATCGGGCGCTTCTGCACGGTCGCGCTGATGCGGTGGCTCTCCTTCGGCTTGCTTGCCAAGGGATAGCGCTCGGGCGAGGTCAGAAGCCCGATGCCGCATTTTTCAAGGCCTGCGAGCGCACGCTTCATACGGTCGCAGAAGGGGCGGTGCGTCTTGAGCATATGCTCCCATTCGGGCTCCTCGGAAAGCACGCAGCCCTCAAGGTCGAAGATGCTGAGCGTGATGCCGGGGCATCCCATAAACGCGGAAAGATCCAATTGATACGCCGTCGCCGCAACGCTCTTTGCGTAGCGGGTGAAGCGTGTGTTCTCAATTTCGGGGCAATAGTCGATCTCCGAGCGCAGAAACTGTGCCTCTGCGTTCGTGCGCAGCTGATCGGCAAGAAGATAGGCATCCGCAAAGAGTCGCGGATCGCTCTCCTGATACGGGCCGAAGTGCGAGCGGATCAAGGGCTTGTGCGCGCCCGAAAGCGAGGTGAGAAATTCGCCCCAGTGCCTGCCCTCCACGGCATGCACGTCGGGCACGGAGGTCATCAGCGCCACGCGCGTGTCGGGGGACTCGGCGTGGATGCATTCCTCGATCGCACGGTTCATATCCGCGCATACCGCGCGCTGAAAATCTCTGTACTGCACGGCAAGCGCCTGCGGCTCGCCCTTGGCAAGGAACGCCGCACGCACCTCTTCTCGCGTGACCTTTTTGCCGATGCGCGCCGAGAAGGCGGCAATATGCGCGTCACAGAAGCAGCCGAAGTCCAGCTCCTCCGCCCCCTTTTTGCCCTCCAGGACGGGGCGCAGCTCGGTGCGGTGGTTGTGGATGCGGATATCGTCGTCGATCCAGATGGCGTCGGGCTTGGTTTTTGCGAAGAGGCGCAGCTTTGCAAGCGCCGTTTCTCTGAATCTTTTTCCGAGCATACAGCCGACGCCGAGGGAGACGTTGCCGAATTCATCGGTGTAGCACTCCCAGTCGCAAAGCGCCTTGTGGTCGTAGTTGCCGTCCACGGAGCCGAAAAGATTCTGATAGTTGAGCTGATAGGAGAGACCCGCCGCGCGCAGCATCGGCGCGGTCTTTTCCATCACGCGTGCCACGTATTCGGCGTGCGTGAGGCTGTCGGGCATATAGTACCAATAAGGGTTGAGATCCACGTAGAGCATCACCGTATCCACCCCCGCGCGCTTGCAGAAGGCGATCAGCTCCTCGGTGCGCCGTGCGGTGACCTTCTCGTCATACTGCGGCAGGCAGGGAAGATAGTAACGAAGAATGTAGGAAAACCTATTCTTGTTTATTGACAGTTCCATGAAAAGAAAACTCCTTTTATCAGATCGTCACCGAGCATTCCCCGATGCCGAGATAGCGAAGCAGGGCGATCGCCTCCGCATCGAGCATCTCGCCGCAAACCACAGGGGGCACGGCGGGCGGGCAGCCAACCGAAAGCAGGGACGCCACACGGC
>JAGBBQ010000128.1 GCA_017938425.1 Clostridia bacterium | reverse complement strand
AGAACCGTGATCGGCCGCTTTATCAACGCAGCCATTCTGCGCGCCGAAATAAGCTTTGCAAAAAAGGATGCCGAGGGGGTTGAAAAAGCTTCGCAAATCGCCGTTTCCCTCATTCAGGCGCTGGTCCTGCTTCTCGGCGGACACGAGGATTATTCTCTTCTTGCATCGCTTGAACGGCTGAGGACGGAAACGGAGGTCAATCCCAATTTCGAAAGAACGCTCAAGAACAACGCAGAGCATGAATACAATCGCGCGCACATTTACGAAAACGCCGCTTATCTCTATCTGCCCGAAGCAAAGCTTTGGCTGGGGGCGGCAACAGAAGCCGCGAAAGCAGGAAAGCCGATCGATAAAACTTGCGCGCTTGCCGAAATTCAAAAGAACCGAAGCGTTTATTTTGAAACGCCGCTTGCCGAAATGAAGCGCGAGAGCGCACCGCTCGCCACCGTGGCGCACGCAGCCTTGCGAGCCATTGAGACATTAAACTAAAACAAAGGTGAGCCCGCTATGATACTTCCAAGAGTGAAAGAATATAAAGCCTACGGTGAGATATTCACGGGGGCGCTTCTTACAGAGAGCCGCTGCGAGGCGGCAAAGCAAGCGAAATTCTTCCTCCAAACCTTTTGCCCGGCGCTGAAGCTCGGGGAGGGCGCGGATGCAACGCTGCGGCTTGAAGAGAAAAGAATGCCGACGGGCGCGTACACGCTTTCGGTGAAGAAGGACGGGATCCGGATCGGTTACGGCGATAAGGAGGGCTTGCGCAACGCGATCGCTTCGCTTTCCTTCCTCATAAAAAAGGACGGGATCGAATGCGCCGAGATCTCGGATGCGCCCGATCACCCCTTCCGCGCGGTGCTGATCGACCTGGCGCGCGGCTACGTTGCCATGGATGCGCTCAAGGAGCATATCGTGCGTATGGCGAAGCTCAAATACAGCGTTTTACATCTGCATCTGATGGACAGACAGACCTATTGCCTCGACTCCGACGTCGTTCCCAATCCCGACGGACACAGGCTCTATTCCAAAAGCGATATGCGCGAGCTGATCGCGCTTGCCGAAAGCCTTGCGATGGAAGTCATTCCCGAGATCGAATTTCCCTGTCACGCCGTCAACCAACTGAAGGCTCTGCCACAGCTTGGATGCGATATCATCGACAAGCGCGCCGCCATTGAAAAGGTGCGCGCCGCCACGGGAGATCGAAAGATGCAATTCGTGGATGCCGAAAGATGCGTGAGCCAATGGGCGGTATGCCTTGGCAAGGAAACGACCTACGAGATCTATGAGAGGATCATCGCCGAGCTCTGCGAGCTTTTCCACGGAAAAATCTTTCATATCGGCGGCGATGAATTTGATTTTCCGAGCCTTGCCGCGCATCCGCACTGGGACAACTGCCATGCCTGCCGCGAAAGAATGAAAAAGGAGGGTCTTTCCTCCACGAGAGAGCTCTATTATTACGGATTGCGCCGCCTTTACGAGATTGCTCGTGCACACGGAAAACGCATGGCTCTCTGGAACGATCAGCTCGACGTATTCCGTCCCATCGAAATTCCGAAGGATTGCCTCATCTACTTCTGGCGCGGCGATATCATCACGCAGGAAAAGGGCGTTTTTCAGGCGTTGCTCGATCAAGGCTTCGAGGTGGTCAACGCGCATTACAGATACACCTACTTCGATCACGACGGCGAAATGCAGGAAAGCAATATCCGCACCTGGACGGCGCGCACCGAGTTTCTCGGAGAAAGAGATCTCGAAGGAAAGATCTGCGGCGGTATGCTTTCGTGCTGGGACTTCGGCATGCCCGCATACGCGCATAACCACTACGTTCTGCCTCCCGCAATGGTGCTTTTCTCCGACAGGATCTGGAACGATACCCCCTGCGAATACGACGCGGATTACCGCGCCGCGATGTACCGTGCCATTTCGGGCGACAACGACCGCAGGATCGATATGTTCCGCTTCTTCCGCGAGATCCTTCCCCCGAGGTGCAGAAACGTACGGCATTTCCTTGAGGACGTGGAGCTTGACGCGATCGACAGGACGGCGCTCGACGAAACGCTTGCGCTGATCGACGCATCGCAGACCGAGACTCTGTACGGTCCTCTTTCGGTCGGAGAGCTGAAAAGACTGCTCACCGCGATCCGCGGCGCGCTGTAACGCGAGGGGCGATCATGCTCCTTTGGTAGAAAACAAATAAAGAAAACCGCTTTTTCTATCCAAAAAGGTAGAAAAAGCGGTTTTCTTTGGACTATGGGTCATTTTTTCTTCTTAAAGCACTTCATACCGTTGGTGCTGCCGCCGTCGCAAAGCACGTCCACGCCTGCGAGATAACCGTTGCGCTCGTCTGCCACGGTGGCCAGCGCGTATCCGAGCTCCTCGGGCTTGCCCATACGCTCCTCTGCGGAGAAGGGGATCAGCATGCCGCCTTCCTCCTTCTCGAGATTGCCCATATCGGTTGCGATCAGTCCGGGGCTGAGGGATACCACGCGGATGCCCTTCTTGCCGTACGCAAAGGCACACTTCTGCGCATACCAGACGACGAAGTTCTTGGAAAGCGAATACGCAAAGCCCTTGCGCTGATACTCGCCCTTGGCAAGATTGCTCTTCTTTACGAGCTTTTTGAGGAAAAGCGCCTCATCCGTTTCTGCCAGCGCGTACACCCTCTTATTGATAAGAAATCCGGGAAGAACGTACGCCGAGTTGGAGGATACGTCCACGATCACGCTGCCGGGCTCCATCACCTTCGAGAACTCCTGGTTGACATACACGGTGCCGAGCGCGTTGATGCGAAGAATGCCCTCCTGCGTGCCCTTCATCGCGGGGGAAACACCTGCCGAGTTGATCACGTTCTTCACCGTTCCGAGAGAAGCGGCAAAGGAAGCGAGCTCCTTTACACTCTCGCGGTCCGAGGTGTCACAGGTCTTCGCATACGCCTCATAGCCGAGCGCCTTCAGCGTCTTTACCGCGCTCTCGAGCTTGCCGAGCGTTCTGCCCGAGAGGACGATGATCTTATCCTTGGGCATATATTTTGCGGCCTCCAGACCCATACCGCTGCCGCCACCGGTAATTACACATACATTTGCCATATTCGTCTCTACCTCTCTTGGTTTTCATTTATTCTGTCGGAAATTATAGCAAATTAAACGCAAATTGTCAATACCGTTCTTTCGTTTTTTGCGCACGCTCTTGTGCAAGCGGTACAAATTGCTTCCAACGCGTTTTTTGTTTTTTGTTTATGTCCGATCCGAAATATGTACAAATTGTAAAGATTGACATTTTTTTCATTTTTTTGTAAAAACAAATGGAAATTTTTCTTCAAATATGTTATAATATTGGGTGCAATGTGCGCGTGTGGGCATTTTAACGCCTCGGCGGCATCGGCAGCTTACATTTGATCACAAATAAATTTTATATTGGAGGAAACTCAAAAATGGCAAAGAAGTATTGTTATCTCTTTACCGAGGGTAACGCAACCATGCGTGAGCTTCTCGGCGGTAAGGGCGCAAACCTCGCCGAAATGACCAACATCGGTCTCCCTGTTCCCCAGGGCTTCACTATCTCGACGGAAGCATGCACGCAGTATTATGAGGACGGCAGACAGATCAATCCCGAGATCATGGCCGAGATCAACGAATACATCGTTAAGATGGAGGCTGTTACCGGCAAGAAGTTCGGTGACCTTGAGAACCCCCTGCTCGTATCGGTTCGTTCCGGTGCGCGCGCATCCATGCCCGGCATGATGGATACCATCCTGAACCTCGGTATCAACGAGGACGTTGTTAAGTATATGGCGAAGGCCAGCGGCAACGAGAGATGGGCTTACGACTGCTACAGAAGATTCATCCAGATGTACTCCGACGTCGTTATGGAGGTCGGTAAGAAGTACTTCGAGGAGCTCATCGATAAGATGAAGGAAGAGAAGGGCGTGAAGCAGGATATCGAGCTGACCGCTGCGGATCTCAAGGAGCTTGCAGAGCAGTTCAAGGCCGAGTACAAGGCAAAGATCGGCTCCGACTTCCCCTCCGATCCCAAGGAGCAGCTCATCGGCGCTATCAAGGCCGTATTCCGTTCCTGGGACAACCCCAGAGCAAACGTTTACCGCCGCGACAACGACATTCCCTACTCCTGGGGTACTGCCGTTAACGTACAGGCAATGGCATTCGGTAACATGGGTGACGATTGCGGCACCGGCGTTGCCTTCACCCGCGATCCCGCTACCGGCGAGAAGAAGCTGATGGGTGAGTTCCTCACCAACGCACAGGGCGAGGACGTTGTTGCAGGCGTTCGTACTCCCATGCCCATCGCACAGATGGCTGAGAAGTTCCCCGAGGCATTTGCACAGTTCACCGACGTTTGCAAGATCCTCGAGAACCACTATCACGATATGCAGGATATGGAGTTCACCGTTGAGCACGGCAAGCTCTATATGCTTCAGACCAGAAACGGTAAGAGAACCGCGCAGGCTGCTCTTCAGATCGCAGTTGACCTCGTTGCAGAGGGCCACAAGACCGAGCAGGAAGCCGTTCTTATGATCGATCCCAGAAACCTTGACACCCTTCTTCACCCCCAGTTCGATGCAAAGGCTCTGAAGGCGGCACAGGCTATCGGCCGCGGCCTTGGCGCATCTCCCGGTGCTGCTTGCGGCCAGATCGTATTCTCCGCTGAGGATGCAGAGGCTTGGAAGGCAGCCGGCAAGAAGGTCGTTCTCGTTCGTCTCGAGACCTCTCCCGAGGATATCACCGGTATGAAGGCCGCTCAGGGCATCCTGACCGTTCGCGGCGGTATGACCTCTCACGCAGCCGTTGTTGCCCGCGGTATGGGTAAGTGCTGCGTTTCCGGTTGCGGCGAGATCAATATGGACGAGGAGAACAAGCAGTTCACTCTCGCAGGCAAGACCTACAAGGAGGGTGACTTCATCTCCATCGACGGTTCTACCGGTAAGATCTACGACGGTATCGTTCCCACCGTTGATGCTGCAATCTCCGGCAACTTCGGCACCATCATGAGCTGGGCCGACAAGTACAGAACCCTGAAGGTAAGAACCAACGCAGATACGCCCGCTGATGCTAAGAAGGCGCGCGAGCTTGGCGCTGAGGGT
>JAGBBQ010000127.1 GCA_017938425.1 Clostridia bacterium | reverse complement strand
TCGGCGAGCTCGCCGAGCCGCGCCTCGATGGCGGCAACGGTGTCCGTGAGTGAGCTTTCGCCAATGCGCAGGTAGGAGGCGAGCGCACCGCTTTCGGCATCGGCGGCAAAGCCCTTCAGCGCCTCGATATCCGTGCGAAGGTCGCTGATATGCCCTTGCAGGCTTTCGCCATCCACCGTCAGATAGCCCGCGAGCGTGCCGTCCCTTGCGTCTGTCACCATCCGCTCCATATCGGCGAGCGTACCCTCGGCGCGATCCAGCGCTTCGGCAAGCGTGCGGCCGCCGACGGAAAGATAGGTCGCAAGCGTTCCGCTTTTCACGTCCTCGAAAAGCTTCTTCAGCGTGTGCCCCTCCTCGATCCCGGTCGGGAGTGCGGCACTCAGCGAGCCCTCGCCCGTGCCGCCGATATCTTCAAGCAGACGGTTGAAGCGCTCGATCAGCAGGAGGGGGAGGCGGTCAAAGGCCTCCTTCAGCTGGGTGGCGGTGTAGCCTCTTCCGCCAAAGGCGGAGGAGGCCGTGGGTCGGGAGGGAAGAGCGGATATGCGAAGGGAGGCATATTCGCTTTCCAAAATCGGTTTCGTATTCATTTATATCTCCATTCTTTCGGTAATTAACGGTTTTTGACGCCGCCGTGGACCGTATAGCGGTAGCTGATGCTGTAAACGCCGAAGGGACCGCGGAAGTCGGTTGCATGCATCGCGACCTGCTTTTCGATCCAGTTCTTCTCCTTCTCGCGGAAGGCGAGCGTGAAGTAAGGGGAGTTGTCCAGCGTCATTGCGGTGAAGTCGAGCGTGTCAAAGCCGAAGGTCGAGCCGGGGATCTTAGCGCCCTCGCTGTAGCCGGTGCGGTCGGTCCCCACCTCCAGCAGAAGGGAGGAGGCGGCGTAGCCGCGGCATTTGAAGGTGAGCGAGCCCTTGACGGTGTCCTTCGTCAGATGCGGAATGCCGCAGCAATCGCGCTTGGTCGCCAGCGCGTAGCGCGGTGCGTGCCCCGCGAAGTCGTAGTAGTCGCTGTGGATCCTGCGGCCGTTCTTTTTTGCGTATTCCTCCGCATCGAAATCGTCGCTCTCGCTGAGCATGGGCGGCGCAACGCCGCGCTTATCGTTGTTGAACAGACAAAGGTCGCCGTTTTCGGTTCCGAAAAAAAGATATTCGTCCAGCCCGAGCAGGCTGATCGCGGGGGAGAACTCGCCGTCGATGCGCTCCTCCGTGCGGTACGCAAGGTAGGCGCTCTCGCCCTCAAGCACGTAATAGGCGGCGTTTTCGCCGAGACCCGCGCCATAGACGGTTTTTTCGCCGACCCATTCGTCGAAATGCCCCTCCTTCAGAAGGAAGCCCTTCTTCGGCTGCGAGGCGTAGCGATATACGGTGCGGTCGTTTTTGTAGGTGCCGATGCCGTTGAGATAATACCACTCGTAGGCATAGCTGCCCGTGCTCTGCGGATAGGTCTGATGCGAATCCGCAAGGTAGATATGCGCGCCCGCCAGCACCGCAAGATAACCGCGCCATTTGGCAAGCCGCACGCGAGAGAGATCCTCCGAAAGAAGGCGCGTGTTTACCGTATGAGAGCGGCAGATCACGCTTCTTTCGAGCGAAAGATCCTTCTTGTCCAGAGCGCAGATTCCCTCCTCGCATACGAAGATCGGATCGTCGTAAAAGGAGAGTGAGCCCGCCGTTGCGGGAATGCCCGAATGCACGTAGCTTACGGGGTAGATCTTCGGGAGCAGAGAAGCGTTCGTGCTCTCGGGGCGGTGGTAATAAATGCTGCCGCCGCCGTCGTCTCCGCTTTTGAATACCGCGAGGGAGTCTCCTGCCGCAAGCAGGGATTTCACGCCGAAGCCCGCAATGCCGTCGTTGAAATAGTTAAGGCTGCCGAAGTAGGTGGGGTTGTTCTGCCCCGTGTTGTCGCGCGCACTGTAGAAGACCGTGTTGGGAAGCGCGGGATTGCCCGAAAGGAATACGCGCCCGTCAAAGACCTCGCAGACGGTGCAGTGCAGAATGGCGTCCACGCCGCTGATGCGCAGCTCCTTGTTTTCGTTCAAAAAATCCGAGCCCGTGTCACTGCCCGAGCCGATGTCTGCGGGCATTTCCGCGCTGATAACGACGCTCTTGCCGGTATAGGCCTGTCGGTCGGGCAGGGTGACGTCGATCGCCTTGATATACGCACCCTCGCGCACCTCCGTATAGGGGAGCACCGTGCCGCCGACCGTAAGCTGTGCGATCGTCTCGGTCGGCTCGTGCAGTGAAAGCCGCAGGCGCAGCTCGCGGTAGGGTGTGCGGAAGGTGAGGGTGATCCCCTCGGGGATCGCCGCGCGCACGGCGTCGCTGAGCCCCGCCTCCACACCGTCGATATAGATCGTTTGCAAGGATCGGCAGCCGCTCAGCGCATTCGCACAGATCGTCTCGAGCGCGGTGTGAATATAGAGCGCCTTCATTGAGGCGGCGTTCAGAAACGCCTCCTCGCCGATCACGGTAAGCTCGCGCGGCAGCGCGGCGCTTTTCAGAGAAACGCAGTTTGCGAAGGCGCCTGCCTCAATGCGGCATACACCGCGCGGAAGCGAGATGTGCGTCAGCTCCGTATCGTCCTTAAAGGCATCCTTCGCCACCTCGCAAACGGTGTAGGATACGTCGCCGATCATGGCGCTCTCGGGCACGAAGACCTCTTTGTCGGCACATTCGCCGCGTCCGGAAAGCCGACAGGTGAGATCCGCCGCACTGTCGATCTCAAAGTAGAGCCCCTCGGAGGTGTAGGCGTGCCTTGTCGGATCCTCTAAGGTGTAGACCTCCTTATAGCCCGTGCTGAGAAGATTTCTCTGCTCCAAGGGCTCTGCGTTGAAATATGTGGTCGGAATGTAAACTTCTTTTTGCTTATATCCCTCGATCGTGAGAAAATTGCCGTCGGCATCCACGCGATGCATATTTTTTCCGTCAAGAAAATAGATCGAGCTTCCGTGGCAAAAGGATGTGCTCTCTCCCTCGGCGAGCGTGCCGATCGGCGCGAGCTCCCCGGGGATCGCATCCCGCTCGGAGAGAGGGATGCGATAAAGATTTTTGCCGGCGTGCGCGAGGATGAAGCACCCCTTCGGCGTATTCTGTGCGGCAATGCCGCGCACGGGCGCACCGAAGGAATGCAGGATGCGGAAGCCGGGCACGCTCTCGGTGATGCCCTCGCCCTCGCCGTCGTAGTCGCGGTACATATTTTCAAGATAAGCGAAGCGATCGCCGTCGATGTTGCTGCCGTCTCCCGTGAAATCCACGCCGCGCATATTGTGGTAATGGCGGTTGTATTGGCTCTTGCTTCGGATCAGATTGCTTGTATTTCTCATGCTCCTCCTTATGCCCAGTGAAGGGTGTCCGTGACCTGCGCGTCACCGACGCTCGGGCGGCTCAGGCGTATGTTGCGCACCCCGTCGAGATACATCTGCATATAGAACTGTGCCTTCGCGCTGTCATCGTCGAGCCAGAGATAGGCGGCGGTGAGCAGGGGCAGAAGGTGAGAGACCGAGGGCGCAAGATCGATGCGCAGGCTCGGCGTGTCGGCAGAGATCGCGCGCGGCAGGCGACGGTAGATCAGATGGATCTCGCCCTCATAGCCGCTTGGTACGAAAAGCACGTCGTCGCGGAAATACGCGCCCTCGATTTTGTCGCCTCGCTCGTCGGTGGGCAGGGAGGTGAAGCCGAAGAAGTCATCCGTATGCGCGCGCATATCGTAATCGCGGAAGGGCGCTACGATGGGAATATCGCTCTCCCCGGTGCCGTTCATATAGGCGTAGCAGGCAATATCCTTCAGCGTAAAGGAGGTCCTGCCCGAGAGGATCAGCTCGCCCTCGTGGTTGGGAAGCATGCGGCGCAGCTCGGTGTAGGGGCTGTCGAAAAAGTAGGGCGTCACACGCATTCTTTCCTTCAGCGTGACCGTGCCCGCGCCCGAAAATTTCAGGCTGAAGGTCGCACCGCGCAGGGGGATGGTGACCTCCTCTCCGGGCTCGTATTTCACCTCGGGGATATGGGATACGGGCGGGATCACGCGCTGGATCAGCGTAAGCGTGCCGTAGGAGGGGGCAAGGGCGGCGATACTTTTTAAGGCTCGGTTGGCAGAGTAGAGGAGGGCTGTCTGATCCTCGATCTCGCTTTCAAAGCCAAGCGCCGCCACCTCGGCATAAAGGTCCTTATAAGTCATCATTGTATCAGAGGGCGGTCGCGTTCTCCACGGCGGTCGCGGAGTCAACGGCCATCAGGATGTGCTTGTAGCTGCCGAAGCCGACGCCGAAGCGGCAGCGACCTGCCCAGAGATAGTTGCCGGTGTGGTGGTCCACCCAGTTGGAGACCGAGAGCGGCACGCGGTTAAAGAACATACTGCCCGAGAGGTTCTTGTTCGCCTCGGAGGACATGATCATCACGCGGTTATCCTCGGTCTGCCAGCCGGGCAGGATCACGATGTTCCAGTTGCCGAACTGCAGGTTGATATCGTTGTAGCCATTGCCGAGCGCACCCTCCGAGCCGCATACCTTCTTTGCGATCATCTCCGCCGCAGGACGGTTGCCGGGAAGGATGAGGGTGTCGGCGGTATAGCCGAGCGCCTCGCCGTTTTCATCCTTCATATTGCGCAGCTTGACGCTGAGCTCGGAGAGCGCCGCCTCAAATGCCGCGGTCGAGGGAGTGCGCGCATCCGTGCCGGTCGCGAAGATATCGCCCCAGAAGAGGTTGGACTGCGTCAGGGCATCGGTGCCATACTTATGAGAGGAGGAGAAGAGGGGAAGGCTGTCGGGTGCGGTGAGATCCAGCGCCGCGCCGGCAAAGCTGCCGCTCGCCTCGGTGCCGCGCGAAAGCGCGTACTCGCAGATCTTGTGCATCGTCTTGTAGTAGGCGCGGGTGAAGTTCTCCGCGCGTCTTTTTGCATCGGCGGCAACGCCGTAGCTTGCATCCTCCATCATCTCTGCGGTGATGCAGAATTCCTTCATAAACTGGATGTGCTCGATGAACTTGCGATAGGTCTCGGCGAGGGTATCGCGCTGCGCGCCGTCGCCCTCGGGCGTGGCGGCAAAGACGTCGAATTCGTTCTGGCCGACGATGGTCTCGCCGAAGCGCGCGCTGCTCTCCACGTTAAAGAGCCAGTCGCGGATGCCGCCCTTCTTGGTCAGAATATCGCTCTCATGCTCGATGACCATCTTGATGGGCGTTTCCAGCTTTCCGATCGCCGCATTGGCGGTTCCGGAGGACTTGGAGTAAATAATAGTAGACATTTGTTGGCTTTATCCTTTCTTAATTCACAACTTTTTTGTATAAACGGTAGATCTGCTCATCGCTTAGATCGGTGAAAATGCGGCGCGCCTCTGCCATCTGCTCGGTGGTGGGCAGATCGGCGCCGAGGGCGCTGGTGCGGGGCATGGCGCTTGTCAGATGCGCGCGGTTGTCGCTCGCTCTGCGGACCGTGCCGCCAATGGCAAGATACGCCTCCTTGGGCGTAAGCCCCAGCTCGCGCAGCTCGCCGTAGCGCCCGGGATCGGGAAGCTCTGCAAGCGAGCGCAGCGAGGTAAGATGCATAAACTCCTCCTTAAGTGCCGAAAGATCCGCGCTCGCAAGCGCCGCGTAGTCGGGCGTATCCTCTGCCGCCACCTCGGGTGCGGGGGTGCTGACCTCCTCTCTGGGAGGCGCGGCATCCTCGGGCGCTGCGGCGGGGATGCTCTCTGCCGTATCCGCTACGGCCTCCAGACGTGCATCCTCCATTCCTTACGCGCCTCTCTTTCTCTTGGCGCGCAGGTCGTCTCCGACGGTCCTCGTGGCGCGGGGCTCGTCCTTTGCAATGCTCTTGGGGGCAGAGATCCTGCCGCCCTTATTGGTGGCGTAGGGAGAAAATTTTTCCTTATTCATAGTAATATCCTTTCGTTTTTTCAGATTAGTCAAAGAGATTCTCGGGAATCTTCGAGGGAATATAGACGCCGTTGATCTGCTCCGCGTATGCGCCGAAGCTCTCCGCCTCCGCATCGGAGAAGCCGAGCTTCTTCGCGTATTCCACGGTGCGCCGCTGGGAGAGCTTCTTGTCGATGATCGCCTCGATGATGTGCGAGGTCATCCGCTTTTTCGCCGTCTCTATGCCGACCTCGGCGGCGATCCTCGCGTTCTTTTCGGTAAGGCCGGAGGCGAGTGCCACGCGGTAGGCGTTTTCGGCATCCAGGCTCTCGCCGCGGCTGATGCTGTCGGTCACCCGGCGTGCAAGGCTCGTTTGCTTTTCCTCGTGTGCGGTCAGGTACTTCGCATAGCCGGAAAGCCCTGCCGCTCTTGCACCGCTTTCGGCGGCCTCGTATGCCTGCTTTGCGTTTTTGAAATTCAGATCGGCCTGCTTTGTAAGGTACTGCGCGTAGCCGCCGCTCTGCAGCCCCATTCCGAAGAGTGCCTCTGCGGTCGCGCCGTGCCGTACGGCGCTCCTTGCGCGGTCGGTTGCCGCGGCGTCGGGGGTGGGGTAGGCGTTTTTGACGGTGGGATTCTTACGCAGCCATACGCTGTAGGAATCGGGTGCGTTTCGCTTTTTTAAGAGCATCATATCGTCTGTCACGCGATCACCTCCTTCTGCGAGATCTCATCGCGCAGGGCACTCTGGAAGTATTCCACGTTCTCTCTTGCATAAGGATAATGCGCCCTCTCCTGGCATTGCCAATAGCGGAGAAGGGTGGCGGGATGGGTGGGATCGCCGAGTGCGCCGCTTTTGAGATTTTCGAGATTCTTCTCCCAAAGCTGCTCGCGCTGCGCCTCGATGCCGCCGTTCAGATCCACCGAGAAGAGATAATCGTCGTCATAATAGAATGCGCCGCTCTTTTCGTCGGGGGCAATGAAGTCATAGCGGTTGAAGGTGGCGTTGTGCAGCCTGCCGTAGGCGTCGCGGTAGGAGATGCGGCGCGGCTCGTCGGCAAAGGCGAGATGGTACTCGAAGATCAGGCGGTCAAGCTCTGCGTAGGCGGTGTATTTCATCTTTCTCTTGGATTCGAGGCGGCCGGTCGCCTGCGAGATCTGCAGCTGCCTTGCATAGCCCGATTCGGGCTGCGTGCCCGAGATGCCGACCAGCGCATCCGAAATACCGAGAATGCGCTTGGCGTGATCGTAGAGTCTGGTCGCCTCCGCGATGTCCTGCGAGATATCGGGGGTGGTGTCCACCTTGCCGTATTGCGCCGCGCTCTCGCCCGGCTTCATCTTGATCATCTGGCCGAAGACCGAGTTGTTCAGGGTGATGGTCGCATCCTCGGGAACGACGGGGGTGACCCCGGCACGCAGAAGCTTTTGCAGGATGCGGGATTCGATCTTGTTGATCGCCTGCTGCTGCGGGCGGATCGCCTCGCAGTCGGATGCGCCGAAGAGGCTGCCCTCAAGCGAGGTGTTCTTCCTTATTACGATAGGGAAGCGGCGCGGCGTGTAATAGGGGATAGAGATATCCTCCTCTGCGCCGTGCGCGGGTGCAACGGCGCTCACGCCGCCGGGTAGGGCGTGGATGCGGATCCGCTCCTCGCTCTGGCTTTCTAAGGAAAACTGCGGATGCTCGCAAAGGCAGTTCTGCTCCTCGCTTTGGCAAACGGTGCAAAATCTTCTCTTGCGTGCGTAGTAATCGGGAATGTCTGTCAGCGTAAGCTCGCCCGAAAATGCGTATTCACCGATCTTACCGTCCGCATCGCGATAGAAGCAGAGGATCACCGTCGCGCCCTCATCCGCATCCCCCTCGTAGGCCTCGCTGTCATATTCCCGTGAGGCGAGAGAGAGGCGGTCGGGGGAAACACCGTACTTGCGTACGAGCTCCGCCTTCGTGGTGTCGAAGCGCAGGAAGCAGTAGTCCATATCCTCCACCGCGCGCACGCCCGGCTGCGCGATGAAGCTTTTGGGGGAAAGGCAGTGGAGCTTCACGCCGCCGAGCTTGTTGCCGATGCCGGCGCTGCTGTCCCACTCCACGAACCATACGCTGCCGCCGTAGATATAGCAGAAGCGCTCGTCGAGGTCGTTCATCTGCTCGTAGGGCAGCTTTTCGCGCACGGCGACGAGAAGCCTTTCCACCGATTGCGCGAGCCGCACCTTTTGCTCGCTGTACGCGGTGGGATCCACCTTGGGGGGCGGAATGTGAGAGGAGACCTGGCTCTCGATCATCTCGTAGGTGATGTTGCGCACGGTACCGGCCTTCTGCGTAGAGCCGTCGATCTCCGCGCTTCCGCGGTACTGCTGCATATGCCGATCGAAGAGCGCAAGATCCCCTCTCGCGGCGTTCTTACTCTTTTCATAGAGAGAAGAGAAGTAGGAAAGCCGCGCGGTCTGTTGTGTGCTTTGTGTCATAAGGGTTCTCCGTATTTGCGTTTTAGATATTGCTTTCCCTCCTCGTCGGCGGCGAAGTAATCCTCCCACATATCCGCGCTCCAGGGGCGGCCGT
>JAGBBQ010000126.1 GCA_017938425.1 Clostridia bacterium | reverse complement strand
GTTGTAATTACACGATTTGCGAATTCTTAATGAGATCAGAACCTTGGGGCGAACGGATTTAGGCATAACCGAATAAAAAACATTAATAAAAACGAGGAAAACCATAGGTTTTCGACCTTGATTTCCTCAAATTTGTGCTTACTATTAAAGGGGTACTGTGTTTATTTCACAATACCCCTGTTTTTTATTCGAGTAAGCCTTGATGCGACAGCCCCCTTTGCATCAGGAGATTTCTTTTTCTATCCTTGCGTTGATCGCCTCGCGCATCGCGAGAAAAGCGTCCGCACTTTCGGCGATCGCGGTAACGTGGATCTTTCTTCCGAGATGCTCCTCGAGGATCCCGAGCGTCCCTTCACGTCCGATCAGGCTCTCAAGAAGCTTCAGCGCGCGATAGTCGCACATTGCGAAGAGCATCTGCTTTTCGCGCAGCGAGGGGAGGGGCGCGCCGTCTGTATCGGGATATACGAGATAGGTGATGCCGGGAATGTTTTTATAAAAGCAGGGGTCGGCGGCGGGGTGGAAGAGACCCGTGCTGAGCCTGCCGTAATAATAGTTATACGCCCAGTGGAGGAAGCCCTTCGCCTTGTAGTTATATAGCACGTAGCCGAGCGCGCGCGTTCTTTTCGGTGCGCTTGTCAGCGTGCGGTTGACAAGGCCGGGCATTGCCTCGCCGCCCGTGTAGTAGAGCATCATATTGTCGCATCTGCCCTCGTAGCCGCCGATGCTCTGAAGGTCCACGATCGGCATCTCCACGAGCCCCGTTTTGTAGAATTCGTAATCGTCGAGCGCATCCATAAATCTCCCGTCGGGGAAGATCTCCTTCATCAGCGTTTTCGCCTTGCGGTACCCCTCGAGATTTTCAAGCACGGGCTCGTCGGAGATGTGATAAAGAATGCGCTCCGAGATCCCGAGCTCCTCCGTAAAGGCACGGAAGGCCTTCAGATATTCGGAAAGAAAACGGATGTATTCCTTATCGGTCGCGCTCGTCTCGTAATTAAAGAGGCGCACCTCCCTTTCGTCTCTTTCGCCGTAGACCGTGATCGCGCTCTCTGCGCCCCACTGCGAGAAGAGATGCGTATGCTCGAGGTTTTTGATCCCCGCGCCGAGAGCAATGCGCGCATAGCGCTCGGCAAGGGTAAAATCGAAGTCATAGCCGCCGTCAAGGATGCGCACCTTCACGAGCTGCACGTTCTTTCTTTCTAAGCCGATCGCGGTGTCAAGAGGGGGTGTAAATGTCGGGAAAAGTAAAGTATTCATTCCATTTTTGACAGAATTTCGGATATATTTCTCAAAAACGGCAAAATATTCGTCGCTGTAAAGCGGCAGGTGCGTGATATCGGAAAGCGAGTCGTTATGAAACCAGTTGGTGTAGATCAGCTCGCTTTCGGGGAGCGCTCTGTCGATCAGATGCACGGTTACCGCGTGCGTCCTCAGAACCTCGCCGCTCATCAGCCCGATGACCTCGACCGTCACGGTATGATCCCCTGCGGGCATCGTTTTCCCGTCCTCGTTGATCCCGATATAAACGCTCTGCGTTGCAAAGCAGGAGGCGTTCAGAAGCACGGTCTCTCCCTTTTCGTAATAAGGAAGATTCGTGTCCGTCGGGAGGCGGCAGATCTCGGGGGCGGCAATGCGCGGCTTCAGTATATCGGGGCAGCCACCCGCAGCACCCGCACCGCCGTCCTCGCATTCGGTAGCAGCGTAGGGAACGCTTTGCACCTTGTAGACGGATACGGGCAGGGAGGAGGTCACGCGCACGGAGATCGGCGTGTCGGGCGAGCGGCCGTTTTCCGCCTTCCTTGCGGCCGAGCGATAGGCAAGAAGAAAGGCCAGCGGCTCGTTTTTCATTCCCGAGATATAGGTGAAGTCCTCGGTCGGCAGGTCGCTCTCGAAGATTCTTTTCAAGGGCGAAACGGTGTGGGAGATGACGAATTTTTCGTGATCCATTGTATTTACCTCCGCGGTTTTCTTTTATTGTATCGCGTTTTTTCACCTCTGTATATGCATAAAACAAATATTTATCTGGACTTTTCTGCTTTTTCATAAAATGCAATCTTGACAGAAGCTGCGTCTCATTGTATAATTTTGAATGAAAAATAAAAGAATTTCGGGAGATCTCCTATGTCGATATTTAGCACAGAACGAATCTCAGATGCCGCTCCGCTCGTTCTCAATTCCTGCGGCGAAAACCGCGTGGAGAATTTTCGGCGCGGCTGCGTCCGACCCTGTGGGCGTGTGGATTATCACATCCTTTATATTTTGCGCGGCGTCTGCCATTCGGTGCTCCCCGAGGGGGAGCGGGAGGTCGCGGCAGGGCATTTTATTCTGTTTCGCCCAGGCGAGCGGCAGGAATATTTTTTTGAAGCGGGCAGCGGCTCGTTTTCCTACTATATCCATTTTACCGGGCGGGACGTCGAGCGCGTGCTTCGTGACCTTGGGCTTGACGGTGTAACGGTCGCCGCCGCACCGAGCAGCCCCGCGCTCGTGCGCCTTTTCGATGAAATGATCCGCGAGTATACTCTCGCCGAGGTGGGGCACGAGGCGGTCACGGGCGGTCTGCTCGGCGCGATCCTCGGTCTGCTCTCGCGCGGTGCAAGGCTTTCGTTCTCCGAGATCGACGCACGGAAGAAGCAGCGCGTGCAGGCGGTGATCGAGCGGATGTATGATTCGCTCGGTGAGCGGCTGAGCGTAGAGGCGCTTGCCTCGTGGTGCCGCTTCAGCGTCGGCTATTTTTCGCATCTCTTCCGCACCGTTACGGGTCTTTCGCCGCACGCTTATATCGCACGGTTGCGCATCGAGCGCGCGAAAAGCCTTCTTGACGGCACCGATCTTTCGGTGCTGGAGATCGCGCTCGCGGTCGGCTATGACGATCAGAATTATTTCTCCCGCTTCTTCAAGGAGAAGACGGGCATGTCTCCGACCGCCTATCGCGCCGCCCTTCGTGGATGAAAAAAAGCGCTCCGCAGTGCGTAATGCCTGCGGAGCGGTTTTTGTTTAATACAGAAGCATACCGAGCCCTGCCGAGATCAGAATGATCAGGATCGGTGAGGGCTTTTTTGCTTTCCACCTTGCAAAAAGGAAGGCGAATGCGGCAAGGAGTGCAAAAATGAGGATGCCGACGAGGTCGGGCGAAACGCCGCCCCCGATCGCCGTGATGCCGAAAAGACTGCGCATCAGCATCGTGATCGCGGTTGCAAGGATCAGCCCGACCGTGCAGGGGCGTATCCCCTGCAGCGCGGCACGCACGCCGCCCTTCCTCAGGAGCCCGGGAAGCACCGCCGCGATCAGAAGAATGATCAGAAAGGATGGGAGCACCACGCCGAGCGTGGCGCAAAGCGAGCCGAGCAGGCCGCCCTCCGATGCGCCGACAAAGGTTGCCATATTGACCGCGATCGGTCCGGGTGTGGATTCCGCCACCGCGATCACGTTCAGAAGCTGCTCCTCGGTCAGCCAGCCGTGCAGCAGGGCCTTGTCCCGCATCATAGAGATCATGGCGTAGCCGCCGCCAAAGGAGACCGCGCCGATCTCAAGAAAGGTCAGAAAGAGTGTGAGATAGATCATTTTTCGCCCTCCCCTCTCTTTTGCGCACACCTGATAAGATAAAGCGAAGCACCGACCGTGCCTGCGATGAGGATATAAAGCACGGTGGAGAAGCGGACGGCGAGCAAGGATAAAGCGAGCATCGAAAGGACGGTCGCGCCGAGAATGAAAAGCGAGAGCGGCGTCCTTTTTGTACCGCGAAGCATTTTTATACCCGCCGAAAGGATCAGGAAAATAACGCCGATCTGAATGCCGCGAAACGCCTTCGCCACGAGTGTGAGAGATAAAAACGCATCGAAAAAGAGTGAGATCGCATAGATGATAACGAAGGAGGGGAGAATTACGCCGACCGTGGCAAGCAGAGCGCCGAGAAAGCCGCAGCGCTTATAGCCGATATAGGTCGCGGCGTTGATCGCGATCGGCCCGGGCGTGGATTCCGAAATGGCAACCATATCGAGAAACTCCTCCCGCGTGAGCCATTTCTTCTTCGTAACGAGCTCGGCCTCGAGCAGGGCGATCATAGCGTAGCCGCCGCCGAAGGTGAAGAGCCCGATCTTCATCATCGTGAGAAGGATATTGAGATAGATCATTTGGATTCTCCTCTGCAGTGAAAATAAAAAAGCGGCCGCCGTGCACTTGGCACAAAGCAACCGCTTTTTTCGTGCTATGGCACGCCTCTGTGAAAAAATTACTTCTCAGCGGAAGCGCTCTTAGCAATAACCTCAACACCCTTGTAGTAGCCGCAAGCCTTGCATACGCGGTATGCGCGGTTGTACTCACCGCACTGGGGGCACTTAACGATGTTGGTGGGGTTCTCCAGCTTCCAAACGCTGGAACGTCTCTTCATCTTTCTGGAATGAGACACTTTTCTCTTCGGAACTGCCATGTTGTTTACCTCCTGATACGAGTCTGCGTCCACGCAGTCTCTTTATGTGAATTTATTTTTGATCCTCTTTTTCTTCTTCCTGCATTTTGAGAAGAAGCTTGCGCAAGGGCTCCATTCTCGGGTCGATCTCCTTTTCGGTGCAGGAGCACGGTCCCTCGTTCAGATCCTTTCCGCATCTTTGGCACAAGCCCTTGCAATCCTCCTTACAAAGGAAGCGGAGCGGGAATTCCATCTCGAGCTGCAAGAGAAGCTGCTCGTCCATATCCAGAAACCCGTCCTCAATGATCGCAAAATCATCCAGCTTGTCCTCGGTGATATCCCCCAGCAGATCCTTTGGTGCAACGGTTTTCTCAAGGCTCAGGGAAAACTGACCTTCGACAGCGGAGAGGCATCTTGCGCACTGTGCAACGTAGTCCACAGAGAGCGAAAGGCACATCCGCATATATCCGGCCGTGTTGGTAATATTTCCCGTCACCTTCATGGGAGAAGGAAAACGCGTACCCCACAGAAAGCTCGTGGTATCCTCGGTATGGCTGTCAAGAGGCAATTCATAATCGAATTCGAGCAGGCGCTCGCCTGCCAGAAGCGGTCTGAGATCCAGCTTCACAGTCCATCCCTCCCGTCATAGATGATTGACGTTTTGGCGGCAAAAGGGCATAGTTTAGGCTAATACCCAAAGTCGCACAATTTATTATATAACTTTTGTTCTCGCTTGTCAAGGGGTATTTTCAGATTTTTTTAAAAATCCGGTTGCATCACGGCATACGGCTGTGTGAGCAGGTGAGATAGAGGACCTGCCGATCCGCCGCAAGAGAGGATAGCCTTGCAAGCGCCGCCGAAAGGCGCGTATCGTCGTAGGCGATAAAGGGATCGTCAAGCAACAGAGGCACGCCCTCCGCGCCGGGGATGGAAGAGAGCAACGCAAGCGCGCGCGCAAAAGACACGAGCTCCTTGCCGCCGCGGCTGAGAGACTCGCCGCCCCGATAGGTGTCTCCCTCGAGAAAGGAGATACGGAAGCGCTCGCCGAGGCGGTAGGTGTCACTGTCCGAGAGCCCAAGCGCGTGCAGCTGCTCCGCAAAGGAGGCGTGCGCCCGCTGCGAGCGCTTGGCGCTGTATTCCTTCGCCGCCGCCGCAAGATGCGCCTCGGTCCGCTTGATCAAGGAGAGATACGCGCTCTGCCGCTCCCATTGCTTTTCCAAGGCGTCGATCTGCTGTGTGAGAAGAAGCGCCTCCTCGCTTGCCGCAAGCGCTGCCTCGTAGGCGCGCTCGCAGTCGTAGCAAACACGGTATTTTTCCTCGAATTCCTTCGATGCCGATCCCGCCGTCTCCGATCTGTCTTTCGACGAATGTCCTTTCTTTTGTAAATTCTTGTTTGCAAATAAACCGATAATTCCGTGCAAGAGCATTGCCGCCGCGGGAAAAAGTCCTAAAAGAAACAGAATGTGAAAGAGGGAGCCGATCATCGAAAGGGAGGCAAGCAGCACGGAGGCAAGCACAGAGTTCTGCCGCGCCGTTTGCTTCTTTCTTGCAGGCACGTGCGGCGCCTTGTCTGTCAGCGCGGCGAGTGCCGCCTTTGCCTCCTTATAGGCGCGCTCTTTTTCGGGGAGCGCGGCGGCCTCACGCGCGAGCGCCGCCTGCCGCGCGTTTGCCTCGGCGAGGGCACTCTCCGTTTCTGCGAGAAGGCCTCTGCCGCCTCTCTTTTCGTAGAGGCGATGCTCGTCTGCCAGCCGTGCGAGCGCGGTGTCCGCGCTCTCGGTATCCGTTCTGTCTCCCAGATGAGAAAGCACGCTTTCGCCCTCAAGCTGCGCGGTGTACGCACGCTCGGAAAAGACGGCGCATAGCGTGAAGCTCTCCGCATCCAGAGAGAGGAGCGACTGCCCGGGGCATTTGCCGAGCGCCTCGGTCTGCTCGCCGCTTTCCTCATCATAGACCGCGAGCGTGTCCTCCGAGGGGCGCGCGCCGAAGCGGCGGTGGATGCGCAGGATCCGATCTCCTTGCAAAACGGTCATCGAGCCGCCGAAGGCACCGCCCTGCCAGGGGCGGTAATGCTTGCGCTCGCTCAAAAGAATGTCGTGGCTGCGGCTGTCCGCAAGCCCGTAGAGCATCGCTTTGATAAAGGCGATAAGGGTGGTCTTTCCGCAACCGTTCTCGACGCAGTGCGCGTTCAGCCCCTCGGTGAGGGAGAGAGAATAGCCGCGGAGCTTGCCGAAGCCCTCGATCTGTATCTTCAGTATTCTCATACGTCACCTCCCAGCGTTCCGTTCAGTGCCGCAAGACCGAGCGCGATCACGCTCTTTTTTTGCTCGGGCGTGAGTGCTTTATCCTCTGATACACGGCGCACGAGCTCTCCGCGCAGAGAGCTTTCCCTGTAAAGAGTGTCAAGCACGGGTGCGGCGACGGTCCTGTCCTCGATCTCGACGTGATAAAAGCGGCCGAGAAAATGCCGCTCCACCGTCAGTGGATCGATCATCGGAATATTCACACGTGCGCCCGTGAGAACGAGACGGACGAGATCCTCGCGCGTTACGTCCTTCACGGCGCCGTCGCAGAGCATAAAGAGGTCAAGTGTGCTCTTCGCATCCGAAACGCATACCTCGATGCGATGCAGCGTGCGGCGGCACAGAGGGAGAAAGCGGTGGCTCACGCCGTGCGCCGCGGTCTCGATCAGCACCGCGCCCTTTGGGCCGATCTCGTCAAAGCCGCGCCCCTCGGGGCAGCCGGGGTAAACGGCGATGCCGCGGTAGTCAATGCGCCGCTCGCTATAGCTGTGATAGTGCCCCAGCGCGCAATAGTCGATCCCCTTGCCGCGGAGAAACCCGAGAGGAAGATCTGCACCGCGATTGTAGCCCTCCGCCCAAGCACCGTGCGCCACGAGTATGTTTATTTTTCGTTCTTGCAAACAAATGTTTTCAAAATCTGTATATTTTGCGCCTCTTTTTCCAAAAAAGACGACGTTCTCCTTTTCAAAAAACGTGACTCTGTCCCCGAAAATGTGCAGATTTTCGGGCGCCTTTCCCAAAAGCTCCGCCTCTCGCTCGTGGTTGCCGCTCACGTAGTAAAAGTCGATCTGCGGAAAGCGGCCGATCGCGTCGAGCACGGAGGGGGAGAGCATCATCGCCGCCGCCTCGGTATCGAAAAGATCTCCTGCGATGATCACCGCCGCACAGCCCTCGCGCCTCGCCGCCTCCGAAAGACGTAAAAAGGAGGAGAGCAGCTCCTCGCGGCGCAGCTTTTGCTCGCGCGGCGGGAGGATGGCGCGCATCGGCGCACCGAGATGCAGATCAGCCGTGTGCAGAATTTTCACTATGTAGCCTCCTTCTGTAGTCGCCGGGGGTGCAGCCCATCCTTGCGGAAAAGACCTTGCTGAAATAGGATTGGTCGGAGAAGCCGCAGAGCGCGGCGATCTCGGACAGCGTCCGCTCGTTCGTGTTGAGAAGCTTTTCCGCCTCCTTCAGCCGCACCTCGGTGAGGTAAGCCGTCACGGTCGTGCCGTAGGTCTTGCGGAAGCTGTTGACCAAGGTGGATTTGGAGCAGGCAAGATGCTTGCAAATGTCGGAAAGGTTGATCTTTCTCTGATAATTCTGTGCAATGTAGTTTTTCGCCATTGCGCCGAGATCGTGATGGGTGATGTCCAGGGCGTTGGAAAGCGTGAGATACTCGGCGCAGACGGTCAGAATGCGCACGTAGGAGGAGAGCAGATTCTCGGGCAGCCGCGGCACCGAGGCGAGCAGGGTCGTGCGAAATTCCTCCTCGGGAAGGATCCTGCGCACCGCCTCGCCCGCAGGGCTCTCTCCGACCGTCACCTGGCCCATCATAAGAAAGCCCGTAAGGATGCCGAAGCTGTAGAGCGGGCTTGCGACCTCGGTGAGCCCGAAGCGGCAGTGATAAGAATGCGCGTGGCCGAGTGCGAGCGCCTTGTGCGAGCCCTCGCGATCGCACGCTCTGCATTTTTCGTATTCGCCCGGCAGGGAATGCACATAGGCGCAAAACGCCGTCGGCTCCTCGGGGTAGGCAGCGATCTCTTCAAAATCCGCATTGTGCAGTGACATACGGAAGCCTGTGATCTTATGCAGGTCGCAGAGCACGGAAACGATCTCGGAATGCGTCATGGCAGTCTCCTTTTGTAAAAAACGATGGATAAAAAATCGATATTACAAATTTATTATACTATTTTCCCTTGAAAAAGTCAACAGCGTTTGATATAATAAGTGCATATAATAAAAAGAAAGGAAAGCATTATGAATCAGCTTCCGCATATTACGAAGGCCTTCACCTTTGAGGGAGAGGTCGTCAGCACCGGCCTGTACGGCAACGGTCATATCAATGAAACGCATCTCGTCATCTGTAAGGATGGCGATAAGGAGCGTCACTACATTCTTCAGAAGATCAATAAGCGTGTGTTCAAGGACCCTGCGGGCCTTATGGGCAACTACGCTCTCGTCACCGAGTATCTGCGCGCGCAGATCCTTGCGCGCGGCGGCGACGCGCTTCGCGAAACGCTTACCCTCGTCAAGACCGTGGACGGCAAGAATTTTTACGAGGATGAGACGGGCGAGTTCTGGCGCGCCACCCTCTTTATCGTGGAGAGCGACAGCTTTGATAAGGTCGAGCGCCCCGAGCAGTTCTATCAGAGCGGCGTTGCCTTCGGTAACTTCCAGGCGCTGCTTCGCGATTTCCCCGCGGAGAAGCTTGTGGAGACCATCGTGAATTTCCATAATACGCCCGACCGCTTCCGTCAGTTCAAGGAGGCGCTTGCCGCCGACGTGAAGGGAAGAGCGGCGAGCATTCCGGAGGAGATCGCGTTCGTTGAGGCGCGCGAGGGCTTTATGCATCTTTTTGAGGATGCGCACGCCGCAGGAAAGCTCCCGCTGCGCGTGACCCATAACGATACCAAGCTCAATAACATTCTCTTTGATAAGCATACCGGCAAGCCGATCTGCATCATCGATCTGGATACCATTATGCCCGGCTATGCGATCAACGATTTCGGAGACTCGATCCGTTTCGGCGCGACCACCGCGCTCGAGGATGAGACCGATCTTACGAAGGTCAATTTTGATATCAGCCTCTTCGAGCTTTACGTGAAGGGCTTTTTGGAGGGCGCGGCAGGCGGCCTCACCGAGACCGAGATCGGCTTCCTTCCCGAGGCGGCGATCATGATGACGCTGGAGTGCGGCGAGCGCTTCCTTGCGGACCATCTGCAGGGCGATACCTATTTCCGCATCAGCCGCGAGAATCATAACCTTGACCGTGCGAGAAACCAGTTCAAGCTTGTTTCCGATATGGAAAAGGCTCTGCCCGAGATGCATAAGATCGTAGAGAAGTACGCGAAGTAATTTAGCAATATGTAAATGATAGTTGTCAAACGGCCGCTGTTTTCCCACTGAACGGAGAACGGCGGCCGTTTTTCATAATAAAAACCAACTTCGCCGTTCCCCTTTGAACATAGAACGAGCCCCTCTTTCATAGAATGAAGGGAAGTAAAGCTTTCGAAAGGCGGAAAATGACGGTGAGCGACAAAAAGAGGTTCTTTAAAAACGGGGTGCTGCTGACGTTGGTCGCGCTCTCGATGCGCAGCGTGGGACTGTTTGCATCCTCGTTCGTATCGGGGGCGGTGGGCGCCGAGGGCGTGGGGCTCTATACCCTGATTATGACGCTCTTCGGCTTTGCTCTTACCTTTGCGACCTCGGGCATTTCTCTTGCGATGACGAATCTGGTCGCCGCCGCTCTCGGCAAGGGAGAGCGCGCGGTCAGCGCCGTTTTGCGTGCGGGGATCGCGTACGCGCTTATTTTCGGCGGCGCCGCCACCGCGGTGCTCTGGCTCTTCGCACCCTTTTTCGGCGCGTCGCTGCTCTCGGACGTGCGCACGGTGCTCCCTTTGCGCATTCTCGCGCTCTCGCTTTTGCCCGAGGCGCTGCTGTCGGTGTTCACGGGCTATTTCGTCGGCATCCGCCGGGTGGCGAACAACGCGCTCGTGCAGGTCGCGTCCCAGCTTCTGCGCCTGGGGCTTACGGTCCTTTTGCTGAAGCAAACGGCGGGCGAGGGAATTGCCGTCGCCTGCACCGTGCTTGCCGCCGTCGCGGTGCTCTCGGATCTTTTCGCCTTTCTTTTGGCGCTTTTTCAGTTCCTGCTTTCGCGCCGCCGCAAGCCGCGCGGCAAGGGCGGGGAGGCGTTCTCTCCGGTTTGCAAAATGGCGTTGCCGCTTGCGGTCTCTGCCTATCTGCGCTCCGCGCTTTTAACGCTGGAGCATATCCTTATCCCGCGCAGGTTGCGTCTTTACGGGCAGAGCGTGTCGGACTCTCTCGCCTCCTACGGCGTTCTGCACGGAATGGCGCTGCCGCTCGTGCTGTATCCGATGGCATTGCTCTCCTCCTTCGCAAGCCTGCTCGTGCCCGAATTCGCCGAGGCACAGGCGAAGGGTGATAAAGCGCGGAGCGAGCGTATGTGCGAGCGGACCTTCTGCGCCTCGCTGCGCTACGGCATTCTGACGGCGGCGCTGCTGCTCCTCTTCTCCGAGGAGCTTGGCAATCTCGTCTATCACAGCACCGAGGCGGGGATCTATATCGCGATGCTCGCCCCCGTCGTGCCGATCATGTATCTCGATCACGCGACGGATCAGATGCTGAAGGGCATCGGCGAGCAGGTCGCCTCTATGTGGATCAATATCACCGATTCGCTGCTCTCGGTCCTGCTCGTCTGGTTTTTGCTGCCCGTGATGGGCGTATGGGGCTACGCCGTGATGATCGTCGTAATGGAGCTGTATAATTTCTCTCTTTCGCTGCGCCGCCTGCGCCGCCGCATCCGCTTCCGTATCCCGCTGCTTTCCGCCGCGGTGCCGCCTCTGCTCTCCGCGTGGCTCTCGTGCAGGCTCTCGCGGCGCCTCTTTCTGATGAACGGGACGGTCACCACGCTGCCCTGGATGCTCGTTAAGCTCGTCTTTTTCCTCTGCGTTTTTGCGGCGCAGAGCATTCTTCTCTCCTCCATCTTCTCGCGTTTTTCGAGGGGAAGGGGAGGGGATCGCAGCGAAAAATCGGTAAAGACCGCCTGAAAAAACAAGAAAAAACGACAAATACACCCACACCCCTTGACTTTTGAAGGATAATAATATATAATATATAATTGGTGTGTTACACCCTATATCAATATAAAGGAGTGTGGTTCTCTCTCCATGGACCCGAGTAGTTGGCTACTTATCGCCGTGTACGTATTGCTTTTGATAGCAAGTGCTTATTTTTCCGCCACCGAAATGGCATTTTCTTCGGTGAGCAAGATCAAACTTCTGAGCTGCAGAGAAGAAGAGGAGAAAAGGGTCGATCTCGCGATGAAGATCCGCGATAAATACGACCTGTATCTTACGACGCTTCTGGTCGGTAACAATCTGGTGAACTGCGGTGCCGCCGCGGTTGCCACCATCTTTGCCGGTCACGTGTACGATGCCCTGATTGCCGCAGGTGTTTCGGTGCTGGAAAGCGCCGTCACCTCAGTCACCACCGCCGTCACCACGGTGCTGGTGTTTATCTTTGCGGAGACCGTGCCGAAAAACTATGCAAAGGATATGCCCGAGCGTTGGGCATTGAGCGCCGCGCCCTCGCTGCGCGTCATCAAGTATATCCTTTATCCCATCACCATCATCTTTCTCGGTATTTCCAAGCTTCTCAACAGGATCGTTGTTGTGAAGGAGGAGCCGACGGTGACGGAGGAGGAGCTCTCCACCATCATCGAGACCTCGGAGGAGGACGGTGTGCTGGACGAGGATCAGAGCGAGCTTTTGCAGTCTGCACTGGAATTCTCCAAGACCCGCGTAGCGGATATTCTGACCCTGAAGGCGGACGTTGAATGGCTGGATATCTCCCTTTCGCGCGAGGAAATCTTCGAGCGCGTGAAGAAGACGAAGTTTTCGCGCCTCCCGGTCTGCCGCGGCAGCCTTGACAGATGCGTAGGAATTTTGATCGTAAATGACTACTTGAAGGCCTATATAGTCGATAAGAACGTTCGTGCTTCTCGGCTGATCCGTAAACCATACTTTACAACCTTAGATGCTTCCATTGACGAGCTTAAGGAAGAAATGAGTGAAAACCGCCACTCCATGGCGCTCGTGCGTGACCGTGCGGGCAGCTCGATCATCGGCCTCGTCACGATCGAGGACTTTATTGAGGAGATCGTCGGCGAAATATACGACGAGCAGGACGTGGTGGACGATGACTTTATGAAGCTCGGCGGAAATTATTTCCGCGTATCCGGCCGTCTCCCCGTTTCGGAGATGTACGCCCGTATCGGTCTTGCCGCACCGCAGGGAACTGCGCCGCACAAGCCTCTCAGCACATGGATCCTCGAGAAGCTCGGCCGCTTGCCCGAGGAGGAGGATACCTTCGTTGAAGGCGCGCTGACCGTCGAGATCGATGAGACCGAGCAGAACCGCGTTTTGTTTGCCACCGTGAAGCTGGCCGATCCCGAGATCGACCTGCCCGAGGAGGATGCCGAGACGGATGCATCCGAGACCGAAGAGGAGGTGGAGAAATAATGACGCAGTATTTGATCGCTTGTGTCGTGCTGATCGTTTTTTCCGCGTTTTTCTCCTCTGTGGAGATCGCGCTGACCTCTCTGAACCGTATGCGGCTGCAAAAGCTCGCAGAGGACGGTAAGAAGAGCGCGCGTGTAGCGGAGAAGATCGAGCAGCGCTATCCCGAGGCGCTCACGACGATCCTGATCGGAAATAACGTCGTGAACATCGTGCTTTCCTCACTTTCCACGATCATTACCTTAGAGCTTCTCGGAAAAGAGAACGAGGCGCTCGTCGGTGTCGTGTCCACCCTCGTATCCACCGTGGTGCTTCTTATCTTCGGCGAGATCATCCCGAAGCTTCTCGGCAAGAGCCTGGCTCTGCCTTACGCCTGTGCCACCTCGTACGCTCTGCGTGCGCTGATGGTGATCTTCTATCCGATCACCGCGCTCGTGATGGCGCTCGTGCGCACCGTCTCCCGTCTTTGGAAGAAGCCGGATGAGGAGGAGAAGCCGACCGTTACCGAGGAGGAGCTTGCCACGATCATTGAAACGGTCGAGGAGGAGGGCGTGATCGACGAGGATAGCGGCGAGCTTTTGCAGTCCGCTCTGGAATTTTCGGACATCACCGTCGAGCAGATCCTCACCCCCCGTGTTGACGTGCAGGGAATTGACTCGGAGGATACCCCCGAGCAGATGCTCTCCGAAATTATGGAGGCGAGATATTCCCGCTTCCCCTATTATAAGGATTCTCTCGACCATATCGAGGGTGTCTTCTACATCGCGCCCTTTTTGAAGGCGGTCGCCGAGCAGGGCATCGGAGCGGTGGATCCCGCGGATTACGTCAGGGAGACCTGCTACGTGCATAAGACCACCAAGCTTCCCGATGCGATGGAAAAGATGCGCGAGCAGAAGGTACATATGATCGTCGTGCTGGACGAGTACGGCGGAACGCTCGGTATCGTCACGATGGAGGATATCCTGGAGCAGATCATCGGCGATATCTGGGATGAGAGCGATATCATTGAGCTTGAGATCGAGAAAACGGCGGAGAATACCTATTCCGTCCTCGGTCAGACCAATATTGAAGAATTCTTCGATGAGATCGGCTTTAAGGACCGAGAATTCGACAGTGAGTACACCACGATGGGCGGCTGGGCTGTTGAAATGCTCGAGGAGGACGTGCACGAGGGCGATAGCTTCAGCTATAAGAGCCTCTACGTTATCGTTTCCGAGATGGGTGAGAACGTCGTGGAGCGCCTCACGGTGGTGGTAACGCCGCCCGAGGAGGATACAAAGGATAAGAAGGAAGACCGTAAGAGCGACCGCGAGACGGACGAGGAGACGGATTCCTGACAGTAAAATGCGCAGGCTGCCGTATTTTTGCGGCAGCCGTTTTAAAATCCCAAGAGAGGAGAGTGGAGGATGGAAGTCTGTGCCTTCAGCGGTCACCGCGCGATCCCCGCATCGGTTGGCCCCGCGCTCAGAGACCTTCTTGCGCGTGCGATCGCGTATGCGTATAAAGAGGGATGCCGCACGTTTCTTTGCGGCGGCGCGATCGGCTTTGATACCTATGCCGCCAAGGCGGTGATCCTCTTCCGTGTCAGCCATCCCGACGTACGGCTGGTGCTGATGCTCCCCTGTGCCGATCAGAGCGCGAAATGGACCGCGGCGCAGCGCGCCGCCTACGATTACGTGATGCGCGAGGCGGACGAATCCTTCGTCCTTTCCGAGTCCTACGTGCAGGGATGCATGCATATGCGCAACCGCGCGATGATCGACCGAGCGGATATGCTGATCTGCTACGTCGGCAGAGAGAGCGGCGGCTCGGCGCAAACCAAGCGCCTCGCAGCGCAGAAGGGAATTCCCATCTATAATCTCTACGGCGCTTCGCTTCCTTCTAATTAGAATGTTATCACGCCCCACGGCACGGATGCCGCGGGGCATTCTCTTTAAAAAGCAAATAAAAAAAACAACTTTTCTCCCGAAAACCTATTGACAAATGCGAAAGGATGCGGTATAATTATATCGCTTTAACAAATTAAAGTGATAAAACACTAAAGGAGATCATTCAAAATGAAAAAGATTATCACTCTTCTGCTTTGCGTAGCAATGCTTTGCTCCGCGTGCGTAGCGCTCGCTTCCTGCGGCAAGGATGACGTTCTCACCTGTGGTGTTACCATTTTTGAGAACATGAACGAAAAGGACGCCAACGGTAACTGGACCGGCTTTGAGACCGAGTTCGCTATCGAGGTCGGCAAGCTGATCGGTATGGACGTTGAGTTCCAGGAGATCGAGTGGAGCCAGAAGTATAACGAGCTGAATTCCGGCGCGATCGACTGCGTATGGAACGGCTTTACCGCGAACTCCTCCGATGACGGTATTCCGAGAAAGGATCTCGTAGACTTTTCTTACGGTTATATGCTGAACCAGCAGTGCATCGTCGTTAAGACCGAGAACCTCTCCAAGTTCACCTCCGAGGCTGACCTTGCAGGCAAGAAGGCTTGCACCGAGGGCGGCAGCGCAGGCGAGGCTTATGCGAAGACTGTAACCGATGAAGACAAGGTTATGTCCGCTACCGCGCAGATCAATGCGTTCACCGAGGTTAAGTCCGGTGCGGTTGATTTCATCGTAGTTGATATCGTGCTTGCGAAGAACATCGTCGGTAAGAACGACTACTCCAACCTTTCCATCGTTGAGTCGATCGAGCTTGATTCCGAGATCTACGCCGTAGGCTTCAAGAAGGGCAGCGAGCTGACTGCGAAGGTCAACGCCGCTATCAAGACGCTTGAGGAGAACGGCAAGCTGATGGAGATCGCAAGAAAGTACGGCTTTGAGAACGTGATCCAGATCTCCGAGACCATCGAGTAATTTTCGGAAACTAAAGGAAATAGAATATGGGTTTTATTGAAGTCACGCTGAGCCTGCTTCGCGGACTGGAACAGACCTGCCTGATTTTTGCGCTAACATTATTGTTAGCGCTTCCTTTAGGTTTGGTCATTTCTTTCGGTTCTATGTCGAGGTTCAAGCCGCTGGCGTATATTACGCGAACCTTCGTCTGGATCATCCGCGGCGTGCCGCTGATGCTTCAGGTCATTATCGTCTTTTACGTCCCGGGCTTTGTGTTCGGTGCGCCTCTTTTCTCGCGTCTCGGCTCGGTCGTAGCCGCCTTCGTTATCAACTACGCGTGCTACTTCTCGGAGATCTACCGCGGTGGCATTCAGTCCATTTCCAAGGGGCAGTACGAGGCAGCCCAGGTGCTCGGTATGAGCAAGACACAGGTGTTCTTCAAGGTCGTGCTTCTGCAGGTCGTCAAGCGCATTCTTGCGCCGATGTCCAACGAGGTCATCACGCTCGTCAAGGATACCGCGCTTGCAAGAGTCATTATGATCGTCGAGATCATCCAGGCTGCGCAGAACTTTGCGGCGTACGGTCTGATGTGGCCGCTCTTCTATACGGCAGTGTTCTACCTTATCTTCGTCGGGGTTCTGACCGTGCTGTTCGGACAGGCGGAAAAGAAGCTTGACTTCTTCAAGGCATAAGGAGGGCGAGATGGCATTTTTTGAAATCAAGGGCTTGAAAAAGCGTTTTGGCAATAACGAGGTGCTCAAGGGCATCGATCTCACGCTTGAAAAGGGCGAGGTGCTCTCCATCATCGGCTCGTCGGGCGGCGGCAAGACCACGCTGCTCCGATCGATGAACTTCCTTGAAACGCCGGATGAGGGCGAGATCCTGATCGACGGGCATCGCGTGTTCGGTATGAATGCGGAGGGGCAGCCCGAGATCGATAAGGCGGCGCAGAGAATGATGGGGCTCGTGTTCCAGCAGTTCAATCTCTTCCCGCAGTATAGCGTGCTCGGCAACCTTACCCTTGCGCCGAAGCTTCACGCCAAGGAGCGCGAGGACTTCAAGCAGAATAAGAAGCAGATCTACGCAGAGATCGACGCGCAGGCGGAGGATATTTTGCGTGTGACGGGGCTTTCCGAGAAGAAGGACTCCTATCCTTATCAGCTTTCGGGCGGCCAGCAGCAGCGCGTGGCGATCGCGAGAGCGCTGATGCTCTCTCCGAAGATCCTTTGCTTCGATGAGCCGACCTCGGCGCTTGATCCCGAGCTGACGGGTGAGGTGCTGAAGGTGATCCGCGAGCTGAAGAGCGCGGACCGCACGATGGTGATCGTAACGCATGAGATCGGCTTCGCAAGAGGCGTCTCGGATAAGGTCATTTTTATGGCGGACGGTGTCATCGAGGAGTGCGGAACGCCCGAGGAGGTGCTCGATCATCCGAGCTCTCCCAAGACGGTCGCCTTCCTGAAGAACGCAAAAGACTGATTTTTGTAAATAAAGGTTTTCGTTTTACGTAAAAACGGCAAAAAAGCGCTTTCGGTCGCAAAAATGCGGCGAGGCGCTTTTTCTGCGCTTTTTCATTTGGTGAAAAAAGGCAGAAACGGGCAGGGAAGCGCTCGGTTTTTTCTTGCGGACGGGCGGTGCGGCGCTTTGCCCGGTGTGAAATAGAAAAGATACAAAAAATATGTATTTTTGCAAAAAAAATGTGCAAAAGCACTTGACTTTTCAGAATATATATGGTAGAATATAGACAAATACACTACGGGCGCGTGTGCGCACCGAGAAAGAGGAGTCTAATGGTTGATAAGATTCTTGGCGCAGATTTCAGCAAGATTGCTGGCGTGTATGAAAAGGTTTACAATGGCTTTTTCAGCGGAAAGGTAGAGGCTGTTTGGGAAAAGCTTATGAGCTTGCTTTCCGTGATCGAGCCCTTCCTTCCTTATGTTCTGATTGCTTTGGGTGCAATCGAGCTTCTGTTCGGTAAGAGACTTCTTGGTCTCCAGAAGTTCTTCGGTATGTTCTGCATCGGCTACGGTGCCGCTGTTGCATACCTCGTTCCCGTGATCCCCTTCGAGGGCATCGCAAAGTATGCTTGGATCGTCGGCATCGTTGTTGGTGTGGTTGGAATTCTCCTTCGCAAGTTCCTCTACATGGTTCTGTACATCGGTGCATTCGCATTCTTCCCCGCATGGGTTCTGTACTCCGGTCAGATCGCAGCCGCTTCCGCTCTTGCAGGTAACCTCATCGTTGCTGCAGCAGCAGGTGCAGTTGTTGCTATCCTTGCGATCCTTCTTCGCAAGTGGGTTGAGATCTGGGGTCTTTCCATCTTCGGTGCGTGGGCAATCGTTACCGTTCTTGATAAGCCCAAGTACGGCATCCAGATCGTTGATAAGATCTGCGGCCTCACTGTAAATCAGCCCGTTATCATCGGTTTTGTGCTTCTTGGCGTTCTTGCTCTTATCGGTATCATCTTCCAGACCAAGACTCGCAAGAGATATTAATTTAAAGCTAATCCGAAGAGGCGCAAATATTTGTGCCTCTTTTCTTATGCCATAACAAACTACATTATATTACAAAAGGGGAAAACCATGGAAGAACTTCGTAAGCTTGCCCTGCAGCGTACGGCAAATGCTGTTCGCCACGGCATCATTGATGGCGTGTATAACGCCGGCTGCGGCCATCCCGGTGGATCTCTGTCCATCGCGGATATTCTCACCTATCTTTATTTTGAACACATGAACGTCGATCCCAAGAATCCCGCGGATCCTAAGCGCGATCGCTTCGTTCTTTCTAAGGGGCATACGGCGCCCGCACTTTACTCTGTGCTCGCGCACCGCGGCTTCTTTCCCGTAGAGGAGCTTAAGACTCTTCGTAAGACTGAGTCCCGCCTGCAGGGTCACCCTGATATGAAGGGTACGCCCGGTGTGGATATGACCACCGGCTCGCTGGGTCTCGGCATTTCCGCGGCTTGCGGTATGGCGCTTTCCGCAAAGATCTCGAACGATCCCTATCGCGTATATGCGATCCTGGGTGACGGCGAGAGCGAGGAGGGCCAGGTTTGGGAGGCGGCAATGTTCGCCGCACACTACAAGCTGGATAACCTTTGCGCGGTTCTTGACTGGAACGGTCTGCAGATCGACGGTCCGATCACCGAGGTTATGAATCCCACGCCCCATGACGAGAAGTTCCGTGCATTCGGCTGGCATGTTATTTCTATTGACGCGCACGATCTCGATGCCATCGAGGCTGCATTCGCAGAGGCGAAGACCGTAAAGGGCAAGCCCACCGTGATCATCGCGAAGTCCATTAAGGGTAAGGGCGTCTCCTATATGGAGAATAAGTGCGAATGGCACGGCCAGGCACCCAAGGAGGATCTGTATCAGGTAGCGGTAGCAGATCTCAACAAGATCGATGAGGATCTGAAATAAGGAGGTAAGTAGACATGGCAGATAAGAAAGCAACAAGAGAAGCCTACGGTGCCGCTCTGGTATCCCTTGGCGAGAAGTATGATTTCGTTGTCCTGGATGCTGACCTTGCTGCGGCAACCAAGACGGGTATGTTCAAGAAGGCGTTCCCCGATAGATTTTTCGACTGCGGTATCGCAGAGGGCAATATGATGAGTGTTGCTGCGGGTATTGCAACCACGGGTAAGATCCCCTTCGTTTCCACCTTTGCGATCTTCGCATCCGGCCGTGCATACGAGCAGGTGCGTAACAGCATTGGTTATCCTCACCTGAACGTAAAGATCGGTGCCACCCACGCAGGTATCACCGTCGGTGAGGACGGTGCGACCCACCAGTCCAACGAGGACCTGGCTCTGATGCGCACCATTCCCGGTATGACCATCATCAACCCTGCAGACGCCACGGAGGCATATGCCGCAACCGAGGCCGCTCTGCTTCACAACGGCCCCGTATACCTTCGTTACGGCCGCTTTGCTGTACCGGATCTTTCCTCCGAGCTTGCAGGCTATCGCTTTGAGCTTGGCAAGGGCGTTGTTTATAAGGAGGGTAAGGACGTTACCATCGCAGCCACCGGCTTTATGGTTCACCTTGCGGTGGAGGCGGCAGCGCTTCTCGCCGAGGAGGGAATTGATGCCGAGGTTATCAATATCCACACCATCAAGCCCTTGGATGCAGATCTGATCGAGGCTTCCGCAAGAAAGACCGGCGCAGTGGTAACCGCAGAGGAGCATAGCATTATCGGCGGTCTCGGCGGTGCCGTTTGCGAGGCGCTCTCCGAGCGTTATCCTTGTCCCGTTGTACGCGTAGGCGTTGAAGATTCCTACGGCCGCAGCGGTAAGGTTCCCGAGCTTCTTGAGATCTACGGCCTGACCGCGAAGAACATCGCTGCTAAGGCAAAGGCTGCCATCGCCAAGAAGGCGTAAGCAGAATAACCGAGAAAGCGCAATAATTGAAGGATGCTTAGTATCAGAGAATGCTAAGCATCCTTTTTTGTTCATGCGCTTGGCAAATTCCCGAGCGGATTTCTTATCCTCGGCGGTCCTGCCCCAAAAGCTGAAGCCCTCGAGCACCTGCCGATGATCCATGAGCGCGAGCACCTGCGGATCAAAGATCCTTGTTTTGCGAATGTTTTCGATTCGGTCGATCGGAATGGATTCATACACCGTTTTGTGAAATCGGTTGATCCCGATCACATCGACCTCCTTCTGCCCCTATTGAAGAGTGACGAGTGAAGAGTGAAGAGTGAAGAGGTAACCCGTAGGGGCGATTCACGAATCGCCCGCTTTCCGAGAGCAAAAATGAGAAGAATGAAGAGATCAACCGTAGGGGCGATTCACGAATCGCCCGCTTCCCGAGAGCAAAAATGAGAAGAACGAAGAGATCCACCGTAGAGGCGATTCACGAATCTCCCGGCCATCGAAGAGTGAAGAGGCAACCCGTAGGGGCGATTCACGAATCGCCCGCCCATCGAAGAGTGAAGAGGTAACCCGTAGGGGCGATTCACAAATCTCCCGGATCTCGAAGCGCGAAGAGTGAAGAGGTAATTCGTAGGGGCGATTCACGAATCGCTCGGCCCCCGATGGTACCCGCCAAAATAAAAATCCACCCGCAGCGGGTGGTATTCCAGTTTCGGGCGTAGTCCAAATACTATCGGCTGCGTACAAGTGCACTTTATATCGGCCTGCCGGCCATGCAATTTTTACAAAAAAGAGCGACCTACTTTTGTAGGTCGCTCAATGCTTTTAGATCAGAACCGATTCATCCTGCATCAAAGGGGTGCCCAGGGGAACCAGTTTTCGCCGGGAAGGGTTTCAGCAGGGCACTTATCGCAGTGGCCGTCCTTATCGGCATCGGTGTGAGCCGTTCCGAGAGCCTTGCCGCAATCTGCGCACTCGGTGCAGTTCTCCTCGTAGTTGGGAGTGTGCTGCTTGCCGCTTGCCTGCTCGCAGTTCTTGCAGTGCGTGCAGTTCTCGGGATCTGCTACGTGAGCTACGCCTGTGCCTGCATTACAGTTCTTGCAGACCGTGCAATCCGTAGCGGTTGCTACGTGTGCCGCGCCGGGGATGGTCTCGGAGCAGTACTGGCAAACGGTACAGTCAGCCGCGGAGGGAGAGTGAGAAGCCTCTCTTACAGTGCCGCAGATGTCACATTCCGTGTCACAAAGGTAGGTGTACTCGTGCTTTGCACCGGGGATCGCCTCACCGCAGTATTCGCAGGTCAGACAGTCGGTTGCAAGTGCCTTATGGCCGTTGCAGGGACGAACGTGCCCGCAAAGGTCGCAGATCACGTCGTGCTCGTCGGTGTACTTGTGAGGTGCCTCGCGCTCGTCGGAGCAGCGGTTGCAGGTCGTGTCGCATTCGTCGGTGTAGGTATGTCCAAGCGCCTTCTCGCCTTCCATGGTCTCCTCGCTGCCTGCGAAGCAGACGGAGCATACCTTATGAAGAACCTCGGCGTTGTCACAGTCAGCGGGGGTCTTGGTTACCCAGTCGCCGAAGCTATGCTCAATCGTTCTGGTTTCGTGGCAACGGTCGCACTCGGTGTCGCAAGCGTTCTCGAACGCGTGTCCAAGCGCCTTCTCGCCTTCCTTAGTCTCCTCAGCCTGGCAAAGGATGCACTTTCTGGCGAGAACCTGTGCGTTGTTACAGTCAGAGGGGGTCTTTTCTGCCCATTCAACACCGGTGAAGTCGTGCGCAACGGCTCTTACCGCGTGGCAGACGTTACATTCGGTGTCGCAATCGTTGTCATAGGTGTGTCCAAGCGCGATGTCGCCGTCTCTGGTCTCTTCCTTGTGGCATTCGGTGCAGGAACGAGCCTCAACCTCAGCGTTTTCGCAGTCAGCGGGGGTCTTGGTTGCCCAAGCGCCAAAGCTGTGCTCGTTGCCGGTGGGATCACCGCAGCGGCCGCATACCGTGCAGTCGTCAGCCTTGGGGGTGTGACCGAGCGCGGTGTCGCCGTCTCTGGTCTCGTTAACGATACAGTTCGCGCAGTAACGGATCTCAACCTCTGCATTGTAGCAGTCAGCGGGCGTCAGGGTCTCCCAAGCGCCGAACTCGTGTGCGATGCCGCTTGCCTCGCCGCAGATGCGGCATACCGTACAATCGTTTGCATAGGGCTGGTGGCCGGTGCATTCACGGTTGTAGCCGCAATCGTTACATTCAAGATCCTCGATGCCGTCATAGTTGTGAGGAGGAACGCGCGTAAATCCGCATCCGTGGATACAATCCGCTGCGCAATCGCTTGCGTAGTGGTGTCCGTGCGCGGGATCGCCCTCTTGGGTCTCTTCCATCTCGCAGATGCCGCAAACGCGGATCTCAACCTCTGCTTCGTAGCAGTCAGCGGGCGTCAGGGTCTCCCAAGCGCCGAACTCGTGATCAAAGCCGCTTGCCTCGCCGCAGATCGAGCAGATCGTGCAGTTTTCAGCGTGCTTGCTGTGTCCGTGTGCATCCTTGCCGGTCTTGGTCTCTTCAAGACCGCAGCCTTCAACGGAGCAAACGCGGTGCAGGACCTCTGCATCCACGCAGTTTTCGGGAGTCAGCGTCTCCCACTCGCCGAATGCGTGAACGATCACTCTTACGTAATCGCAATCCGCACGGTTACAGGTGGTGTCACAATCGTGGTCATATTCGTGACCGAGAGCGGCAGCGCCGTTCTTTACGTCCTCTGCGCCGCAAACGTCGCAGAATCTGTGAAGGATCTCAGCGGTGGTACAGGAAACGCCAACCTTGACCGCGTAATCAGTCACGTAGGTGTGGGTGATCTCTCTCTTGTAGCCGCACTTTGCACGGTTGCACTGCGTGTCGCAGGCATTGGTGAAGTCATGGCCGATCGCAGCCGCACCTTCCTTGGTCTCGGTCTCGCCGCAGTCCGCACAGTATCTGGTAAGGATCTCTGCGTCCTCGCAGTTGGCGGGGGAGGTGGACTTCCAATCGCCGAATGCGTGTACGTTCTCGCGAACGGTGCCGCAGGCGTTACATTCAGCATCACAGCTATTGTCATAAACGTGATCGTTTACCGCTCTCTCTATGCCGCAGACGTTACAGTCGGGATCGCATGCGTGGTCGTAGATGTGAGGCTCTGCGTTTCTGAGCGTGCCGCAAAGGTTACAGTCAGCGTCGCAGGGGAAGGAGTAAACGCAATCCGCGGGAGCGGGGTTCTCCGCGCCGCAGACGTCGCAGGTAAGGTCACAGGGATAGGTGTAAACGTGCGCATTCGGGATCCTGAGCGCGCCGCAGACGTTACAGTCCTTGTCGCAGCCGTTGGTGTAAATGTGCTCGGTTACTCTCAGCGCGCCACAGAACTCGCAGTCTGTATCGCAATCGTTGGTGTAAACGTGGTCGGAAGCCTCGCGGGTCTCCTTACAAACGTTACATTCGCTGTCACAGGGAGAGTCGAATACGTGAGCAGAAGTCTCAGTGCGCGCCTCGCCGCATACGGAGCATTTGGTGGCGCAGGCACTTACGTAGGTGTGCGCAACCGCCTCGCGGGTCTCGCCGCAAACGTTACAGTCGACGTCTGCGCAGCTGTCGTAGGTATGATCGGCCTCGCTCTCGCGCATCTTCACGTTACATTCGTTACAGATCGTATCGCAGGGACCGTCATAAACGTGGTTGGAGCCGAAGCATCCCGCAAGCGCGAAGAGCATCAGCACAACGGTCAGTGTACAGAATAAAAATCTTTTCATAACTTTTTGGATGTAATATCCATCCTTTCATTTATTTTTTGCGGCGAACCGCATAAGAAGGAACGAAAGTACAGTATGGAAAATAAGAAGGGACAAAATCAGTTGTAATATAAATAAATAGGAAGAAAATGCCTTTGAAAAGTATGTCGTGACCACGAAATGTGGTCACGACATAAACTCGTTAACGAATTATTCGTCGTCCTTCTTCGCGGGAATGGTATGTTCGGGAAGAACGCCTTCGCCGGTGGTAGGCAGAGCCTCGCCGCAAATATCACAGTTCTTGTCGCCGTTTGCATCGGTGTGTGCAGCCGCTGCATCGGTACGAACGTGCTGACCGCAAAGAGCGCAACGGGTGGAGCAGTCATAAGCAAAGGTGTGCTTGATGCTGTCGAGCTGTGCGCCGCAGTACTTGCACTCCTTGGAGCAGGGGTAGAGTCCTACGTGGCCGCCGGTGGGATTCTCGGCGCCGCAGATGGAGCACTCCTCGGAGCAAGCGTAATCATACTTGTGAGCAAAACCGGTCTTTTCGCCGCAAACATCGCAGACCTCGCAGCCCTTCGTAGCAGAAGGAACGTGCGCGCCGGCTGCGGTTCTTGCCTCACCGCACTCGTTGCAGACCGTGTCGCAGTCACCGTCATAGGTGTGAGCCACGGGATCGGTGATCTCGAGATCCTCGCCGCAGTAACGGCAAACGGTGCCGCACGCCGCTACGGGCTCGTGAGCCGCTGCCACTCTGTCACCGGTGGTGCAGCCCTCTGCATCACAGGTAGTATCGCAAGCGCAGGAGTAGGTGTGAGCCGCTACGGGCTTGCCGCAGCCCTCAACCTTACAGATGCGGTCGCAGTCAGCGGAGTCGTTGTTGAAGCAAACGTGCTCGCAGATAGCGGTGCATACGTCGCAAAGGAAGTTGCCGTCCTGATCAACGTGCGCGATGGACTTGGTGGCACCGCACTCGTTTGCGCAGGTAAGCGCATTACAGTAGCCGACCCATACGTGCTGCTCGCCTCTGTCGTAGCCGCAACCGTAGTTACAGGTCTGGTCGCAAGCGTTGCTGTAAGCGTGCTCGTTGTCATTTCTTACATAATTACAAGTGCGACAGGTGCTGGAGCATCCGTACTCGAAATCATGCACGTCTGCATCGACCGTTCTGGTAGCGCCGCAGTACTTGCAGGCAACGGAGCAAACGAACTCATACTCGTGCGCAGCCACGCGGGTAGCGCCGCAGTAGGTGCAGGTGGTGGAGCAGGGGTGGAGCCAAGCGTGCTCGAGCGAATCTGCGCTGCGGATCTCGCCGCAAACGTCACAGCTTACGTCGCAAGCCTGGGAATAGGTGTGGGTAACGTCCGTTCTCGTCGCGCCGCAAACGGTGCAGACGGTGGAGCACTCCTTCTCGTAGGTGTGCTTCAGCTCGGTGCGCAGTGCGCCGCAAACGCTGCACTTGGGAGCGCAATCGTTCTCATAGGTGTGAGCGATCGGATCCAGCGCGGTGGCACAAACGGTGCAGACCTCGCTCTCGCAGGTCTCGCGGGTATGCGCGACCTTGGGCTCTCTGACGACGGGCTTAGCGCAGCAGTCGCAGTACGGATCGCAATCCGAGGTGTACTGATGGCTCTCGGTACCGAAACATCCGGTAAGAGCAACAAGTGCCAGGGCAACGGTTAAAAGCAAGAAGAAAATTCTTTTCATTTTTCCCTCCAAAAATTGTTTTTCTGATTCATTTTACCATAATTAATATAGGTTTGCAAGTGTTTTAAAAAGTTTTTTCGGAAAAATTATATTTTTTTGATAATTATATACAAATATAAAAGGATGCTTTTGTTCAATTTGGCTTTGCTGAAAAATAGTGTTGCAAAACCGCGCAAACCGTGTTATAATTAATGGTAAATGAACGAAACGGCTTGGCTTATCCGTGCGGGGCGCTTCGGCGCGGCGCCGTAAAAAGGAAGGATCGGCGGTCGCTCTCTTGGTGCGCATACGGCGGCGCGCGTTTTGCATAAGCGCGTCGGCTTGCGCTTGTCGATAGACGTTCCTCGCACAGTGCGTTCCTTTTATCGGCGGCGGAGGATGCCGTCTCTTCTTCGCTCTATGAGCGTTTTTTAATCGAATTAGAGTCTTTATGTAAATAATTGTTTGCAAAATTCCTTTTTACGGAGGGTGGATATGATCAAAAAAGAACTGAAAAAGGCCCGTGTGACCGTTGGCGCGGGAATGGCCGAGGAGGTTTCTCTTCCTATCACACTCTCTGCTCTTGCCCTGGATATGGACAAGGCGCTTATCTCGGAGGAGCCGAGGGAGCAGATGCGGAAGATGACCGAGCAGATGCTTCTTTCGGTGGACGTCACGGGGCTTTCGGAGCTGCGCGGCTACGAAAATATCGCGCTTTGCCTCGAGGGGCTCTGCGGCGGCTGCCGCGTGCGCATCGGCGATCGTACGGTGGCGGCTTGGGACAGCGCGCCGGGGCGCGTGCTTCTTCCGCTCGTCGGGCGCGAGGATTTTACGCTTGAGATCTGCTTTCCCGCACGTGCGGTGCCGACGGATGTCGGTATCATCGGCGGCGTGCAGCTGATCGCCTTCGCAGAGGATCTTATTGCGGACGTATATACCGAGCAGCTCCATAAAAACGATCGAACCGAGCTTTTTGTCAGAGTGAGAACGCTTTGCCAAAAGGAAAACGAGATCTTTGCTACGCTCTATTCGCCCTCGGGCGAGATGTATTATATCGGCTTCGTCAACGGAGAGGGGCGCACGGCGCTTTCGGACGTGCAGCGCTTTCTTCCCGGGAGCGGTGCGCACGGGCTATACCGCCTTGCGATCACGCTCTACCGCGACGGCACGCCGATCGACAGCTATGAGACGCACATCGGCTTTCGTAAGCTCGGCTTCTCGAAGGGCGGTGACGGCGTTCCCTTTGCGATGACGGTGGACAATGCGCCCTTCTTCGTGAAGGCGGCGCGCATCAGTGCGCATCCCGCGCTTCATATAAAGGATAGCCTTGACGGCTTTGCACGCGCGCTGCCCGCCTTTGTGAAAATGGGCGGAAACACTCTGTTTGCCACCTGCGAGAGCGGTTTTCTGGAGGAGGAGGTCTACGCGCTTTGCGACCGCTTCGGTGTCTTTGTATTCCAGCAGCTGCCCGCGCCGTGCGCGGATGCGGAGGACCTCGGAGAATATTTTGCACAGCTGAAGTCCTCGATCTGTGCGCTCGCGCATCATCCCTCGCTTGCGCTTCTTGTGCTGCCGGACGGCGTTATGCCGGATTCGGAAGTGGCGCGGGCCATCAAGGGCTTTTTCTCCTTTGCATTCCCCTTTTTGCAGGTGAGAGGGCTGCCCTGTCCGGGCTTTGCCCCGATCGCGCATCTGCCCTCTATGCCGAGCCCGATCTCGGTGCGCCGCTTCCTTCCGATGGAGGCGCGCCGTATCTTTTCGTATACGATGGAGAGCGCGCAGGATTCCGATACCCAGCTCGTCACGATGCTTGGCGAGGCGGCGAAGGAATATCCGTACGGCGCGAGCCTTGACGACGTTTGCTACATAACCGCGCTCTCCTCGGCAGAGAGAGCCGAGAGGGCGATCTCCGAGGAGCTTGCGCGCGGCATTCCCGGCGGCATTCTCGTCGGAACGCTCTTTGAGGGCGGAATCTCTATGAAGCCCTCGCTGATGGATGCGCTTTTGCAGAAGAAGGCGCTCTACTACGATCTGAAAAAAGCCTTCTCCCCGCTGTTCCTTCACGTAAGGGCATCGGGCGAGACGGTCGATATCGAGCTTGCATCGGCGGACGGACGGGAGCGTAGCGTGACCGTTGTCACGAGGCTTGCGGATCGCTCGAACTGCGAGATACGCACTCTGTGCGACGACGTGACCGTGCCGGTCGGCGCAAGGCTTTGTCTGAAAAAGAGCGTGCCGGAGGCGCGAGGGCACGAGCGCGAGTATTACGCCTCCGTTACGGTGCTGGAGGAGGGCTGCCCGATTCTTGAAAAAACGGCGCTCTTCGTGCCTGCCAAGCACTTCCGCTTCGTCTATCCCGGCATCCGCTGCGAGATCAAGGGGAGCGGTAAAAATTACGAGATCACCCTTTCCGCCTCTGCCTACGTGCGAGGCCTTCGTCTGTCCTTCTCCAAAATGGCGGCGGAGTTCGGAAAGAATTATTTTGATATCACGTCGGATGCGAAGATCCTGATCCCCGTGGAGACCGAAGCGGTGACCACGGGCACGCTTCTTGAAACGCAGCTGCGCCTGCGCTCGCTTTATGACGTCGGTCGCTTCACCGAGCAGGACCTTCTCGACGGGCAGGATATGGAAGCCTGATACATAAGCACTGACCCATTGAAATATAATCAAAAGAGGAAAAAACAATGAAAAAGATGTTTGCTGAATTCAAGAAATTCATCAAGCGCGGAAACGTAGTGGATATGGCCATCGGCGTTGCGGTAGCAAGTGCCTTTACCGCCATTGTCAACTCGTTTACCAAGGGGATCATTTCTCCTCTTATCGCGATGCTGACGGGTAAATCCACCCTTGCGGAGATAAAGTGGGTGCTGAGGCCCGCGGTGCTTGACGAAGCGGGAGAGGTCGTTACCGCCGAGGTCGCAATGACGCCCGGCATCGTTCTGCAGGCTGCGATCGACTTTCTGATCGTTGCCGCGGTTCTCTTTGTCGTGATGCACACGGTGCACAAGATCTCCGAGCGCGCGAAAAGGATCGCCGAGGAGATCCGCATCAAGACCGACGAGGAGTACGAGCAGAGGCTCGCAGAGGAAAAGGCTGCCGCTCTCGCCGCAGAGGCTGCTGCCAAGGAGGCTGCCGAGAAGGCCGCTGCCGAGGCGAAGGCAAAGGAGGAGGAGGCAGAGATGCTCCGCCGCCGCGAGGTAGAGCTGCTGGAGCGGATCCACGCGCTTCTTGCCGAAAAGAAATAATCGAAAAATGTTAGAAAACAAAGAAAAGGGATGAACAGGGAATGCAGTTTCTGGAGCTTTTGATCCTGGCGATCGGTCTTGCAATGGATGCGTTTGCCGTGTCCGTATGTAAGGGCTTGACGCTGAAAAAGGTGGATCTATCGTCGATGGCCAAATGCGGCATCTGGTTCGGCGGCTTTCAGGCGATCATGCCGCTGATCGGCTTTTTGCTCGGCAGTCTTTTTGCCTCTGCGATCAAGGCGGTGGACCATTGGATCGCGTTCGGGCTTCTGGCTCTGATCGGTCTCAATATGCTGAAGGAGGCCTTTGCCAAGGAGGAATGCGATTGCTGCAACGGCAGGAACGCGGATTTTTCGGTCAAGACGATGTTCACGATGGCGGTTGCCACCTCGATCGACGCAATGGCGATCGGCATCTCGCTTGCGATGGCGGGCGGCGTCAATATATTTCTTGCCGTGGTGCTGATCGGCGTTGTCACCTGTCTGCTTTCGGCGGCAGGTGTGAAGATCGGTAGCGTGTTCGGCGCTCGCTTCGAGAAGAATGCGCAGATCACGGGAGGTGCGATACTCATTCTGCTCGGTCTGAAAATTCTCCTTGAGCATCTCGGTGTGCTTAGCTTCTGATAAAAAATGCTGCGACGGCTTTGGCGTCGCAGCATTTTTTTATTGCTTATATTCCGCAAGCCGACGGTCGATGGCACGCGCGGTCTCGGTCGCGATGCGGGTGGCTCTCTCCTCGCTCTCGCATTCCACCATAATGCGGATCATAGGCTCTGTGCCCGAGGGGCGTGCCACGATACGGCCGCTGTCCGTCACGGCTTCCTCCGCCCTTTTCAGGATCCCTCCGATCTCCTCGTCGGTAAAGAAGAGGATCTTGTCGGAGGCGTCCGCCGCGATATTGACGGTGGTTTGCGGGTATCTTTGCATCACGGTGCAAAGCTCGCTGAGCCGCTTGCCCTCGCGCCTCATTACGGATAAGAGCTGCACGGCGGTCAGCTGTCCGTCTCCGGTTGTCGCGAAATCGCGGAAAATAATGTGCCCCGATTGCTCGCCGCCGAAAACGAAGCCCTCTCGGATCAGCATCTCAAGCACGTAGCGGTCGCCTACCTTCGCGGAAAAATAGCGGATGCCCTCACGCTCGCAGAATTTCTGAAAGCCGAAATTCGTCATAACGGTGCCGACCGCGGCATTGCCCTTCAGCCTTCCTCGCTTTTTCAGATCGAGCGCGAGGATCGCCATGATTCTGTCGCCGTCTACCTCCTCGCCGTTTTCGTCCACGGCGAGAAAGCGGTCTGCGTCGCCGTCAAAGGCAAGACCGATATCCGCCCTCTCGCGTATAACGGTGCTTGCAAGGACTCGCATATCGGTCGAGCCGCAACGCTCGTTGATGTTTCTTCCGTCGGGGCGGTCGAAGAGCAGAGTGCAACGCGCGCCGAGCCCCTCGAAGAGCCTTGCCGCCGTGCGGTAGGAGGCACCGTTTGCGCAGTCGATCACAAGGTGCATTCCGTCCAGGGAAACGTCGGTCGTCTCCCTAAGGTGCGCGAGGTAGTCCTCCGCGGCATTGGGCAGGAGCGTGAGTCGGCCGAGCTTGTCGGGCTCTGCGGGGCGGCAGGGCGGGGTACTGTCCAGCACGATCGATTCGATCTGTTCCTCAAGCTCGTCGGAGAGCTTGAAGCCCGTATCGGCGAAGATCTTCACGCCGTTGTAAGGATAGGGGTTGTGCGAGGCGGAGATCATCACGCCTGCCTTCGCGCCGTATTTCGTGACCAGGTGTGCGACCGCCGGTGTCGGCAGCACGCCGAGGATCTCCGCGTCGCTTCCCACCGAGCAGAGCCCCGCCGCAAGCGCGGCGGCAAGCATCGGCGAGGAAAGTCGCGTGTCCATACCGATCAAAACTCTGGGACGGTATTTATGACGCGAGGAAAGGACCGTGCCGAGCGCGCGCCCGATCTGTGTCGCACGCTCGCAGCTGAGCTCCTCGTTTGCGATTCCACGTACACCGTCTGTTCCGAATAATCTATGCATATTCTCTCCTTTGGTAAATAACTATTTACATCTTGCGATAATTTCACCGTTGTTTTTTAAAATTGAGTCCTGTGGGACGCATCCGCGGACAAGAGATAACGGATAGACGGCGCTGTCTTTTCCTACCACCGCACCGGGGCATAGGACGGTGCCGCATCCGATCTCCGCACGGTCGCCGATCAGCGCGCCGAGCTTTCTGCGACCCGTGTCGAGGGCCTCTTCGTCCGTCTTTACGGTGACTGCCATTCGATCGGCGCGAAGATTCGAGCATATCGCGCCCGCGCCCATATGCGCGAGGTAGCCGAGAATGCTGTCGCCCACGTAGTTATAATGCGGTGCCTGCGCGCCGTCAAAAAGGATCGCGTTCTTGATCTCTGTGCTGTTTCCGATCACGCAGCCGTCGCCGATCAGCGCCGCGCCGCGTATATACGCGCCGGGACGCACCTCTGTCTTTTTGCCGATCACGGTCGGTCCCGCCACGGTTGCAAGCGGGGAGAGGCAGGCGTCTTTTGCCATCCATACCTCGGGTGCGATCTGCTCATAGTCCCGACCGAGCGCTTTCCCTATATCGCGGATGATGTCCGCGAGCGAGGAAAGTATCTCATAGCCGTAGCGATGCTTTGCAAGATATGGCGCCGCCGCCGTGTGCGAAAGCGCGAAAAGCTCTTGTATCTTCGGTATTTTCATTGCTTCTCCTTAATTAAAAAAACGGGGCTTTTTGCTTTCTTGCATCTTTCCCCGTTTTTTACGAATTATTCCTTTTGAATTTTATGCGCCGATGCTGTTTTTGTTTCCGATCTCCATCGAGAGAAGAAATTCGCGCAGCGCCCTCTCGATCAGATCGTGGCCTGCCTCGGTCGGATGGATGCCGTCGGCCGATATCATTTCCTTATAATCGTGCGAGAGCAAAAATTCGCTGCGCAGATCGATCATCGGGCAGCCGGTCTCGTAGGCGAGCCGCTCTACGATACGGTTGTAGTGCTCCTGGAAGCGATAAAGCATCGAGGCGTCTCCGAGCCAGGCGAGAATGCTCTCGTAGCTTTCGCCTTTGCTGATGGTCCTGATATAACGATCCGCATCGATCGGGATCATATTCGCCATCATGACCTTTGCGCCCGCTGCGCGCGCCTTCGCGATCGCCGACTTGTAATATTTTTCAAACGTGCCCTCGTCGATGCGCGGAAGATGCACGCCCTCGGGATGCTCGGAAACGGCGTGCCAATCGTGGTCGCAGTCATTGCCGCCGAACTCGAAGAGAACCACGGCGTTGCCGTCGCATTCGTCCAGCGTTTTTTCAAGAATGTCCGTACCGCGCACGATGGTCGCGCCCATACGTGCCCTGTTTTTGATCTCATAGCCGAGCGAGGCAACCGTTTTGAGATCGTAGCCCTCGCAGAGCTTATGCCTGCCCAGCTGCTCGGAATAGGTGATTCCGCGAAGGATCGAATCACCGTAAATAACAAGCCTTTTCATTTTTTTGTTCTCCTTTCATCGGCGCTCCTTGTGTCTCTCTGCAACGATTATACACCCGCAGGGCGCCTTTGTCACCCTACGCCTGCGTCAAAGCGCTCCACACCTTGGAGAAAAAATCTCCACATGCGTTTGAGGCGCACTTCTCGCTCGGCGCCACCCCTTTCTACTTCGGGTAGAGACAAAAAGGGGCTTGATTTTCAAAATTGAATGTGATATAATAAAAAACAGAGGGGATTTTTGGGATGAATAGAAAATTCCAATGGAAAAATGTGGAAAAATATACGCGCGGTAGAGTGCTCTACCGAAATTCTCCCTCTCTTTCGAGCTTTGTAGAAAGGAAAGAAAAGTTTACATGGATGATTTGTACGGAATTTTTGCAAAAAACGTGGCAGAGCTGCGCGCCGGGCATAAGATGACGCAGGCGCAGCTTGCCTCGGTCCTGAACTATTCGGATAAGGCGATCTCCAAGTGGGAGCGCGGCGAGGCATTGCCGGACGTGACCGTCGTCAAGCAGATCGCGGATACCTTCGGCGTCACGGTCGATTATCTTCTGAAGCGTGACCATTCGGAGGAGGATTACCACCCAAGCTTCGTGGATCGGCGTATCCGCCGCAACCGAATGCTGATCACGGCGATCGCCACGATGCTCGTCTGGCTGATCGCGACGTTTCTCTTTCTCGTCTTTAACGCGTTGCCGCAGGTCGTTCTTCCGTTTGCCACCTGGCTCTTCTTCGTTTATGCGCTTTCGCCGAGCATCGTGGTGCTTTTGGTATTCAACTCCGTCTGGGGCAATAAGCGCTTCAACTTTGCTATCATCTCCGTGCTGGTCTGGGCCGTTCTCGCGACGGTGTTTCTCACTGTTCTGATCGTCAGCGGGCTCAATCTCTGGCAGCTGTTTCTCCTCGGGATCCCGGCGCAGTGCATCATCGTGCTTTGGTCCGGGCTCAAAAAAACAGGGAAAGGAAGGGTAGGGATTTATGCCGCCTCTCATGCCGCCCCGCCGTCCGACGTGGAGTGACGGGATCGAAAAGCCGAAGCGCCTTCGCGACGTGCCGCGCTTCGTCTATCTTCGGATCAAGGGCTTCTTCTCGCGCCTTGGCACGATCGCCTCGATCGTATGGCGTTCGGCGCCGATCTGCCTTTGCTTTATGCTCTTTTTCTGCCTTGCGGAGGGCTTTCTTCCGGTCATCGGTGCCTATATCAGCCGCGATCTGCTGAACGCCATTGCCGGCATGCTCGGCAAGGAGCTTGCCGCCCCGATGGATGCGCTTCGCCCGATTTTGTTCCTATTAATATTACAAATGCTGCATTCCTTCTTCTCCAAGGCGATCGGCAGAGTCAATTCCGTCGTTATTGCTCTTGCGGGAGAGAAGGTATCCAACCATATCCGCATTATGATCATCGAGAAGGCCAAGGAGGTGGATATCTCCTCGTTTGACCGTCCCGAGTTCTATGAAAAGCTCGAGAACGCCAATCGCGAGGCGGGGATGCGGCCGGTCGGCATTATCCAGGCGATCCTTCGCGTGGCGAGCACGGTGATCAGCGCGGTCTCCTTCATTGCGGTGCTGTTTGCGCTCAGCCCCTTCGCGCCGCTGGTGGTGATCGTTGCCGCCATTCCGAGCGCGATCCTATCCTATTATTACCGTCAGCGAAATTTTCATTACATCCGCCGCCACTCAAAGGAGAGGCGCGAGATGTCTTATTATTCGGGGCTGATGGTGAATAAGGATCAGGTCAAGGAGATCAAGCTCCTCGGCCTCGGCGATACCTTTGTCGCCAAGTACAAAACCGTTTTCGGCAAATATTTTGCCGGGCTGCGCCATCTGATCGTCAAGGAGGGGGTCTCGCAGATCCTCGTATCCCTGCTTTCCACGTTGGTGCACGGCGCGCTTTTTGCATACGTGGCGTACCACGTGGTCTATCACTCCGCGCAGATCGGTGACTATTCGCTCTACAGCGGCGCGCTCACCTCGATCGGCGGCTACGTGACCACGCTGGTCACCTCCACCGCCGCGATCTACGAGGGCACGCTCTTTATCGACAATATGATCGCGTTTATGAAGGAGGAGCCGCACGTGGTCTGCACGCTACAGGAGCCCGCGCAGGCCGAGCGCGGCGCGGTCCATACGATCGAGTTTCAAAACGTTTCCTTTGCTTATCCGGGCAGCGACCGTACGGTTCTGAAGGACCTTTCGTTCAAGCTCTCGTCGGGAGAACGAACGGTGCTCGTCGGTCTCAACGGTGCGGGTAAGACCACCCTCGTCAAGCTTCTTACGCGTCTGTACGATCCCACCGAGGGTGTGATCCTGCTCGATGGCAGGGACGTGCGTGAATACGACGTAGAGGAATACCACCGTATGTTCGGTATTATCTTCCAGGATTTCGGAAAATATGCAGAGACCGTGGAGGAAAATATCCGCTACGGAGACGTGCATACCGAAAAAAGCGATGCGCGCATCGATAAGGCCATAGAGGATGGCGATGCGACCTTTGTCGAAACGCTTCCCGGCGGCAAGCAGACGCCCCTGACGCGTATGTTCTACGAGGATGGGCTTGAGCTTTCCGGCGGTATGTGGCAGAAGCTCTCTCTTGCACGTGCCTTTTACCGCGAGGCGGAGTTTCTTATTCTCGATGAGCCGACCGCCGCGCTCGATCCTCTGGCGGAGGAGGAGGTATTCCGCCGCTTCTATAAGCTTTCCGAGGGCAAGCTGGCACTCTTCGTGTCGCACCGCCTTTCGGGCGCCACGCTGGCAGATCGCATCCTCGTCGTCGGAGAGGGAAGAGTGCTGGAGAACGGCACGCACCTTGAGCTGATGGAGCGCAAGGGGCATTATTACCGCCTTTTCTCCACCCAGGCGATCCGTTACGCCGAGGGAATGGACGGCGTGCGCGGATTCTCGGAGACCGTCGAGAGTGAGACCGTATAATAATTTTTTTGGATGCCCCCGTGCGGGGCATCCTTTTTATTTATATATGAAGCGAGTGTATTTGTTAAAAAAATAACAAAGATTGACAATTAAAAAAAAGTATAGTATAATTCAATGCATATTGCAAAAAGCACGGAGGTGTCCTTTGGATCTTACGCATGGAAAATACCTTTCGGTGGATTACGGTGACGTGCGCACCGGGCTTGCCACCTGCGACCCGTCGGGGCTGATCGCCGAGGGGCTGGAGACCGTACGCTGCGGCGGTATGAAAAATACGGCGGTGTACTGTGCCGCGCTCGCCAAAAAGCTCGGATGCAAAAAAATCATCGTCGGACTGCCGAAGAATATGGATGGCACCGAGGGCGGTCGCGCCGAAACCGTCGGCGCCTTCATCGCGCTTCTCGGTGAGCAGACGGATCTTCCCATCGATACGATGGACGAGAGGATGACGACGATGATCGCTTACCGCTATCTCGGTGCCTCCGAGGTATACGGCAAGAAGCGCAAGGGTGCGGTGGATACGCTTTCCGCCGAGATCATTTTGCAGGATTATCTGGATAAGGAAAGAAAAGGAAGTCTCTGAAAAGAAAGGAAAAAGAAACAATGAAAATTCGCGCATTTCTCGAACGTAAGGGCGTCACGCTCTCGCCGAAAAAGTACTTTATCGATGCTATGAGCTCCCTGGCTCTCGGACTCTTTGCATCGCTTCTGATAGGAACGATCTTCGGCACGCTTGCCAAGTATATTCATTGGGGCTCGCTTTCCCTGATGGCGGACTTTGCGAAGAAGGCTACGGGTGCGGTGCTCGGCATCGCGGTCGCCTATTCGCTGAAGGCGCCGCCGCTCGTCCTGTTTTCCGCAGGCGCGGTCGGCCTTTGCGGTAACGATCTTGCCACGACCTTTATGGTGGATGGGGTAGAGAAGTCGCTCTCCGCAGGCCCTGCGGGCGCGTTCCTTTGCGTGCTGATCGCCACCGAGCTCGGCAAGCTGGTCTCCAAGGAGACCAAGGTCGATATCCTCGTCACCCCGGTCGTCACGATCGCCTCGGGCGTTCTGATCGCGCAGCTGATCTGCCCCGCCGTTGCCTATGTGATGTACCTTGTCGGAAGCTTCATCAATTATTCCACCACGGTCCTGCCCTTCTTTATGGGCATCATTCTTTCCGTGGTCGTCGGCGTGGTGCTCACGCTGCCGATCAGCTCTGCGGCGCTTTGTGCGATGCTGGGGCTTACGGGACTTGCGGGCGGTGCCGCTACGGCGGGCTGCTGCGCGCAGATGGTCGGCTTTGCGGTCATCTCCTTCCGTGAGAACCGTGTGGGCGGTCTGATCGCGCAGGGCCTCGGTACCTCGATGCTCCAGATGGGCAATATCGTAAAGAAGCCGCAGATCTGGATCCCCCCGACGCTTGCCGCCGCGGTAACGGGACCTGTTGCGACCTGCCTTTTCAAGCTGGAGTGCACGGGCGTCAGCGCAGGTATGGGTACCTGCGGTCTTGTCGGTCCGATCGGCATCATCGCCGATATGGGCTTCACCCCGAATTCGGTGCTCGGTATTCTGGTGGTTTGCATCGTTCTTCCCGCGATCCTCTCCTTCGTCTTCAATGAGATCCTGCGTAAGATCGGCTGGATCAAGACCGGAGATATGCAGCTCGATCTGTAAATGAAAGGAAAACAATATGCGTAATCATACACTGCTTTGCGATTTTTACGAGCTTACGATGGCCAACGGCTATTTTGAGCTTGGGAAAGGGGACGAGATCGCCTATTTCGATGTGTTTTTCCGCACGATCCCCGACGGCGGCGGCTTCGCGATCGCCGCAGGCCTTGCCCAGGTCATCGAGTATATCAAGGCGCTCCGCTTCACCGAGGAGGATATTGAGTTTCTTCGCTCGAAGGGCATCTTTTCCGAAAAATTCCTTGCGTATCTGAAGGATTTCCGTTTCACGGGCGATATCTACGCCGTTCCCGAGGGAACTCCCATCTTCCCGGGCGAGCCGTTTATGACGGTGCGCGCTCCCTCGATCCAGGCGCAGTTCATCGAGACCTACGTTCTGCTCGCCCTGAACCATCAGTCCCTCATTGCCACAAAGGCAAACCGCGTGGTCAGAGCCGCGCAGGGGCGTGCCG
>JAGBBQ010000125.1 GCA_017938425.1 Clostridia bacterium | reverse complement strand
GGGCTCCGCCTTTTTGACAGCCGCCTTCTTGGGCGCTGCGACTTCTGCCGTCTTGGGTGCAGCCACCTCGGGCGCTGCGGCCTCCGCTGCCTTTTCGGGCTTCGGCTTCTTTTCGGGCGCCTTCGTCGGGATATAAGTATCGCCGAACAGATAGTCGTCTATGCCATTGATCTGAGAAGCGCGCGTCAGCACCTCGAAAACAACATCAAACTCACGCGGGGTCAGAGTTTTTTGTGTCGTTTTGCACTCCATTCCACGCGCTGTCATCAGCTCCGTAATTTCTTTGCTCTTGATACCAAGATCCTTTGCAAGTTGAGTAATTTTGAACGCCATGTTTCCTCCTTCTGACACCCGCAGTCCGTGCAGGGTGTCGCCAAAAGTGTTGTCTGTTTGCTGCCCTTTTCAGAGCATTATTTGTATAGATCGATGATCGCCTGTGCAAGATTTTGCTCGGTGATCCCCACCGCCGCCACGGTGCCGTCGCGTTTGCCAACGCGTAATGCCAGCGTCGCGCAATCGACCGACAGTCGGATCAGCGGCACGCTGTAATAGCCCATGCGATCGGTCACACGCTTTTGCGTGTTTTGCGAAGCGTCCGACGCCAAAAGCACCAGCACGGGTGTTTTTTCCTTCTTTCCCTTTTGCAACGCCGCGCAGATCAGGGGGACGCCTGCGATCACGCGTCCTGCGCGAGCGGCGAGCCCCAAAAAGCCAAGGGCTTTTTCCTCGCGGTTATTCTCCGGCATGGAATTGCGCCTCCAACGCCGCAAAGACCGTTTCGGGGATCTCACATTCAAGACTGCGCGAAAGACTTTTTTTGCGGAGCGCTTGCTTCAAGCACGCTACATTCTTACAAATATATGCGCCGCGCCCCGATTTTTTTCCGGTAAAGTCAAGCGATACGTTCCCTTCCGGATCTCTCACCACGCGCAAGAGCTCGACCTTTGGGCGATGCTCGCCGCAGCCAAGGCACTGACGCTCGGGTGTTTTTTTCTTTTTTTGCTCCATTTTTCGATACCGTTATGGCACTTATTGCGCCTTGATGTCGATCTTGTAGCCCGTCAGTCTTGCAGCAAGACGGGCGTTCAGGCCCTCTCTGCCGATGGCAAGCGAGAGCTGATCGGGATCGACCAGAACGCGGCAAGCGCGCTCGCCGGTCATCTCAACCGAGATCACACGGGCAGGAGAGAGCGCCGCGGCAATGAACTCCTCGGGCTGCTCGCTGTACTGGATGATATCGATCTTCTCGCCACGCAGCTCGTCAACGATGCCTGCGATACGCATACCGCGGTTACCGATACAAGCGCCCACGGGATCCACGTCCGCATCGCGGGAGAACACTGCGACCTTGCTGCGCACGCCTGCCTCACGGGAAACACCCTTGATCATCACGACGCCGTCGGCGATCTCGGGAACCTCCAGCTCAAAAAGGCGGCGGACAAGCCCTGCGTGAGAGCGCGAAAGTGTGACCAGGGGACCGCGTGCCTCCTTGTTGACCTCCATCACGAAGACCTTGACGCGATCGTTCACGTAAAACTCCTCGCCGGGGATCTGCTCACTCTTGAGCAGAACGGCGCGACCCGTGCCGGTCTCCAGCACGACGTTGCCGTTGATGGGATCGATCTTGCTCACGGTTGCGGTGATGATCTCCTCGCGTTGAGACTCGTATGCCTCCTGCATCACCTTGCGCTCGCCCTCGCGGATGCTTTGAATGATGACAGACTTTGCGGCGGCGGCAGAAAGACGGCGGAAGTTTTCGGGCTTCACCTTGATCTCGATGAGCTGACCGAGCTTATAGCGCTTGTTGTGCGTTTTCGCATCCTCAAGCGAGATCTCCTGCTCGGGGTCGGTCACCGTTTCGACCACGGTTTTTTGCTGGAATACGCGGACATCGTCCTTTTCGAGGTTGAACTCAATACGCACGTTTGCGCCTGCGCCGTACTCCTTATGGTACGCCGAGACGAGCGCGTTCTCGATTCGCTCGATCATATACTCCTTGGGAATACCCTTCTCTTTTTCCAGAAGGTCAAGGGCGTTTACAAACGATTCCTTACTGCTTTTCGTTGCCATGGCTTTATCCTTTCGTACTATGTGTATATGTGTTCTTTTTTTGACTTAAAATTTAAAAACGGTCTGCAATTTTGCGATCACGTTACGTGGGATCCGACACACGGTGCCGTTCACCTCCAGCAAAAGATCGGCGTCCTCTCTACCCGCTAAAATTCCCTCGATGCTCTTTTTCCCCTCAAACGGGGCAAAAAAGCGCGCTTCCACAGTCTCACCGATCGACGCGTCGATGTGCGCGTCGGTACGCAGCTCGCGCTCAATGCCGGGGGAGCTGACCTCAAGGTCGTAAGCGGTATCGATGGGGTCGAGCTCATCAAGCACGGGGTCAATGGCGCGATGCATGCGCTCGCAGTCCTCAATGGTGATGCCGTCCTCGTGATCGATGGTCACGCGCAGAATGCGGCGCGCCCCCTCTTTGAGGAACTCTACGTCCCAGATGGCAAGCCCCAACTCGTCCGCCACGGGCTTTATCCCCTCACGTACGGTTTC
>JAGBBQ010000124.1 GCA_017938425.1 Clostridia bacterium | reverse complement strand
CTGCAAGCTCGCTTGCAAGCACGCGAGCGCAGATTGCGCCGCGAGCGCTTCGGTGAAAGCCGAAGCAGGGCGCAACGCGCCAAAGTCGTAAGACTTTTAGGCTCGCAAGGCGTATGATAGACTCGCCCATCTAACCTCAAACGAGGCGAAGCCTCTCATCACGAGGTTTACCTCTCATCACGCGCCGTAGGCGCTCATAACTTGCCCGCAAGGGCAATCATAACTTTTTTGACTCGCAAGAGTTAAAAGTGATGAGCCGACAAGTCGGCGTGATGAATTGCTACGCAATGTGATGAGTTTGGCTTGGCCAAACGTGATGATATGATTGCCCATCTAACCTCAAACGAGGCGAAGCCTCTCATCACGAGGTTTACCTCTCATCACGCGCCGTAGGCGCTCATAACTTGCCAGCAAGGGCAATCATAGTTTAGCGTGAATACTCCGCTTGGAGTATCACGCTAATGTGCCTCTTCCTTTTCTTTTTTCAGATCCCTAGCGCGTCAATTTGCGGGGGTCAGCGTGATGTATTTCGCCGTCTCATCCGTCAGCCACTGATTGTTCGGGGCGGTGGGATAATTGAAGATCACGTCGCCTACCTCTGTCAGAGAGATCGAGATCGAATCCGTGACGAAATCAATGCTCTGATCGCGGAATTGCACGGTCGGCTATCCGTATCGCCAGGACCAGCCCAGCATAGAGATCGTGTAGTCTCCGTAGGGCAGCTCGCAAACGTCAATATAATCGTTTCCGACGATAACGAAGGTAACGTCCACGCTTTGGGTATTCGTTCCCTCCTTACCCTTCAGGTAGAAAATGAATGCCTGCGGATCCGCCAGCACAGCGGCGTTCGTAACCGCAAACCTTCTCGTTTCGGGCAGGATCTCAACGTAGATATATACCGTCTTACCCGCCCATTCCTTCGGCGGCTCATCCGGGCGGACGCTGAAGGTCTTGGCGTCGATCTGCGAGAGCCATGCCTCGGGAACGCTCGCCGACGTATCGTCAACCTCGTAATACCAGCTGTCCGGCTTTACGAAATGTCCGGTCGCGACGGTCAGCGTGTTCTCCTGCGGCTGCTGCCCTACCTCTGCGTTATCGTCCGCATAAAAATCAAAGGCAGCGCCTGCGCCGATGATCTGATAGCGATAATAAACGCCGAGACCGGAATAGAAGCACTTGAGCACGTTCATTTCGGGGTTGCTGCCCACAACGATCGAGTGATCGCTGTTGGAAAGATAATAGCCGTCCACATGCACGGCGAAGTCACTCACGTTCAGCTGCGCGCCGTAAAGCGCCGTTCCTGTAACAGCCTCTGCCAGCTCCTGCGTTGTGTCATTCTTATAGAAGCGGACGGTATACGGATACGACGTACGCGAAAAATACACAGGCATTATCAAGCCCTTGGAGAGCGTGCCGTCGGCATTGAAAAGCCCGGGAAGCGTGCCGTCCAGCGTCGAAAGCTCCGTATTCAAGCTGTATACGTTGGTATCGTATTCTCCGGCGGCAGGCAGGTGCGCATTGACCGCAGTGCCGACCGCGCCGGAGCTCATTACGATCGTATCGTCCGGAATATATTCGCCCGTGGAATCCTGATAATAGTAGACCGTCTGATACGGCACGGCGCCGTCCTGGTGGATCTCCCATTCAAAGTGTATCACGTTCTCCTGGCTTGTGGTAAGCGTCAGCTTTTGCTGGAAGTTGCTGGGAGACATACTGGTTACGATCTTCCAGAGCTCCTCTCTCTGTGTGGCATCCAGCGTTTTGCCCGCCTGCTGCTCTGCCGCCTGGATGATTACGCTCTTGCTGATACCCTCACGGAACAGCACGTAAACAGAGGCCGCCGTGTCTTGGATCGACTCACCCGAAAGGGTATAATACAGCGTAGCGGTCAGGGTCTTTGTGCCAAGATATTGGTTGAGGCTGTTGCTTTCAAATTCATGAATGACCTTGTAGGTCATCGATTCCGAAACACTGTAAACGAATAGATAGGTATTCTCGGTCTCATTGACGCTCATCGTGATAGAGTGCGAGCGCACCTCGGGGAAATAGCCCTCCCGATACGCCGGATACAGCTCCGCGGCCGTCAGAGGCACGAAGGTCTTCGTAAATCCTACCAGAGAGGTACCATCGCTCGGCTTTGCCACGTCCACGTATTCCCCGTTCTCCATAACGACGTAACGGATCAGGAAATCAACGAGGACCTCGGAGGTCCATCTGGCGTAGATCTCCATATCCTTCTTGATAAGCATGGTATTGAAATCGAAGCGCTTTTCCTCCGCGCCATCCATATAATACCATCCGATAAAGAGCTGATTCTTATACTCCTCGAGCAGCTGCTGCATCGCTCTGTAATCAGGCTCGGCAAAAAGCGTGCCGAACAGAGCGGTTTGGTTTTCGCAGAGCGCGATCGTCTTCTCCGTATCAAAGTACACGCTTACGGTATAGGACAGGGTCTGCCAATTCGCATAGAGCTGAATGTTTTTCGCCGGCATCGTGACGCTGTGGCTGAACCGATTCGTGCAGGCCTCATCGTAATACCAGCCCTCAAACACGCTCTCGCCCTCCTCGAAATCGGAGGGGTATGCGGGCACGTGGTCTGCCTCCTCGTGATCGTCCAGAGGCGTATCGTAAGGAACCGAAAGCCTAACGATATTGCCGTGCTGATCGTTGAACGAAAGGTAATAGATATTTCTCGAATAATAGAAATACATTTCGTACGCTTCTCTGTACAGAGAGGTATCGTACTCGCTTATCGCCCTCCAATCGCGGCCGTTCGAGGTGAAGCCCACGAGACCGGGCTGGGTCTGCGCCGAGGTGCTCGAGTCATCACAGGTATCGTACTCGTCGGCAAGGTAATAGGTAACGCCGTTATACGTTCTCTTCTTCTCCTCGGGAACCTCCTGGTTCGGCAAGAGAGGAAGATATATCTTGTAACGGTAAAGCTCGGGGACGCTCCAGTTGATGTTCGCCCCGTTCTCCCAGAAGCAAGCGTACGAAACGGTGGTCTCGCTCACGCTCGCGGGGTTGTTCCAGAGAAGGTTGGCATCCAGCTGGGTATATTTACCCTTGATGGTCTGGTTTCCGTTGTTGACCGACGGATCCTGCGTGTATCTTACGCGGTATTCTCCGTTCCAGGCACTCACGAACGCCTTTGAGCCCGACCACTGTCCGTGCGTGTTTTTGGACGTTCTTTCCACCGGGTTGAAGACGTCGCAGGGCCAGAGCTCGGTAATATCGGCGCCGTATTTTGCCGAGAACGATATATAATGGTACTTATTGTTGTTGTCCGTATCAAAGGATACGCTGTAGGCCGTGCGTGCGGCGCCCTTTTCATTCAGCGTCGGCAGCGCCTCGACCTGTCCCGTCTGACCCACGTAGCTTCCGGAGGCGTATTGGCGCATCGCCGCCTTCGCATCGGCTCTTGCACTCGTGGCGGCGTTGCCGCCGAAGTAATAGGTGGAGCCGCCGATCACGTGATACGTGCTGCTCGCGCCCGACGTCTTCTCTATCGCATAATAGAACTTCAGGGTATATTCTTTTCTTGCATAGTAAATATTGACCGTCGTGGTTCCGTCGCCCTGCAGGACCTTTTGCTCCTTATCCGTGCGGTCGCTGTTATAGATCAGATAAGGATAGGTGGCGGCAACGTCATTCACCTCGCCGCTCGTATATCCGTTGTCGCGCGTGATGTACTGCGAGATATTATCCGCACCGGCAATCGTCTTATCACCGGTGGTTCCCGACATCTTATGCGTGTACCAGACGTCATACGTATCGGCCTCGTCCGCATTCTCGAGCCAATATACCACCGTATAAGAGGTGGTTGCCGCTTGCCAGGACGCGGTGTAGCTCAGGTTGTACTGCACGGTGATCAGCGCGCCGGCAGACTCCGATGCGGCATAGCCGTGCGAGGAAACGTCCGCACCGTCCTCGTCCGTTACCGCGTGCAAGCGCCAGCTCTCAAAGGCGTAGCCCTTAAGATACGGAGAAGGAAGCATGATCTGCGTATTGTAGCGAACGTAGTGGTTGTTATCCTCCGTATTGAAGTCAACCAGATAATAAAGCCTGTCGTAATAGATATCCAATACGTACGAGCCGTCCTCGGAGATCGACTCGGTCACCTCGTAGGGATTGGCGTAGAAGCCCCTTCTCTTCTGATTCAGACCGGCGCCGACCGCCTCGTTTGCTCTTGCGGAGCGGATCTCGGTGGAGGCAACGACGTACTCGTCGCTGTAAAGCTTCTGCTCGTGATACTTGACGATGTAGTCAACCATCTGAGGAATGTAATATACGGTGATATGGGTTGCCTCGGATATCTTATAGAACTCTATACTGCGAGCGAGCACGTATCTTTGGCCGTCGTATTCGATATAATCGCTCTCTGCGGGCGTGCCCATAACGAAATTCTTCTCCCAATCGCCGTCTCCCGCCTTGACGTAAGGCAGATATCCGATCTCGGAGGGGCTTGCAATGGTTCCCGAATAGTAGCCGCCGTTCGGGATCGTAACGGTAAAGGTATTTGCCACCGTCTCGCCGTCGATCGGCGTTGTTTCTGCGGCACTGGCGTGTCGGAATTTATAGTCAATGACAAGCTGGAATGCGCCGGAGGAATCCTCCGCAAGCGTCTGTGCCTCCGAGACGCTATCCTGCAGCAGCGCCACCTTAGAGGCCGCAAATGCCGTCAGAGGTGCATCCTCGGCCAGCACGAGCTCCATCGCCTCGCTTGCGTATTTTTGACCGTTGCTCGTAACGATACAGCGCAAGAACGCGCTGCCGCCCTCCTGCGTGGCGCTGGCGACCAGAGCCGCCGTCAGAAAAGCGTAGGGAGAAACGTATCCGTCGATAAATGCCCATCTGTCCTCGGATATCTTAAACTGCCAACGGTAGGTAGCCGAGGCCTCGATCGATGCGTCAAGCGTGGCGAAAACGAAGGGGGTCTCCCCCGGCCTAAGCGTGACTCTGTTACCGACGGCGCTCTCGCAATCAATGAATACCATATCCTTGACGTAATCCTCGTCGGTCTCGCCGCCCGTCTCGCCGGGCGCCTCCGTCTTTGGCGTGCTGCCCGCATCCGAAGCATTCATCACGCTCTCGGTGAGCGCAAGGAAGGAATAGGGCTGCACTATATTTAAAACGGTGATCACCGTCAGCAGCATCGCTATAAACCTTTTCAATTTCATAAAACGGTGACCTCCTTTCTCAAAATTTCCAAAATCAATTAAGCTGTTTTTTCTTCCAGCGTACCGTCTGCCGCCACCCGGATCGCAGGCCAGCTGGCTTCTACCGCCTCATCGGTCGGCGCTGTCTGTATGGCGGACGAGATCACGAATACACGGAGCGTGTGCCCCTCGATCGAGCGAAGCTGGGTCGCCTTGGTGATCAGCGTCGAGGTTTGTGCGGGCGCGAGCACGTTCTTATAATAATAGAATCCGTCGGATGCCTTAAACCAGTCTGCGCTCGTCACTATTTCATAATCGACGCCCTCGTCGGGTGCAAATGCGTGAACCGTTTTTTCGGCATCGTCCGAGGTCCAGGTCGCGATAACGATCGCGCGCACGTAGACCGGCGTATCACCCGAATTGATAACGTCATTTCCGCTCCAGGTCGATATTTCAAGCGCCGCGGGAGAAAATTTATTTCTTATGGTTTGTGTTCTCATAACGATCGCCGCCACCGTAACGTTGACCGTCAGAACGGCGATAACCACGGTCAGAGCGAGCGCCAGAACGGCCTTTTTGCCCGACCATCTGAAAAAGCGAAACGTCTTTTGCATTTTTTAGCCTTTCATTCAATTTTGCGCGCGGCAGCGTGTGCTACCTTGCGCCCTCGGATGCATTTGCCGTGCCGTTCTACTCGATCGGCCATCCGACCGCCGTGATGGGACTGTCCGTATTTCCCACCGTCTGTGCCGCCTGGCAAATGATCCTTAAGCTTATCTCACTGTTTTCAAATGCACTTCCCATCTGCTCGGAGAAGGATACCGTATCAAAAAGCGGCGCGGTCACGCTTCCCGAAGCAAGAGAGGTATTATAGTAGTAATAGCCGTCGTGAAGGATCCAGGGTCCCTCGGTCACCCCCGGCGTCGTCTCATCGTCAAGCTTGAAGTTGCAGCCGATCAGCGACTCCCATCCCGCAGGCAGATCATTTTCATCCTTATTCGTTGTTTTAACAATTTTTATTCTTACGTAAACAGGCAGCGAGCCTATGTTTTTTACGCCGACCGTCTTGCTGACGCTTGTGGCGGGCAGCAGCTTGAACGGACCCGTATGCACGGTCTGTCCGATCCCCGTGCCATCCATCTCGATCATTTCAATATCAAGGTTCTCCGATACGATCTGATTGGGAGATGAGGTAACGCTTTTGGAAAAATACGAATAGGTCTGGGCCGAAAACGTAGTGACTAAGAAGAGTGTAAACAAGCCGATGGAGATCACAGATCTTCTGAGCTGCCTTTCTCTTTTTCTTTCGCTTTCAGATCTCGCGCTTCTTTCCATTCACTCGGCCCTCCTTTTCTACAGGTTTATATGCTCGCATTCCGAGCGGATCTCAAATATTTTTTCTTACGGCGGGGCGTGATGCGAGATCCCAACGCCGCGCAAAGGCGCTCCGACCGTAAGATCGTTTTGCGCCAGAGAGAGCCGCGCGGCCCTCTCTGTGGCAGCTTCACAGAAGCCGAAAAAGCTTGCTGTCGGTCATAAGACCGTGGGGTCAGGACAGGCTTGCAAAGTCCGCCCAATCGGTAGCAAAGGCGGTAACAAGCGCATTCGCAGCCGTATTATTTTCGCCGAATCCGACGGTCTGGGTCGCATACGCCTTCACCGAGATCTGCACGCCGTTGAACGCGCTCATTTCCGTGTTACCCCAGGCTGCGGGGATCGCGATGCCGTTAAAGAGCGTTGCTTCGTCGGTCACTGCGTCGTTCTTTCCATTCAGCTTTGCGGTCTTGACGATATAGAGCTTGTATTCGGTACTGTCGTATTTTACGGTGTAGTCCGTGCCGTTCGCAACAAGACCCGTAAACAGAGCCTTCACCTTAGCTTCTTCGCCGATATTCTTGGTGAAGGAGATGATGGCACCGATAAATGCATCCTCACTTCCCACGTTCCGGATCGTAGCGGCACCGCCGAGCTGCTGACCGGGATATACGGTCTCATCCTCATCGCTCAGGGTGGTGAAAACGTTGTCATCTAATTCGATATCAACGTTTCCTGCCGTAAAGACGTTAGTCTTCTCATCCGTGTCGGTAAAATAAGCCACGGATGCGCCTGCGATCGAAAGCACGATAACGCAAGCCAACAAAGCAATGCTGAAAATTTTCTTTTTCATAAGTTTTTCCTCCGTAGTTCAAATACATCAATGAATGTATGCAAGATCTTTTACTTCATCCCAAGCAACGAAAGGCGTATCAAAGCCGACCCTCTGCACGGCGTAAGCCGTAAAGGAAAGGGACGGATAGTTCTCCTCGGTGAGCAGAGCAAGCTGCGCCTTCGTCGGAGTGCTCTTGACGTGGACCTTATCATTTTTCAGGATAAGAAAGGTTTGATCATCAGCACTTGAATCAACCTCCCGATAATAAACGCCCTCGTTCCCCGCGAGCGGAAGCCAGCTTTCATCGGTCAGATAGTCCAGAAAGGTATCGAAGTTTTCCGACTTCTCCACCTTCAGAAAAAGCCAGCAATCCTCGCTTCCCGCCTTCACGGTGACCCTCGGGTCCTCTACGAGATACGTATCGGGAACGAGCTTATTATTTCTCGGGGCTGACTCCGAGAGCCTGATAACTACGTCACCTACCGTAAAGGTATTTGTGACAGGCGCGGTCTCCGCCATAAGCCAGGCGTAGGTCGCACCCGTTATGCCGAAGCAAACGAGCGCCGTCACGAGTACTGTAATTATCGTTTTCTTCACCGGTCAAAACCTCTCTCAGGGGTTTTCGAACGCGCCCGCGCTCCAGGCATCGGCCGCATTGTTAAAGCCGTGAGACTGAACGGCATATGCGGTCACCACGATGGTCTGACCGTTGCAGGCTGCAATTTGTTCGTTTGTTGCATCGGCTTTCACGGTAAAGCTCTCGAACACGGCAACGTCCTTGTCGGCGCCGCTTGCATCCACGACCTCGTGATAATAATACACGTTATCTGCATCTGCAAGAAGCGTCCAGCCGTTTGCAGTCAGCTGCGCCGCGACGGAACCCGTTACCACCGCAGAGATGTTGTTTTCGATCCTTACGAAGAGATAGCACGCTTCGCTTCCCTCCGTCACGTGGATCGTGGGATCCTTTTTGTACATACGTCCGGGAACGAGCTTATACGAGTTATCCGTCACGCGGGCAGCGAGCGTTACCTCCGCACCGTATTCATCCACCTGCGCTTCATCCAGAGCAATGGTGATATTACCTACGGTAAACGTGTTGGTAACCTCGGAGGTTGCCGTCAGATAAGCGAGAGTGCCCGCAACGGAGCCTGCAACGAGAAGGACCGCGCAAATAGCGATCACAAGGGGCTTCACAAATTTTTTCATATGGTTTCTCCTTTCGTCAGATTTTTGTTGGGATCTTTATTTCGGCGTTTGCAAAGCGCATTTTCGTATGCGCTTATTCACGTCTATAGAGAAGCCTTACGGCCTTTCTACTGTGGAGACCGGGGCGCACCGTCCGTGCCGCCCCCGGGTGCGGTATTTCCGTTTTCCTCGCACGCCGCGTCCGCATCGGGGCGTGCCTCATCGGTCCTCTTCTTATCTCCCCCGAGCAAAAACGTGTGAGCGATCAGGAAGATGCAAAACGCAAAAGCGATATATTTTCCGGGAGGATTTTGCACGAAATGCGCCACGTAGCCGAGCAGCGGAATGGAAAACAGCGGCTTTCCGACCACGTTTGACGAGGCGAGATTTCCCTCCCCGCGCTTGCCGTCCAGCGTATACCCCGAGGGGTCGTTTTCATTTTTATTGTTGATGCCGTACGTGGTGTACATAATGATCGGGTAGCCCCTGTCATCCTTCGCCACGGTCCGCTCTCCGTTCTCGTCGAGCACGTAGTCTCCGTGCTGATCCTTTACGTACAGGGGACCGACGACCTCGTATATCTTATGCGTCACCTTCGTGCCCCGACGGTCAACGAGATAGGTGACAGTGTCTCCCTCCTTCAGCGCGCAGGCCTCCTCGGGCGAAAGGCGCGTGACGTAAGCCAGCGAGCCCGTCATGATCTGCGGCTCCATCGAGCCCGAAAGCACGATATGCGGCTCGATCCCGAAAAGGCGAACGCCGACCAAAAGCAAAACGAGAAGGATAAAGGCGCCCAGGACGATGCCCGAAAAAATGTTCATGATCTTCTTTACCGTATTCATTTTCCCGCCCTCCCTTTCTCTCGGTTGACCGATGCTCTTTTTCTTAATAAAATATTAAATATTTCTTTATAGTAGATTTATCATAGCACATAAAAATCAATAAGTCAATACGTTTTCCCCCTTTTTTTGCGCATCCGAAGGGCAGAGCCGAGCTTTGGCTTCTCTATTTGTAACATTCGATTTTTTATTCACAAAAAAACGTATCACGGCCGCTTTGATTCTCTCGGCACCGGGCAAGCATTTTATCTCGGTATCGCATAAATTTTTCTTGCTTTTCTCCTCTCGGTGTGCTATAATGAGCATGATAGAAAAGGAAAGGGGGCTGTTTTTTTGAACCCCGCATTTTATTCTCTCTTTATGGTTCTGTTTCTCGTCCTGTTCGTTCTCAGACAGAGAAACCGCGCCATCATCGCAAAAAAATTCATTCAAAACAAAAAAACGAAGGGAAACAAAGAAATGTTCGAGCTTGCTAAAAACTTTTTGGGCAAGGATTGCCTGATCTACGCCTTCGACAGCGGACACCAGTTTTCGGGTATCATAAAAGAGGTGACCGAGGGGGCGCTCCTGCTACAGACCGCAAGCGGTCTCGAGGTGATCAACCTCGATTTCGTGATCCGCATCCGCGAATATCCGAAAAACAAAAACGGAAAGAAAAAATCCGTGGTGCTGGATTAAGAGAGGACCTGACTTATGTTTAATAACATTGGAGAAAAGCTCAAATCCGTAGCCCGTATTATCACCGTTTCCGGCATTATCGTATCGATCGTTGCCGGTATTCTCACTCTGCGGTATAACGGCATCGGTATCGTGATCGCCCTGCTGGGAAGCCTTATTTCCTGGGCATCGTCTATCGCTCTGTACGGCTTCGGGCAGCTTGTTGAAAACTCGGACAGAATGGTAGCAATGCAGAAGCAGCTTCTTCAAACGAGCGGCGTATCCGCAAGCGAACCGTTCGCCGCCAGTAAGAGAGCGAGCACACCCCCGAAGCCCGTAGACAACGTTCTTTCGCAAAGCATATCTCACGAAAATCCTCCGCAAGAACGAAGGAGATGCGTGTATTGCGGCGAGATTCTCAAATCGTTTGTGAAATGTGCGGACACAGGGATGACTCATATAAAAGTAAATAAAACCGAAAGGAAAGAACCCACGGTTCCGGATCAAGCTATGAAAAGAGCTGTATTTTTCCTTCTCTGCCTTTCGTGCACGCTCTCGCTCTTCGGCTGCCTCGGCACGGGGCGCACGGGCGGCACGCGCGCCGAGATCACGGGCAGCATTCTCTATATTTACGACGAATATAGCGAAACGGCAGATGCCATCGGCGTTTTCAGCACGCATATGACCGAGGAAAAGCAGATCGCGCTCGAAAGCGCAAAGACCTACACCCTTGCACTCCGACCGAGCTTTAAGGGCAGTCAAGCCGCCGTCTATACCGGGGACTGCGCGCGCTTTACCTACCCCGCGGGTGCGTGCGAGCTGCGCTATATCGCAGAGCCGGAAGGCGAGCCGCTCTATGAGATCGAGATCACCGGGGAAGCCGCCTTTACCCTGACCGTCACCGTAGACGGCTATACGCAGAATATAAAGATCACCTGAAATAAAAAACAGATCCTTGCGCGGCAAGGATCTGTTTTTTTACTTGATAGGATGCGGAATATAGTCCTTATAATTCTTCGCTCCGAAGTTGTTTTTCATAAAAATCACTCAATATGCAAATAATTCTTTGCATTTTGTCAGATATGCAGGGTCTCACCGGGTGCGATCTTATATTCCTTGCCGTCGCGGTCAAACCAAAGTGTTTTCAGCGTAGGGTTATAAACGATCGCATTGTCCGCGCTGTGGATCAGCGAGCGGTACGCCGTAACGTACTCGTAGATCTCCATATTGGTCGCATAGTAGATATCCTCTCTGCCCGCAAAGCGCTCGCAAATTCTTTCAAGCAGATCCCAGTTCTTGTTGTTTTCAAACTCAAAGGCGTGCCCCCAGAGATAGAAGAGACGCGCGCCGCGCGCGGCGCAATAGCACTTTCCCGCCGAGAGATCCAGATTCAGAAAGGAATCGATATATTCCATCAGCTTTGGATTCTTGTGATGCGCCGTGGGAACCCAGTTCAGAAAATCCTCGGGCAGGCCGAAGCTATCGTTATCTCCGCCCGTGGTACGTGCGTAGGCGATCTCCAGCTCCTCAAGGAAGGGGCGGATGCGTGCATACGCCTCGGGGACCTTCGCCTTGTTCACCGTACGGTCGGGAAACGCCATACCGCGCACGATGATGCCGAACGCCTTCTCCAGCCCCAAGCGGCAATCCAGCGTATCGCGGATGCCCTCGATCGGTCTTGCCACGTCAAGCCCGCGGTGGTACGCACCGTGCGTGGCGATCTCGTGCCCCTTGCCGAGGATCTCGCTATGAATAAATTCCTTCGTCAGCCCCTCTTCCATCTCCACGCGCGAGGAAAGCAGATTGAAGGTGCATTTGATCCCGTAGCGGTTGAGCGTTTCGGCAAGGCGCTTGTCGGCCGCCGCGCCGTCGTCATAGCTGAGCGTGAGTGCCTTGCTGCGCCCCTCGGGCCAGCGCATAAATTGATATCTCATAAAAGACTCCCCCTATGTTATTCTTATTCCTTCCTAATTTTAGCACGTAAGGCTTGCGTTGTCAAGAGAATTCAGTCCCGTGCGCACCCCTTCCGATATTCGGACGGCGTCACACGCATCTCTGCCTTAAAGGCACGGTTGAAGTACGAAACACCCCCGAAGCCGCAGCGCGCCGCGATCTCGATCACGGGCAGGCAGGTCCCCGAGAGAAGCTCCCTCGCCCTGGAAAGCCGCACGCGCATCAGATATTGCGCGATGCTCATCCCGACCTGCTGCTTAAAGATGCGCCCGAGATAATTGCGGTTATAATGAAACACCGCCGCCACGTGGGCGCACCCGAGATCGAACTCCATGCTCTCTCGGATATAGGTCTTGACGTTCTCGATCAGCGAGTCCTTCTTCTCGCCCGCAAGCGGCTCGCCCTCGCGCAGGAGCGCGCGGATGTAGGTATCGAGGATCTCGGCGAGTGCCGCCGCATCGGTCTCGCTATAGCCCCGCTCCATCGTGGAAAGAAGGTGGGTATGCGTGCCGAGATGCGCCGAGAGGCGCGCATTCTCCTCTCCGCCCTCGATCATATTGCCGACGAAGATCAGAGCCGCGACCTCCCCCCCGATCACCACGGGATGCATATATTCGTACACACCGTTGGAGCAGAGACCGCCGAACGCCACCTTCGTTTCCAGTGCCTTGCGGATCGCCATATTGCGGCAGCGAAAGCAGCGGCGAAAGCCCGAGGCACCGCTCTTCAGAAGGGTGCAAACGGGTGCGTTATGGATCGTTGCGGCGTGGGGCAGGCGGCAAAGCTCGTTGCCGAAGCTGCCGAAGAAGAGAACGCCGATGTGCAGATGCGTTCCCCGCTGCAAATACTGTATCAATTCGTAAAGCCCTCTCTGCGCCACTGTAACACCTCCGCACATTTTTTCTTTATTCTAACATAAAAGTACCGTTTGTGCAAGTTCTTCTCATATTTTTCATTGAATTTTTTATAGGGATATGCGATAATAGAAAAAAAGACCTTGGGGAGCTGCATATGAAAGAACAACTGAAAAGATACGGCGCGCCCGACGTGCTCGTTCCCATCCGCCTCGATGCGCCGAAGGAAAGCATCGAAAAGATCCGCTGGCTGCACGAGCGCTTTGGCTTTACGCGCTTCTGCCCCGACGGGCCGACGAAGGGGCACCGCGCCGAGCGCTATCCCACAAGGGAGGAATACAGGGAGGAGGCCGAGCGCTTCGCCGCCGTCCGTGAATACACCGAGAGCATCGGCTGCAGCTGCGGCTGGTTCTGCAATCTGACCGTGAAGAGCGGACCGACGGACCTCACGCCCATTCTCCGCGCCGACGGCACGCCCCACCCCTTTGCCTCCTGCCCGCTCGATACGCGCTTTTCGTCGATGCTTGCGGAGGATATCGCCGCCTTTGCCGCGGTGGCACGCCCCTCCTTTATCTTTTTGGAGGACGATTTCTCGATCACGGCGGCAAACGGCTGCTTCTGCGAATACCACCTTGCCGAATTTGCAAGGCGGCAGGGCAAGCGCTATAGCCGTGAAGAGCTTCTCTCCGCCATACGGCAGGATACCGCAGAGGCGCACGCCCTGCACCGCGCCTGGCAGGCGCTGAAAAAGGATACCCTCGTCTCGCTCGCGAAGGCGATCCGTGCCGCGATGGATAAGGTCGCGCCCGAGATCCCGATCGGATTGATGCAGTCGGGCGCGCAGGACAGAGACGGAGACTTCACCGCGGAGGTCGCGCGTGCGCTGGCAGGCGAAGGCCACACCCCCTTCGTCCGTCTTTACGGCACCTTTTATTGCGGCTTTGAGACGAAAAAGCTGCCGAAGGTGCTTTATCACGCGCTCTACTATACCGAGCAGCTGCCCGAGGATATCCTCCGCTACCACGAATCGGACAGCTATCCGCATAACCGCTTCTACAGCACGGGCAAGCAGATGAGCGCCCTGCGCGGCGCGGCGTACGCCCTCGGTATGGTCGGCTCGATCCACTTCGCGCAGCAGTATTTTGACCGCCCCTTCGAGGAGGATGCCTACGGCAAGGCCTATGTGAAGGAGGAGGCAAGGCACAAGACGCTCGCCGCATACGCAAGGGAATGCCGCCCCATCGGCGTGACACTCCCCTACGATCCCTACCGGAACGGCCTCACCCCGGAGGATCCCGATCCATACTTTGCCGAGCCGCTCGGCCGCTTCGGCATTCCCGTCTCAACGAGGGAGAGCCGCGTTGTATTCCTGGATGCAAGGCAAGCAAAATACGAAAGCGAGCAGACGCTCCTTCGCTATCTTTCGGGCGGCGTATTCCTTGACGGCGAGGCGGCAAGGGTGCTTTGCGCGCGCGGCTTCGGAAAATACCTCGGCGTCCGCGTCGGCGATGACGTTCTGAAGAGCCGCCCCTCGCTTCGCTACGACCTCGGCGCGCTCGAGGTGATAAGAGACGGCTTCCTCGCCGCGGGCGAGGGCAAGGAAATGTGGTGCGCGCACGCCTATTGTCCCAAGGGCAACGGGCAGTGGATGGAGATAGAGATCACCGACGAAAAAACCGAGACCGTCACCGAAGGGATCGACTTCCGCGGCAATGTGCTCTTCCCCACCATGACATACTTTGAAAACGAGCTCGGCGGCCGCGTGGCGGTGATGAGCCTGACCGTAAGGGAGAATCCCTCCCAAGCGCTCTATAACCACCGAAGGCAGCGGCTGATCGGGAGGCTTCTTCGCCGTATGGCGGACGAGTTTCCGACGGTGACGAACGCACCCGACGTCTATCTGATCGCCGCCGTACCGAAAAAAGAGGATACGCCGCTTCTCGGAATGCTCACGCTGATCAATCTCTGCGAGGACGAGGCAGAGGGGCTGCACATCCATCTTCCTCCTCTGCTGTGCAGCGCAGGCAGGCTGTCCTATATCGCCGAGGATGGCAGCCTTCGCCCCCTGCAGGCAACGCGCGACGCGGACGGCTTCACCCTTACGGAGCCGCTTTCGCCGCTTGCATCCCTCTACGTTATTATAGAAAAATAAAGGAGACGCATATGAAAACAAAATACGATCTGATCGTCGTCGGCGGCGGATTTGCCGGCACGGCGGCCGCCATCGAGGCGGCAAGACAGGGCACGGACGTGCTTCTGATCGAAAAATACAACTGCCTCGGCGGTGCGGCGGCGTACGCCCTCGTTTCCCCCTTCATGGCGTTCTGGACGCATATCGGCGAGGATAAAAAAAGACAGAACCTCGCGGGCGATCTCTTCCTCGAGATCGTGGATGAGGCAATGAAGCTCACCGCACGCAGCGAGGATACCCCGATGATCCGCGACGCGCTCTTCGACGAGGAGAGCATGAAGCTCGCGATGCTCCGTATGGCGAGAAAAGCGGGTGTTACCCTGCTCTTCAACACCGCCGTGACCGCCGTGACGAGAGAAAAGGGCACCCTGCGCTCTGTGAAGGCGATCTGCAAGGCGATCGATATGGAATTCTTTGCCGATCACTTTATCGACGCGACGGGAGACGCCGAGCTTTCCTACCTCGCGGGCTGCACGTGCGAGGTCGGCCGCGAGGGGGACGGGCAATGCCAGCCGATGACGCTCTGCTTCCGCGTCGGCGGTATCGACAAGGAAAAATTCACCGCCGACCGCGCGAGGATGCAGGCGCTTTACAAGCAATGGCAGGCCGATGGAAGGATCAAAAATCCGCGCGAGAACGTGCTGGTCTTCCGCAACTATAACGAGGGCGTGATGCACTTCAACACCACGCGCGTAATCAAAAAGAGCCCCGTCGATCCCTTCGCGCTCACCGAGGCGGAGATCGAGGCAAGGGAGCAGACCTATGAAATGATGCATTTTTTGCGCAGCGCCGTGGAGGGCTGCGAAAACGCAAGGCTTCTCTCCACCGCCCTGCACATCGGCATCCGTGAGAGCCGCCGCGTGATGGGCGAATACGTGCTCTGCGAGGAGGATCTTATCGCGCTTCGGCGCTTTGAGGACGCGATCGCCGCGGCAAACTACGCCATCGATATCCACAGCCCCGACGGAAGCGGCACGCGCTTCCAGGAATTCTCCGACGGCGAGTGGTACGAGATCCCCTACCGTGCACTTCTGCCCAAAGGCTTTGACAACCTTCTCGTGGCAGGCCGCTGCATCTCCTCCACACACGAGGCGCAGGCCTCCTACCGCATTATGCCCTTCTGCGCCGAGCTCGGCCAGGCGGCGGGCTGCGCCGTTGCGGTCGCAAAAAGGAGCGGGAGGAATGCGCGCACCGTGAACGTAAAAGACGTGCAAGCCATCCTTCGCACCAAGGGATTTGTGATTTGATCGAAGATCCCGTCCCTTTATGATGATAAAGCGAGGTCGGAAAAACCGACCTCGCTCTTTTCTTTTTGCCAATAATTATTTACTTATTTCTCATTTTTTGAAGACACCCAGCAGATCCGCGAAGCTCTTCTTCTTGATCACGAACCAAACAAGGGAGAAGCCACCGACGCCTGCCACAGCCGCCGAGCCTGCCGCGATACCGACGATCGCACCTGCGGAAAGCCCCTTCTTTTTGACGGTGGCGCCGCATACGTCGCAAAGCTCGTTTTCATCCGCATCCACGTGTGCCGCGGGTGCTCTTTCTGCCGCGCAGACGTTGCAGTCCTTATCGCAGGCATTGTCGTACTTATGTCCGAGCGCCGCCGCAAGCTCCGCCTCGCAGACGGTGCACTTCTGTGCCTCGGTGCAGGTAGCCGCCGCGCCTGCGGTATGTCCCAAGGCGGGTGCAAGCTCCGCCTCACAGACGGTGCACCTCTGTGCCTCGGTGCAGGTAGCCGCCGCACCGTGCGTATGCGTACCGTAAGCCGCCGCCGCGATATATGCGTGCAATCTTCCGTCTGCGGGAAGGCTGCAGCTCTCCTCGGTGCAGGCCTTAAAGTGATGCGTATCGGTATGCACGAAGCGATCGCCGAACACGTGCGTGCTTGCCGAGAGGAACACGGCCTTTGCCGCTTCGCCGCTCGCATCCGCGATGATCTCGTATCCCTCCTCGCTCTCGGAGATCTTACCCTCCGCGGGCAGATAGATCTTCACACCGTGAAGATAGATCTCCATAGAAACCACAGCGCAGCCCTCTTCTGTCACAAGGATATAAAGATTGCCGCCGGATACCGTGAGATCGCTCACGCTGATACCGTCACCCGACGAGGTGATCGCAAGCTCGCCGCCAAAGATATATGCAGCCGAGCCGTACAGACCGCAGCACGCTGCCGAGATCTTAAGCTTGCCGCCGCGGATCATGATCTGCTCCGAGGTGATGCCGTCCTCATCCGCCGTGATATCGAAAACGCCGCCAAGGATCTCGAGAAGATCCGACTCCACGCCGTCATCCTCCGAAATCAGAGTAAAGCTTCCGTCATAGATCCTCAGATAATCGACCTCGAACGCATCGTCCGCACCCGTCAGATGGAAGCGACCGCCACGGACCGTGCCCGACGTTGCCTCGATCGCATTGTCATCCGCCACGACCGTGATGCTACCGTCAAGGATCTCGATGCGCGCGGCATCCAGTCCGTCACCGCCCGCATTTACGGTAAGGCTGCCGCCCTCGACCGTGATGGTATTCGTTGCATAGAAGCCGTCATCCTCCGCGTTCACGGTGTAGGTGCCGCCGCGGATCACGAGCGTATCGACACAAACGCCCTCATACGCCGTCAGCGAAAGGCTGCCGTCACCGGAAAGCGTCAGAACCCCGCTGTCTTTCGCATAGATGCCGTAAGGGTTCTCTCTGCACGCGGGCGCCGTCAGAGCGTTATCTCCGACGAGGCGGATCTCAAGATCGGAGAAGAAGGCGATCATAGCCGCATAGCCGCGATCGGTGCTCAGATAGCCGATGCCCTCGTAGGTGTAGTGATTCAGAGTGAGCACGTTGCCCGCAAGGTGCGCGTAGCCACCCTCGGGCTTCTCTCTCGTGGGAACAAAGGAGCCGTTCGCCAGATATTCGCCCTCGGAAAGCTCGATGCCGCCGACAAAAACGGTGCGCGGCACTCTTTTATTCCTGCCGATGACGATCTCGCAAGCAGGAACGCCGGTATCGTCCACGACCGTCAGTATAAAGACCTCCGATTCGATCTCATATTCGCTGACGTAGCCGTCATAGGGCGTCTCAATGGAAAGCGCATCAGAATCAATATAGAGGTTCTCACTGACGCACAACGCACACTCATACAGGGATTCGAGAGAAAGCTCGGCTCTGCCGCCGATCTCAAGATCGGCGCAATAGATCGCATACGCCTCTGCCGTCACGGTGATGCGGCCGTCCTCAAACAGAAGCAGCTCTCCCTCGATGCCGCTAAAGCTCCGCACGTCAAGCGTGCCGCCGTAGACGTAAAGGGAATATGCGCTCATACCCGCCGATGCTGCGCGTACCGTAACCGCGCCGCCGTAGAGGTACGCCGCGTCATCCGCCCCGATCGCGAAGCTATCCAGAGACGTAACGCTGACCGTGCCGCCGTATATCAAAAGATTCACGGCACGGATACAGAACTCCTGCGTTTCGGCAAGGAGCGATCCTTCCTCGATCATAAGCTCCTCGGCATATATGCCGGCATCGGAGATGATGTGCAGCGTACCGCCGCAAAGGCGCATGTGCGTTGCTTCGATCGCGAGCATCTCACCCTCAACGGTCACCGTGCCGCCCGAAAAATTCAAGATATCCGTGCTAATGCCCATAAAGGCGCGAAGCGTCAGCGCTCCCTCGCCCTCGAAGGAAAGCGACGGTGCCACGACCGCATAGCTAAGGGGCGGAACGGAAATCAGGTTCTCACCGACGAGCTTGACCGTCAGCGTCTCGTTCGCAAGAAGCCCGAGGCTAAACTCTCCATCGAAAAAGCCGAAGCCCTCGTAAGTATAGTCACAAAGCGTCAGAGTGCCGCTCTTGTAATATGCATAGCCGCCCTCAGGCTTCGTTCTTACGGTCTCCGTCGCGCCGACTGCGAGGTAATCGCCGTCCGCCATCGCGATGCCGCCGAGGATCAGAGGTGCATTCTTTGGATCGGGTATCTCCTGCCATACGTGCGTGACCGTCGTGCTCTCGCGGATATAGATCTCCTCTCCGAGCGCATAGAGCACGCCGTCGATCTCAAAGCCCGCGAGGACCTTGCCATCGGGCACGGGATACAACGCCACCGGCGGAAGCTCTACCCATCCCTCGAGCGGGAAGGAGGCAGGCTCAAAGCCCGCTTCGGTCTCATAGCCGGGAAGAAAGGTAACGATGGATATTGTCTTGTAGCGCGCCGTCACCGTCGTCGGACCGACGATGCGGATCGCTCTGCCCTCGCCGTAAAGATAGGTATTCACACCGTCCGAAACCAGCCAGCCGTCAAACGCCTTGCCCTCGGGCGCGGTGAAGCCGCATGCGGGAAGAACGTAATAATTGTCCTGTATAGCGGTCGCGGAAGACATCGTTCCCTCTCCCTCGCCGGGGTCAAAGCTGATGGTGACGATCGGCTTCCAGAGCGCGCGGACCGAGGTGTCACCCTGGATCGTTATGACTTCTCCGACGATATACTCCTCCGTGCCGACAAGCCAGCCGTAAAAGCCGTAGCCCTCGGGCGCGGTGAAGGTGGGCGCAGGCAGTGCGTACACATCGCCGTCCATCCGAAGGATGGGGTCCATCGTTTCCTCGGTGCCGTTATCGGCAATGAAGGTCACGGTGTAGAGATCCAGCCATGCCACCGTTATGACGGTATCGGCGTTTACGTAATAATCCGTGCCCGGCGCGTACAGAACGCCGCCAATCACCCAGCCGCCAAAGCCCTTGTCCGTGGGTACGGTGAAGGGATTCTCGGGAAGGGGATATCGGGTGCCCGCGGGAAGATCGGCCACGCTCATGGATTCCGCGGTACCGTTACCGGGATCGAAGATCAACGAATAGGTATCTATCCATATTGCCGTCACCGTAAGGTCGGATGCCATCCAGATCGCTTCTCCCGCGCTGTATAAAACGCCGTCGATCTCCCAGCCGCCAAAGACCTTGCCCTCGGGTACGGTGAAGGTGCACGCGGGAAGCTCATATCGGGTATCCTCCTCCAAGGCGTTCACGGTCACCGATTCCCCGGTGCCGTTGTCAGAAACGAGGGTCACAGTATAAAGATTTTTCCATACCGCCGTCACGGTGACATCGCGCTCCGCATAATAGCCGCCTTCCGCAGGATACAGACCGCCGTCGATCTCCCAGCCGCCGAAGACCTTGCCCTCGGGTACGGTGAAGGGATTCTCGGGAAGGTAGTAGTACGTGTGCTGCTTAACGTATGCGTTATCAAGGGTCTCTGCCGTACCGTTGTTCGCAACGAAGGTGAAGACCACGGCCTTCTCGTAGATCGCTCTGAAGGTCATTCCGTTCGAAATATTCACCTCATTGCCCGGGTAATAGATATGGCCGCCCTGGTTCGCCCAATGAGAGAACAGATAACCCTCGGGGGCCGTGAAGGGGAATTCGGGAAGCGTGATCCGTGACTGAAGACGCACAAGCTCTGTGATCGGCTCACCCGCGCCGTTGCCGGGCTCCAGGACGAAAAGCGCCGCTTCGCTGTAATCAGCGGTAAACACGGTATCCGTATTCACGAGATAGAGATCGCCCGGATCGAGCTCGAAGTCGCCGTCCAGCCAGTAGTAGAAGATCTCCCCTTCCCGATTCGGAACGAAGGAGCATTCGGGAAGCGTGATATACGTCCCCTCCGGGACGGTGATCTGCTGCGCCTCTCCCACGCCGTCTCCGGGCGCAAAGGTGACCGTATGGAAGGGGCAAACGATATAGCGCTCGCCCGCCTCGATCACGTCGGGCTCGGTACGGTCGAAGGCATTCACAAGCCCATAGCCCTCGGGATAGATCACCGAGGAAAGGTCCAGCGCGTTGTCTGCACCGTTTTCAATGCAGAATCCCTCCACGCCGGAAAAGGTGTCGGCAAGCGCCAGCACGCCGCCGCGCATATACACGCGGCTTTCATTCTCATCGAGCGTAGGGAGCGTACCGCCCTTCAGCGTGAGCGTGCCGCCCTCAAGACGGAAAATGTTATGCCCGGGCAGACTGAAAAAATTACCGCCCTCCACCACGGTCGTTCCGTCGGTATAAAGCACCACGCCGTCCTCGGCGGCATGAAGCTCGCCGCCCTTGACCGTAAGTGAAGACGTCTGTTCCCCATCCGAATCAAAGTGGACCGCGTGATAGCCCTCGTATCTACCGCCTTCGATCACCGCCTCTACGTTACCGCCGAGAATCTCGATCGGTGCGCAGTTCCACGGGGAGCCGTCTCTTATACTGAGGAGGCCGCCGCCGAGGGCGCTGTCCGTGAAGGTGATCTGCACCTGCTGTTCGTCGAGGGGATAGACCGTAAAAATGCTCGACTGATAGGCCCTCAGCGTCTTTCCCGCAAGATCCAGGGTGAAGCTTCCCTTACCGATGTGATACGGGACCGTAATATTATCGATCGAGGAGAGGAGCACCACTCTGTCGGCTTCTCCCTCCGTCGCCGCATTGATCGCTTTCTGAAGCGAGCCCGCGCCGACGGTCTCGCCGTTCTTTTTCCACTCCGCCTCGGCCGTCACACGCGCAACACCCATCGTGATCTCGGCGCGGAAGTCTGCGGGCAGAGTGTACCGATACGCTTCGTCAAGGACGGCAAAGGTCAGTCCCAAGGGGTTTGGATGCGCGGAAAGATCCAGCGTACCGATGACCATAAAGTGCCCGAGAGAGCCCCCCGCGCCGAAGCTGCCGCCGCTGATATAGGTCTCGATGCCTTCAACGGCCCCCGAGCCGACGTATACGATCGCGCCGTCGGGAAAGTCGTCAAATGCACCGCCGCTGATGCTGAGCGTACCGGAGTTGACGATGAGCTGCACGTCGGTCGTAGAAAAGCGTCCACCCGTCACCGTCAGGCCGCTCTGCGGATCCACCTGGATCGCACCGGAAATCTGATAATTGCCGCTCTCGATCGTTGCGCGGCCGCTTGCGATCCATATCGTGGGGTGGTCTGCGTAGCTGCTCACAATGCCGCCGTTCTTTTCCTCCGTGGAGTCGCGAAGGCAAAGATTTGCATTCGTATCGACTACGTAAATGGCAATGCATTCATTTGCCGTGACCGTATAGCCGTTCAGGTCCAGAGTCACGTCCTGTTCGATCTGTATCTGCTGCGTCAGAGTCACGTTTGCCGTAAGCCGCACGTTTCCGCCCGCAGAGACCGCGGTATGCAATGCCGTCTCATCGCCCACCTCGGTATATACCTCCTCGGGTGCGGCAGAGGTCACGAGAGCCCCCGCGAGCAGAAGGCAAGCCGCCAGAATGGCGACGATAAGCACGTAAAGTTGTTTTTTCATAGATCTTCTCCTTGATTCGTTTTCGTTTTATCGTATGTGTTTTTCGTTTTCGCGGCTACTCATTCCTTCTGCGTTCGTCGCAGAGGCAGATGCCGAAGAAGTCCTCGCATTTTTTGTAGTGCAGGCAGCAAAAGCACCCGTCCTCGGCGCTCTGCCCTCGGTAATGCTCGCAGGCATCCTGCATATCCGTTGCGAAGGGATGCCCGCCGTCCGTATAGATCGGCTCCTTCAGAAAGTCGGGATAAATGGGGATCGGGTCGCAGAAGGGATTGTATCTGTCGCTCTCCTCGTAATATCCGTAGTAAAGCGAAAAGCGCCGCCCCTCGATCTCAAGAGTCTTATAAAGCGCACCCTCCTTCGGTGCTTCCTTGCTTTTTTCGTCGATCTGCATTGATGCCTCCTTTCCCGTTTGCAGCCAATAAAAAAGGCTGCCAACCGTTTACATTCAACAGTATAGCAGACTTTTCTTATTCTCGGTATTACCCAAAAACGAATTTTTCGGCTCTTTTTTCGGGCGGTGCATATATCCTTTTTGCGGAAAACGGATATAAGACGGTCGGGCTTTTTTTCGTTTTTTCCTTGTTTTCCCTCAAAACTTATATTTTTTCATCGGATCTATTATACGCCGAGCGAACAATAGTATTGTACGCCAAGCGAACATAGCAGCTTACATCTTGACAAGACATGCGCTTTGTGCTACACTAAGAACACAAAAGAATAACACGAGCGGGCGGCAGATCTGCCGCCACTGCGCAGAAAACGGCGCAGGGTTAAGGAAATCGCGGTGCAAATCCGCGGCAACAGCCATTACCGTAACTCTCAGAAATGAGTCAAGTCGGAATGCTTATCGGCTCGTGCAGGCAGAAGGCTCTCGGGCAAGGGAGAGCGCTTTTCCGAAGAAAAAGGCGGCAGGGCAGAAGGCCGCGCTTTTCGCTTGGAGGCGCTCCGTGGGGAGCGCTTTTTGCTTTATCCTTTTGCAATTTGTTTATATAATGAAAGGATAAAAAATGAAACGAACAAGATCCGCACTTCTCTCTCTTCTCGCACTTCTCACCCTTCTCTGCCTCGCCGCCTGCGGCGCGGGGGAGGATCTATGGAAGGATGCGATCCACAAGACGGATGCCACCGTCGGCACGGGCAGCACCGAGGTGACCGTGGAGGTCGCCGCAGGCGACAGCGAGATCGCCATCACCCTGAGGACCGATAAGACCATCCTGGGAGATGCCCTTCTTGCCGAGGGGCTGATCACGGGTGAGGACGGTCCCTACGGCCTCTACGTCAAGACCGTCAACGGCATTTTTGCAGACTACGATACCGACGGCACCTATTGGGCGCTTTATATCGACGGCAAATACGCGGTGAGCGGCGTGGATACGACGCCGATCGAGGCAGGCAGGACCTACCGTCTTTCCAGGGACAAGGGATAACCGATGGCAAAAAGCAAAAAGCGGCGCATCTCTGTGCGCGATATGGCGATCTTTTCCATGCTCGGGGCGCTGACCTTCTGCTCCAAGGTCATTATGGATGCGCTGCCCAACATCCATCTGATCGGCACGCTCGTTATGGTGTATACCCTCGTTTACCGCACCAAAGCACTGATCCCCATTTACATATTTATTTTTATGACAGGACTCTACGGCGGCTTCGGCCTCTGGTGGATCCCCTACCTTTATATCTGGGCGATCCTCTGGGGGGTGACGATGCTCTTGCCGCGCAAGATGCCGCGCGCGGTCGGGATGGCGGTATATCCCGCCGTCTGCTGCCTCCACGGCCTGCTCTACGGCGTGCTTTACGCCCCCGCGCAGGCGCTTATCTTCGGCCTCGATCTTGACGGAATGCTCGCCTGGATCGCCGCGGGCCTGCCCTTCGACGTGATGCACGGCATCGGCAATCTCTTCGCAGGGCTTCTGATCCTGCCGCTCTCCTCGCTGCTTTTGCGGCTGGAGAAAAAGAAATAATAGAAGCGCCCCCAGCCACCCGATCGCGGCACAGCCGCGAAAGGGCGGCTTTTTTATTTAGTTTCAGTTTATGCTCGCTTGCTAAAATACAGCCAAGGCCGATCGGCTTTTACAAATTCCGACAGGTGATGACTTATGAAAATATTGATAGTTTGCGACGTTCTCGGAGAAGAAAACAACGGCACCACGATCGCCGCAATGAATCTGATCCGTTTTTTGAAGCAAAGAGGGCACGAGGTGCGCATCCTTTGCGCAGATCAAGATAAAAAGGGGACGGAAAACGTATTCGTCGTGCCGAATCTCTCGCTCGGCAGGCTCCTGAACGCCTACGTGGCGAGGGTCGGCGTTACGCTGGCGAAGGCGGACGAGGGCGTGATCCGCGCCGCGCTCGCGGGCGTTGACCACGTGCATATCATGCTTCCCTTCCCGCTGGGGAAGAAAGCCCTCCGTCTGGCAAGGGAGGCGGCGCTCCCCGTCACTGCCGGCTTCCATATGCAGGCGGAGAACTTCACCTCCTACATCAAGCTGAATAAATGCGAGCCGCTCAACAGAGGCATCTACAGGTATATTTACAAGCATTTTTACAAATACGTTGACGGTATACACTATCCCACCGCCTTCATCCGCGACATATTCGAGAGCACCGTCGGCCATACGACGAACGGCTACGTGATCTCCAACGGCGTGCACAGCTACGTGGCGCGCAGGCGCTGCGAGAAGCCGGACGCGCTGTGGGATAAGACCGTGATCCTCACCACGGGAAGATACGCACGTGAAAAATCGCAGGATACCCTTATAAAGGCGGTCGGCTATTCAAGGCACCGCGATAATATTCAGCTGATCCTCGGCGGCCAGGGCGTGAAGGAGGGCTATTACCGAAGGCTTGCGAAGAGGCTTCCCATCCCCCCGATCTTCAAGTTCTATTCCAGAGAGGAGATCATCGACGTGCTGAACTATGCGGATATCTACGTGCATCCCGCAGAGGCGGAGCTGGAGGGCATCTCCTGCCTGGAGGCGGTGGTCTGCGGTAAGCTGACCGTCGTTTCCGACTCGAAGCGCGCCGCGACCAAGGATTTTGCCATAGACGAAAGCTGTATTTTCAAAAACAGAGATCCGCGCTCGCTGGCAAGGGTGATCGACTATTGGATCGAGCACCCCGAAAAACGGGCGGAATATGAGAAAAAATACCTCGAAAGCGCGGTGGCGTTCCGTCAGGACGCGTGTATGCTGAGGATGGAAGAAATGATGCAGGAGACCGTAAATGAAAAAAGAAGCAAAAACGATATATTACGCGGATGAGAAAAACGACGATTTTGCGGGCACGCACATAAAGGGCTGCGCGGTGGACGAGAGCTTTCCCTATATCCGCGAAAGCCCCCTCTTTCGCGCCGCGTCCTTTTTCCTCTATTATTTCGTCGCCTTCCCTCTCGTCTGGTTCTTTGAAAGGGTCATTCTGAGAATGCGGTTCGTAAACAAAAAAGCGGTGAAAAAATGCAGAGGGCAGCATTATTATCTCTACGGCAACCACACGGGCTGGTACGACGCCTTCACCCCCAACCTCATCTCGGTGCCAGAGCGCTGCCGCATCATCGTATCGAAGGACACCGTTTCCATCAAGGGGCTGCGCACCGTGGTGCAGATGCTCGGCGCGATCCCGATCCCGACCACGGTGCACGCAATGAAGCGCTTTGGCGAGGCCGTTGATCTGCATCACAAGGACTCCAATATCACGGTCTATCCCGAGGCGCATATCTGGCCGTACTACACGGGCGTGCGCCGCTTCTCGGACGTATCCTTCTCCTACCCTGTCAGACAGGGGGCGCCCGTGATCGCCTTCTTCACGGCATATACGCCGCCGAAGGGCTTTCTATCCTGCTTGCGCAAGGCGAATATGACGGTCTACGTAAGCGATCCGATCTACCCCGACAGGACGCTCCCCGAGCGCGAGGCGCGAAAAGACCTTTGCGAAAGGGTCCACGCCTTTATGCAGGAAAAATCGCAGCTCTCCACCTACGAGGTCTATGCGTACAGGCAGACAGAGAGGACGGAAGAGGCAAAAGCGAAAATATAAAAAAGAGCGAAAAAAACTCGCTCTTTTTTTCTTTATGTAAATAATTATTTTCTTATTTCCGCTTCACAACGGTGTCCGTTGCCTTAACGATACAGTTTGCAGGATACACGCCGCGCAGCGCGGTCAGGGGGTAGACCGAGGTGTTTTTTCCCACCACCGTGCCGGGATTGACGACCGCGCCGCAGCCGATGTCCGCGCCGTCCGCCAAAATGCCGCCCAGCTTGCGAAGCCCCGTCTCGTGATCGGTATCGCCGTGCACGGTCACCGTGCCGCCGCCCGACTTCAGATTGGAGCAGACCGCGCCCGCACCCATATGCGCATGGTGTCCAAGCACCGAATCGCCGACGTAATTATAATGCGGCACCTGCACGCCGTCGAGAAGGATGCAGTTCTTCAGCTCGGTTGAGTTTCCGATCACGCAGCCCTCGCCCGTGATCACGCTGCCGCGGATGAATGCCCCGGGGCGCAGCTCGCTATGCGCGCCGAGGATCGCGGGCGGCTCGACCGTCGCCGTCGGATGGATGCGCACCCCCTCGCCGACGAGCACGCCCTCTGCGATCTCGTGATAGCCCTCGATGCCGCGCTCGATCAGTGCCCACGCATATTCCTTGATCCTCGGCAGCATCTGCCACGGATACTCCGCGCCCTCGAAAAGCGGCAAAAGAAACGCGGGCACCGAGGAGAAGAGCTCCTTCGTTTTTACTCTTTTATCCAAGCGTATGTCCTCCCTCTCGGATCGCCTGCACGACCTCCTTTACGTATTCCTCGCACCGCCGTGCGCTCACGCATTCCGCCATCACGCGGATGACAGGCTCGGTACCGCTCTTGCGCAGCAGCACTCTGCCCTCTCCGCCGATCCTTCTCTCCACTGCCTCCTTCGCCAAAAGGACGTTCTTATCCGCAAGCACCGCCGCCTTGTCCTTGACGCGCACGTTTTCAAGATACTGCGGATAGCGCTCGATCGGCTCGGCGAGCGCGGAGAGCGAGGTCTTGGAATCGAGCACCTCCTCGGTCAGCATCAGCGCCGTGAGGATGCCGTCTCCCGTGGTGGCGTATTTCTTCATAATGATATGTCCCGACTGCTCGCCGCCGATGGCGTAGCCGTTTTTCTGCATGCATTCGTACACGAAGCGATCGCCCACCTGGGTCTGCACGCAACGGATACCGATCCTTTCGAGGCTCTTCACGAAGCCGCTGTTGGACATCACCGTGGTGACGGCGGTATCGTCGTTGAGCGTGCCGCGCAGCTTCATACGCCTTGCAAGGATATAGATGATCGCATCGCCGTCGATCACGTTGCCCTTCTCGTCGATGGCAAGGCAGCGATCGGCGTCGCCGTCGAAGGCAAAGCCGAGATCCAGATGCTGCTGCAGCACCTGCTCTCTGAGCCTTTCGATCGAGGTCGAGCCGCAGCCGTCGTTGATATTCAGTCCGTCGGGCTCGTTGCCGATCACGAAGGTCTTTGCCCCAAGCGCACTGAATACGGCGTTCGCGATATTCCAGGAGGCGCCGTTGGCACAGTCGAGACCGATCTTCAGATTTTTAAAGGAGTTGGAGGCGACCGAGATCAGATAGCCGATGTAGCGGTTTCTGCCCGAGGCATAATCGTAAATGCAGCCGATGCGTGCTCTCTGCGCCAGCGGCAGATCCGCCTCCTCCACGCCAAGCGCTCCCATATCGCCGTCGATATACGCCTCGATCAGCGCCGTCGCCTCATCGTCCAGCTTCTCGCCGTAGGAATTGACGATCTTGATGCCGTTATCATAATAGGGATTGTGCGAGGCGGTGATCATAATGCCGCAGTCAAAGCCGTCCTGCCGTGTCACGTACGAAACGCTCGGCGTGGTGGTAACGTGGAGCATATACGCATCCGCGCCGCTCGCCGTAATACCCGCCACGATGGAATACTCCAGCATATAGCTCGAGCGGCGCGTGTCCTTGCCGATCACGATACGAGGGCGGTAGCCCGCCTTCGTGCTGCCCGAGAGCGCCGAGGCGTAATACCAGCCGAGGAAGCGCCCCACGCGATAGGCCTGCATCGAGGTCAGCCCGAGATTTGCCTCGCCGCGAAAGCCGTCCGTTCCGAAATATTTGCCGCCCTTACGGGTGCGGGACGCCCCGCCCGCAAGCTCGATCTTATCCTGCAGCAGCGCATCCGTCGTCACCGAAAAAAGCGCGGCGAGCTGCAGCACCTTATCGATCTGCGGAAGCGCCTGGTCCATCTCCCATTTGGAGACCGACTGTCGCGAAACCCCAAGTCTCTCCGCCAGCTGCTCCTGCGAAATATCCATCCCCAAGCGCAGCTTCACGATCTTTTGCCCAATCGTCATAACCTTCTCCATTCTGTCGCCTGCGGCGACCGTACAGTTTTTTAACCGAAAATTCAAATTACGTTATCTATTATACCAAATCCGCACGCCGCTTACAAGCAACCGCGCTTGCAAATTTTCGCAACCGCAGAGTGCGTTTTTGGGTATTCTCCTCTGCTCCGTCACGGTTTTTATCTGTTTTTCTCCTTTTTTTCTCTTTTTTTGCCAACCGCACTTGATAAAAAAAGAGGCCGCCCCGGATGCAAAATGCACCCGGGACAGCCTCTCGCTCCGTTCGGGGATAAAGGAGCCGTTTTTTTGCCGACGGAGCTCAGTCAAGCCCCGAGAACACGCGCAGCGTCCGCATCGCGTTCTCCTTCATCGCATCTTTTGCGGCACGGGTAAGGTCGTGGAAAAACGTTCCCTCTCCCGATGCGACGACCCTCTTGGCGGCCGCATAGCCCGCAGCCGACATATACGAAAAATAGTTGATCTTTCCGATGCCGCGGCGGATCACCTCGCGATACTCTGCGTCCGAGATACCGCTGCCGCCGTGCATAACGAGCGGCACGTCCACCCTCTCGCGCACCGCGCTGATGATATCCATATTCAAAATCGGCGCGGTCTTATAAATGCCGTGCGCCGTTCCGAAGGCGATGGCGAGCGCATCCACGCCCGTTCGTGCAACGAAATCCGCGGCCAGCGCGGGCTTTGTATAAAGCGCGGTGGGATCTGCCGCGACGCTGCCGGTGCCGCCCTCTCTTTGGGGCAACGCACCGAGCTCCGCTTCCACGTCCACGCCGTGCGCGTGCGCATAGTCCACGACCGTCCTCGTATACGCTGCGTTTTCCTCATAGGGAAGCGTGGAGCAATCGATCATAACCGAGGAAAAGCCCATATCGATCGCGCGCTTCAGGTATTCAATATCCTCGCCGTGATCGAGATGCACGCAGACCTTCACGCGGCTTCTTTCGGCCAGCGCCAGCATCGTCGGGCCGATATATGCAAGCGGTGCGACCGCCTCGTGCAGCTGCACGTGCGCAACGATCACGGGCACGTCCAGCGTCTGTGCCGCCTCCAGCACCGCCGTCAGACATTCGAGATTCGGCGTATTGAACGCGCCGACGGCAATGCCGCGCGCCTTGCCCTCTGCAAGGACCTCCTTCAAGCCAACGATCATCTCCTTGCCTCCTCTATATCCACGATTTCGTATCCGAGATAGTTGCCGAGTGCTTCCTCCAGCACCGCCTTCATATGGCCGCGCGCAATGGTGGTATGATGCTTGAAGCCACCCCTTGCCAGGCGAAGAAGCTTATTCTCCAGATCCGGAATTTCGGCAACGCCGCCGCAGCCGAAGAAGGGCTTCTCGATGGGTGCATCCGTCATTTTCGCCTCGCTGAAATACACCTTCAGCCTGCCGTTTTCGGTGAAGCCGTTGGAGAAGGTCATATCGAACGCGCCGATCCTGCCCTCGTTGGTTCCCCAGCCGCTGCCGGGATCCCCCTTGTCAAACATCTTATGCGAGGTCACCTTTCCCTTCCCCGCCATCAGGCTCTGCGCCACGGGGCCGCAGTGGAAGAGGATCGCCTTGTTTTCCTCCTCGCCGTAATTGTTGTTCCAGTCGAGGCAGGCCGCAGGCCCCTCGCTTGCGAGCGAAAGCGCGCGCATCGTGATCGCGCTCGTCAGGTCGATCTCGCAGGAGCAGGTGATGCCTCGGTCATTCAGCTCGGAGATCAGAACGCAGGGGCAAACGCGGAGAATGGTCTCCATCTCGTTCCAGCAGCGGAGCGTGACCGCATCCAGATGATACTCCGCAATGTATTCGTCGATCACGACGGAGATCTTCGCCAGCATATTTTTCTTATCCTCGGGAACGAGGGAGAAGTCCGTATAAGCGCAAAGGCGCTCCTTCTTTTGCACCACGGCAGCCTCGTCATCCGCCTTGCCCTGCACCTTGAAGATCAGCTCGGAAAGATCGAAGCTCTCCACGTTGATGCCGTATCTTTGCAGAGTGACCTCGTCGAAGCGCACCGTCTTGAAGGCGGTCGTCCGCGCGCCGATGCAGCCGAGATTGAAGCGGCGCATTCCCTTGACCACGCGGCAGACGGCAGCAAAGTCGTCAAGATTTTTTCTGAAGGCCTCCGAGAGAGGATGCACCACGTGCGGCTTCATTACCGTGAAGGGGATCTCGTACTGATAAAAGACGTCGGTCACCGAGAATTTACCGCAAAAGGCGTCGCGGCGATGCTTGAAATCCATCTTCCCTATCTCGTCGGGATAGGCCTGCATCAGGATCGGAACGCCCGCATCCTGCAAAGCGGCGATCGCGCCGTTCTCGTCCACGAAGATCGGCATACAAAGGATCACACCGTCGTACTCCCCCTCGTGTGCCTTCAGCCAATCGTGATAGAGCCGTCCCTCGTCGCGGGTCTCCACCGCGCCGTAGCGCGTCAGAGCGGGGTCCATTGCGATATAATCATAGCCCGCATCGGTGACGGCGCGGATCATATCCTCTCTTGCGCCCGTGATCAGCTCGCCGGGCATAAAGCCGCGGTTTCCGAAATACAAAGCAAAAGTCATTTTTCTATCTCCTTTATCGTCTTATATAGCTTTTTATATTTTTCATAGTAAGGCACGTATTCCGCGCCGCCCCTCGGCAGGAAGCTATCCCGATAGCGCACGAAGGTCTCTTTAGCCGAGAAAAGGTCCTTCGCGCCACCCATTGCCACCGCCTGGAGCATAGCAAGACCGCAAAGCCCGCCCTCCGAGGAGCGCAGCGTCTTATAAGGAATGCCCTCGATATCCGCCTTGATGCGAAGCCAGGCCGCCGAGTTTGCGCCGCCGCCGGTTGCCACGGCGGAGCGGACCTCGATGCCGTATTCCTTCATGGTGTCCATATTGTACCGCATCTCCATCGCCGTGCCCTCAAGCACCGCGCGGTATATCTCGGCATCGCGCGTCTGCGTGCCGAGCCCCAGGATCGCGCCGCGCGCCGAAAGATCCTGATGCGGCGTGGATGCACCGCCGAAATACGGCAAGCAAAGCAGCCCCGAAGGGGCATCCGCCATCTCCTTTTCCATATAGGCAAAGAAGCTCGCCTCGCCGCCCTTATAACCGTGCATCAGATTTTCCCGCACAAGGCGCACCGCGCTGCCGCAGGAATAATTCAGAATATACGTGCAGAAAAGCCCCTCCACGGCGTACGGCACGATGGGATAGCCCTGCCGTCCCATACGGATGCCCCCGTCGACCGCCGAAAAGAGCGCGGTGATGCATTCCACCGTTCCCATACCGTCCACGGCGTCTCCCTCGCACAGCGCCCCCGCACCGAGCGCCGCCGCGATCTGATCGTGCGAGCCGAGCACCAGCACGGCATCCACGCCGAATGCGGGCCTTATGCGGCCGACGACCGAGCCTGCGGGCATCGGGCTTGAAAACCACGCACGCGGGATCCCAAGGGATGAAAGCAGCTCTCCCGAGAATTCCTTTTTCCTTATATCAAAAACGCCCGTACGCGCCGCAAGCGAATGATCGATCGCGCGCTCGCCCGTCAGAAGATAGCCGAAATAATCCGCGATCAGCATCACCTTCTCCGCCCTTTCAAACAGCGCGGGCTCGTTGCTTTTGATCCAGAGAAGCTTCGAGACCGAATACATACTGTGCGGCACCGTGCCCGTCAGAGAGAATATCTCCTCCTCGGAAAAGCATTTCTTCAGCGCCTCTGCCTCCTCCGCGCCTCTTTCATCGGTGTACAGCATCGGATGAAACAGCACGTTGTCCTCGCCGTCAAGCAGGACGAAGGATTCGCCGATCGAGGAGATAGCGACCGAATCGATGCGATGCGCCCGTGCGGCCTCGCCGAGCATACGCCGAAGGCAGGCCTCGATCGCGGCAAGATCGACGTATTTCGCGCCCTCTCGGAAAAGAAAAGGATATTCCTCCGTACGGTATGCAAGGATCTCCCCCTTTTCGGAAAAGAGCTGGTATTTGCAGGCGGTCGTTCCGATATCGACCGAAAGATAATTCATACGTACCCCCCTCATCGTTTGTCTCTGTTAGAATTCTACTTGATTTTTTGCGCCGAATATAGTATAATTTCTATTGCCGTATGGTAATTTTGTACCGAGGAATACGAATATGAAGCAAACAGTCGGCGTCGCCTTGCGATCCCTCCTTAAGGATTTTTACAATTTGACGGGCATCAAGACCTGCCTTTTCGATGCGCAGGGCAATGAGCTTTGCTACTATCCGCAAAAGCACAGCAGCTTTTGCGCGTATCTGCGCCGTGACGCGGAAATGAATGCGCGGTGCGAGAGGTGCGACCGCGAGGGCTTTGCCGCCTGCCGCGCGCTTCGCGCCCAGCATTCTTATATCTGCCACGCAGGGCTGCGCGAGTGCATCTCTCCCATCACCTTTGAGGGAAGGATCATCGGCTTTATTATGATCGGGCAGATCAAGGAGGGCGAGCTGCCCTCGCGGCAGACGAGGGATCTCATTCAAAAAGCGGAAGAAAGCCTTCTTGCGGCCTACGAGGCGCTGCCCTCCATAGAAAGCGAGAAGCTTACCTCCGCCTTCCGTATCTTAGATGCCTGCGCAAGCTACGAGCTATTGAAATCGCTCGCCACCTTCAACGCCCCGCGCATTGACCGTGAGCTGGAGCACCTCGTGCAGGAGAACCTTTCGGGCGCGCTCTCGGTTCCCTTCCTCTGCGCAAGGCTGCGCCTTTCCCACAACGAAATATACACCGTTTGCAAAGAATACTTTGCATCCACGCCTGCCGAGTATATAAAAAAGAGCCGCCTTGCCTATGCAAAGCGGCTCCTCGCCGAAAGCGATCTGCCGATCGGGGAGATCGCCATCCGATGCGGTATTCCCGATTATAATTATTTTTCCAAGGTTTTTAAGGCCGCCTTTTCGGAAAGCCCAACGGCCTACCGCAAGCGGCAAGGGGAAAGAGTGTAAGACGCGTTTACCAAAGATCCTCATCCCGAAGGGTATAAAAATCCCCGTCCTTAAAGCCTGCGGCGGAAAGGTATTTACCGATCGCAAGATCGCTAAAAATAAGTCAAGAGCTTTATAGAAAAGTCGCTCGAAAAAGTTTATGCCTTTTTGAAAAACTCCCTTGAAATAATCAAATTTTCCGTGTATTATAATAAGTGATCATCCGATACAAGGAGAAAAGAAAATGAACGATTACCGCAAGCTCGAGCTGCAAAGAAAGACGAATCATAAGAAGGAAGTATACAAATATTTCATCGGCACGACCGAAAAAAATCCCTTGGAATATAGGGTCGGAGAAAGGATCGTATTCAAGATCCGCGCAAAGCACGAGGATGCATTTTTATCTGTTCCCTACCTCCGCTTTTTTCTCACCTGTGACGACGGGCAGGTCTATGACGGCTTTGCAGAGCCCGCCGAGGACGGATGGTTTTATATAGAGACCACCCTGAAAAAAAGCGGCTTCGCCTATCTGAAGGCCAAGGCCTGTGACGAGGAAAAGCGCCCGATCGGGGAAATCGATGAATTTAACGGAAGCGCCTGCGCGAATGCGGAAGAGATCCTGCGAGCAAGCAAGATTCCCGAGGATTACGCGGCGTTCCGAGAAAGTCTTTGTAAGGCGGTGGAGGACTGCGAGCCAAGGGTTCTCTATTCCAAAAGGATCGAAAGCGAGCGTTTTCCCGATTTTGAGACCTACAATATGCGCATCGCCGCACCGGGGAGCGAATACGTCTCGGTCTCCGTCTCCTATCCGAAGGGGGCGCAAAACGGAAGCCTTGCGCTTGCCATGTTCTTTCAGGGCTATGGCGTGTGCTCCGCCGATCCGATACCGCGCGCGGGCTATCTTTCCGTGCACGTCAACGCCCATTGCATAAGAAACGGCGAAAGCCATGAGTATTACGACGCCCTGCGCGAGGAAGCGCTGAAGGGCTACGGCTTTCACGCCGAGGAAAACAAAAGCACAAGCACCTCATATTGGACGAAAATGATCCTTCGCGATCTGCAGGCGCTTCACTTCTTCCGTGAGCATCCGCTTTTAAATCAAAGAGATTATTTCTTTTTGGGAAGCAGTCAAGGCGGCATGCAGGCCTGCAACGTGGCGGCACTCTTTGACCGCGCCACCGCCGTGATCATGAACGTGCCGGGCTTTGCGGATATCTACGGTGACGTGGCAGAGGGCAAACGGAAAAGCAGTATGCCGAAGGGAGACGGCATCGGATATTTCGATACCGCCCTGGCGGCAGAATTTTTAAAATGCCCGGCCTTCATCATTTCGGGACTTGGCGACAGCACCTGCTTTCCGAGCACACAGCTGGCACTTTTCAATGCAATCCATACGCCGAAATACATCGAATTTTACCAGAACAAAACCCATTCCTTCACGATTCCGTGGGATAACTGCGTTTATACTATGGGAGACGCGGCGCTTACCGAGCGGCATATGGATCTTCGCGCTATGTATTACGATTGGAATTAACCCCTCGCGAAAATTTGCCATTCGTACGGAAAGCCTTGCAAAAGCGGCATAGGATAGCGCCGTCGGCGGCGCGATCCTGCCAAAGGATTCCTGATCCCAATCCTTTTCTCGGATCACCTCGCCTTGTAAGAGCATTTTTTTAAAAAAAGAACGGTTTGCATTGATTTTGCAAACCGTTCTTTACATTTTATCTCGTATTACCAAAGATCCTCATCCCGAAGGGTATAAAAATCCCCATCCTTAAAGCCTGCGGCAAGAAGATATTTTTCGATCTCGATATCGCCGCGCCCCGTGCCCTTGCGATTATCGTTATACGCCTTATGCGAATCCGATCCAAAGGTGATGCGGATGCCCGATTCAAGCATTTCGCGCAGATACTCGGCGTACTGATAGCGCTCCCTCTCCTCGAACCGCAGCATCACGCCCGTGTTGCACTCCGCGCACTTGCCGTTCTCCAGAAGTGCCGCGCAAAGCTCGTTTTGCATTGTGCGCGGGATCATCGAAAAGTCTTGATACCAGGGCGCTCTGCCGTGAAACCAGGGGTGGCCGAGGATCGTCACGCGCTCGTCCTGTGCAAGCCACAGCTGCTGGCGGAACAGCTCGCGCATCAGGCTCTCTGTATCGCCGTCCCCCTCGCCCGTGCCGATCGTATCGGTGCGCCAATGCGAGGCACCGATGGCGTAGCGCATACCGAGCGAGACCATCTCCTCCTTCGTCATAGCGAGCTCGAGGCCGTAGCGGTCAGCACCCGTAGGCAGAACGTAGCCCTCGCGCGTGCCGTGCTTTGCGATATAATCAAACTGCGTTTTCTGGATCGGCGTCAGCTCCACGCCGGATAGCATAAAGGGATATTTCTTCTGCGCCTCCTTTACGGCCGCCGCCGAGCGGCGCGCATCCGAGAGGAAGGGCGGATCGTTGTAGTTTGCGTGGTCGGTGATACCGATGCGCGTAAAGCCGCAGGCCGCCGCGCCCTCTGCGATCTCGGAGAGCTTCAGCGTGGCATCGTAGGAATATTCACTGTGAATATGAAAATCAGACTGTATCATCTCGTTTCTCCTTTTTGAAGATCCCGTTCGGATCATCGATAAAATAGAAGGGATCCTCCTTCATTTTGGCGACCGCCTTATCGCGCAGGGCGGTGGCATCCAGCAGAAGTGACTCTGCGCCGTGCACCCTGCCAAGCGAAAATTCGCCCTCCGAAAGCACATCGGTAGCTCTATCGTATCTTTGAATGATCTCGCCCTCGGGGCGGTGGAAATAATGACAGCGGTAGCCCTTTTTTCTGCTGATACCGTTCTCGTCCACGATCTCAAAATCGGTATAGGTGTCCTTTAAGGCATAGGGCGCACCCGCGATCTCCTCCACGCCGTGCATAAAGGTGTTGCGCGCAAAGGGACAGCCGAGAAGCAGGATCTTTCCGCCAAGATCCGCGAGCTTACGGAAGGGGGAATGCGGCCCAATGGGTGTCTCATCCTGCTCTACGCCCTCGCAAACAAAATCGCGCAGCTTGCCAATGGCAGCCACCGAGTGCGTGGGATGGTTCGTGCGGCGCACGCCCTCCGTCTTACGGAAGGTCTCGGTGATGAGGCCCACGCAGGACGGCGTGTGCAGATTGTTAAAATAAAAATCCTCGCAAGAGGTCGCATAGCTCAGCGTGGGAAGCATCAGTGTGCCTTCCTCGGTCAACACCGCGCGCAAAGCGGCAATCACGGTCTCGGCGCCGCCCTCCACCCGACCCATGGATTTTAGGGAGGAATGCACCATCAGCACGTCTCCCGCCTTCACGCCAAGGGCGCGAAGATCCAAAACGATTCTTTCAAACGATGCATTCATACCGTTTCTCCTATCAGCTCTTCGAAAAATTTACTTTCTCTTCCCTGCGCACACAGTGCCGCAAAGGTGCTTGCGAGCTTTTCCTCAAAATCCGCCTGGTAGCGCTCGTAGTCCTTATAAAAATATTGCTCGTGGATCATCACGCGCACGCTCTCTCTGCCCGAAAGCGCAGGCAGCTGCGAGAGGATCCCTTCGGCATCGAAATTATTCAGAACGATATCGATGCCCGCGTGGTGCATACCGTCAAGCATAAGGATCTCGCCGTCGCGCAGGCGATCGCCTACCGCTCTGTCACGGATGCTGTAGGACACGCGCTCCGCGCCCCGCTTGCCGTAAAGCCCGAGAAGCCCCAGAACGCCCGCATCCGCCATCGCGCGCACGCCGTCCTCGGTCAGCTCGCAGAAATGGACCGTGGTGGTTTTCGCAAGGCTTTTTTCCCCCGCAAAGCGAAGGATCTGTCTTTGCACCGCAAGGCAATCGGAAAGCACCTCTGCGTAGCCCGCCTCTCTGTACGGCCATCGCGTCTCGTCCTTCGAATGGAAGGACATACGCAGCCAGTCGGCGTTCTCCGCAAATTCCTTTTTGTACCGATCGGGCATCTCGGTAAGCGAGAAGCCACCAAGGGTATAAAACATATTCAGCTGCACCTTCAGCGAAAAGCGCTCGTGCAAGCGCCCTAACATCGCAAAATACGGATGCGCGAAGATGCTCTCGGGCATATTTTTTGCCACGTCGCGGAAGGCGCGGATATTGTCGTCCACCGTAAAACAGAAATTCATTTTCTCTCCCGAATGCAAATATTTATTTACTCAATGCTCCTAAGATACGCAATGCAGGCCTCTGCCTCGGCAAGCCCGGAGGGAGAAAGCGTTTCGCTCTCCACCACCATTTGGATGCCGTTTTTCACCGCATAGTCAACGACCGCACGCACGGGCGCCTCGCCCTGACCGAGCGGCATTCCCTTGCCGCCCAAAAAGCCGTCCTTCACGTGGATGACGTGGATGCGCTCCGAGAGGCGCTCCATCACCGCAACGGGATCGCAGCCCGCGTTGAACGCCCAGAAGGTATCGATCTCGAAATGCACCGAAAGCCGCCTCTCGAGCTGTGCGTGGACCGTCGTGCCGTAGGGCTGCACCGCGAACTCGTGCGAATGGTTATGATAGCCGAGACGGATGCCCTCGGCGGCAAGGATCGGCTGCGCAAAATTCATCACGCGGCAGAAATCCTCAACTTTTTCAAGTGTGGAAAGATCCGCGCCGGGAACGATATAATCGGTGTTTTTAATCGCCCTGTGATAAGCAAGCGTTTCCGCGATCTTGGAGGGGCGCAGATCCTCGAAGGAGGAATGCGTGCCCGAGATGCGAAGCCCGGTCTCCTCGAGCATTCCTCGGATCTCTTCCGCGCTATGGCCGAAAAAGCCCGCAAATTCCACCGAGGTATAGCCCATATCCGCAATTTTCTTCAGCGTGCCGCGCACGTCCTCTTTCATCGCGTCGCGCACGCTGTAAAGCTGAATGCCGTATTCTCTCATTGCTTTTTCATCCTTTCGGTAATCTTTTTTCGCTTCTATTATAGCACAAGGCGCTCCGCCTTTACAACCGAAATTTTTTCCAATGCTTGTATTATATTGACTTTTCCTGTCTTTCGACCTCTGCGCGGCGCTATTTCACCTTGTGCGGCTTATCCGTAATATTATAGCCGTAGTATTTTTTGAACAGACGGCTGACGTAGTTCGGATCGCTGTACCCGAGAAGCGCCGCCGCCTCGTAAAGACGCAGATGCTTGATCTCCATCAGCTCACGGATCGCGCCGAGCTTCGCCTCGTTGCAATATCGCATCAGCGTCGTCCCCTCGGTTTTCCTGAACACCGCGCAAAGATACTCAGGTGAGATCGAAAGCCACCGTGCCACCGCTCCCTGCGTGATCGGCTCGTAGAGATGCGCGTGAATATATTCCTTTGCACGCCGCGTGTACAGCACCTCGCTCGGCAATTTCCCCGCCCTTTCTCCGCGGTTGCACCGATCCAGCTCGCATAAAAGCGAAAGAAACATCGACGCTCCCTTGATCGGAGATTCCTTCCAGTACAGTTGATTACGAATCAACCGGTCAATGATCTGCTGTGCCGTTCTGCTGACAAGATGCGAGGGCGTGACGGGAGGGATAGAAAGTCCGTCCGCATCCTCGGAAAGTGCGCGCCACTTCACCGTGGCGCACACCGTTCGATGCTCGTGAAAGGCATCCGCGCGCACGGCACAGGGCACGTCATACGGAATGAAAATGATATCTCCCTTGCGAGCAACCGTCTCGCTACCGTCCTCTCCGATGCGGCAAATCTCCCCCTCCGAAATCAGCGAAATCTCGATGCAGTCCTTCGTGGGCGGTAGGGGATGCGCATAGCTTGCAACGCTGTATACGTGCGCAAAACGCACCTTCGGCAAGGTTTCGATCTCAAAGCTCTGCATATTATCCCTCTCTTTTTTCTTTGAATTCTACGCGATCATTCTATCATATCATCTTAATTTTGTCAAGATTATTAACTATGTTCGTTGACAAGCGGAATCCAAATCCGTACAATAAAAGCATAAGATTCCAAAGGAGGACACCTTATGCATCTATTCAAGTTGCTGGAGGCCGAGCTGGAAAGCGAGACCGAGGGCGCGTACGCGCCGTATTATTACCGCTATCTCGGATACAGAGAAGCCCTTGCACAAAGGCCCGCCACGCTGCGCGCCGCAGGCATCGCCTCGCTTTTTTCGGAGCCCACCCCCGTCATACTGAAGAGCGAATGGATCGCAGGCAACCTGAAATCTTTGTTTTGTAAAGAATCCGAGCTGACACTGGATTATGCAAGGCGCATCACAGAGGGCTTTTCCGAGCGCCGCTTTACAACGAATAAGGATCACTTCGCGCCGAATTACCGGCGCATCCTCTCGGGCGGAATCGGCGGGCTTCTCTCGGCGCTGGATGCATCGCTCGAGACGCATCGGGGGGACAAAGACCGCAGCTGCACCCTGCAAGCCATGAAGAAAACAGTGCTTGCTCTTCTCTTGATGTCCCATAACGAAGGTTTCAAAAAATAGTGGTAAAGACAATCGATACAGTATATCGCAAATATTTATTTGAATGGAGATACTGTAATGAAAACTTTGTATGAAAACCTTGGTGGGACTTATCACGAAGAAAGCGGACACCTTATTCCTAACATAACCCTTCCCGAACAGACCGACTTTCAGATCGGCAAGTATGGACGGATGCACCTTGATTACATCAAGAACCATCGTCGCGGAAGGTACACAACCTTGCTGACCGAAGGCAAGTTGAACGCTCGGCTGCACGAAATCGACCTTGAAGCCAACCAAATGCTTGACACCATCATTACCCGCCTTGCCACCGAAAGAGGTATTGACGAGAACTTGAAAGCTCGCGATATGCTCTGTTGGGTTGCCGAAATGAACAATATCAAAGCAAGCGCGGAAGAAATCGTTTTGCGGGAGGTGGTGTTGGTATGAAATCTATCATCAACGAACTTTGGCACGGAAACATCATACCGCAAGAAGACAGCCGAACTAATTCTAAAGAAATGAAAGAATTGCTCGGATATATGGCAAGGCATCACGAGGACTTGGAGAAAAGCTTCTCTGACGAGCAGAAAGAAGTGTTTGAGAAATTCCACGATTGTTGGAGCGAATATATGAGCCTCGCAGAAGCTGCTATCTTTGAGTACGCTTTCAAACTCGGTATGCAAATTGCTATCGAAACGCTAACAGATAAATAACAGTCAATCGGGCATCGGTGAAATATCCGATGCCTTTTTGATTAAGATTTGTTCTGACCGATTGACAAACGGCGGAAAATAGTGTATAATATACTACGCGAAAGCGAACGGTAATACAATTCGCACTTGCGAATGATAAAAACGCCTATT
>JAGBBQ010000123.1 GCA_017938425.1 Clostridia bacterium | reverse complement strand
CTCCGTGCTTCTCGCCGTATATGAATACTTAAGGCAGAACGGCTGCCGCTTCCTCTTCCCCGGTGTGGACGGCGAGTTGATCCCCGTGAAGAAGATCGAGGCAGTAAAATATCGCTTTAAGCCCTCGATGCGCTACCGCGGCCAGGTCAACGAATCCGCCACCAGCCATCGCGCGATGCTTGAGACGATCGACTTCGGACCGAAGGTCGGACAGAACTGCTATATGATCCAGTTCCTGATCCCCGGCGATTATTACAATCAGTATTACAGGCATAATAACAACCGCCACCGCACGCCCGAGCCGCTGACCGAGGATCAGGTTTTGCAGTATAAACGCCACTGCGAGGTCGAAATTGCAAAGAGAGGTTTACAATTTCACGATGCGGGGCACGGCTTTACGATCGAGCCCTTCGGCATCTCCTCTACGATCTTTGATGCACGGGACGAGGCTATGTATCCGAAGGAGGCCATCGACTGTATGGCAATGATCGGCGGCAAGCGCGGCTTCTTCAAGCCTGCGTTTGTTTCGGGCGACTCGGGCCTCGGCTACCCGATCTATACGAACTTCTGCAAATCCAACCCCGCGGCGAGAAAAAAGGTGGTTGACTACATCATCGACTACGCGCGCCGCGGCTCGAACGTGGATTATCTGCATATCTGGGAATCGGACGGCGCCTCGAATCAGTGCGAGTGCGAGGCCTGCCAAAAAAAGAGCGCGTCCGATTGGTACGTGCAGCTGCTCAACGAGGTGGATGCCGAGATGACGCGCCTTTCGATGCGCACGCGCATCGTTTTCATCGGCTATGCCGACACCATTTACGCACCCGAGGTGGAGCGCATCCACAACCCCGACCGCTTTACCTTTATGCTCGCTCCCATTTCGAGGAGCTACACCTCCACGCTGCCCGAGCCGATCGAGAATGCGACCGTTTACCCTTACTGCCGCAACAAGCCTCTCGGCAAAAAGCGCAAAAATCTTTCCGATTTTCTGGCATACGGCCGCGCATGGAGAAAAATCTTCCCCGGCGCATCCTTTATTTTTGAGTATTACTTCTGGACGCCGCAGTACCGCGACCCCTCCTCTCTTGCGCTGGCAAAGCGCATCCGCGAGGATATCTTTATGTACCGCGACGAGGGCTACGAGGGCATCCTGGAGGACGGAAGCCAGCGCTCCTACTTCCCGACGGGCTTCCCCTTCTATCTCTACTCCCGTATGCTCTACGATCTTTCTCTTACCTACGAAGAGATCGCCGAGGAATACTTCTCTGCCGCCTTTGGCGAGGGCTGGCGCGATTTCTATTCGTATCTTGAAGCAATCGAAAAAGCCTTTGATATCCGCTATCTTTCGGGCGAGCTTTCTGCAGACGAGGCGATCGGCGCCTACTACAATCCCTCGCTTCTGAAGGGCTTTGAGGGTGTGGAGGATATCTGCAAAAAAGCCGAGGCCGCGATAAAGAAACACTACGATATGCCCTACCGCGCGCAGACCGTTTCGGTGCGCCTGATCGAGAAGCACGTGACCTATTGCCGTATGCTCGCAGGGGTGCTTGCCTGCAAGTGCGTGGGTGACGATGCCGCGGCGAAGGCGGCGCTCGATACGCTTTGGAGCACCTTCGACCTTCTCGAATACGAGATGGAGGCAAATTACGATCACTCGCTCTGTATGGCCGCGCTGAACCGCATCGTGAAGGCGCCGACCGATCTTTCCGCGAAGAAAAAGCGTGAGGAAGAGGAATTTGCGACCAGCGAGGATCTGCATTAACTGTTTTTAGAATTGAAAGGATATTTACGATGCTGAAAATCTACAAGATCGACGCAAGCCCCGTCATCGACTTCGCCGCAGAGGAATTAAAAAAATATCTGCGTATGATGATGCCGATGGACGGTGAGATCCCCATCGAATATAAGCCCGATGCGAAGGACGGCTTTCGCCTGGGTCTGATGCAGACCTTCGGCCTTGATACCTCGGATGCCGAGAATACCGAGCTTGACGATATCCTTTATATGAATACCGACGGCGAGGGCGGTATCATCGCGGGCGACAACGCGCGCTCCGTGCTTCTCGCCGTATATGAATACTTAAGGCAGAACGGCTGCCGCTTCCTCTTCCCCGGTGTGGACGGCGAGTTGATCCCCGTGAAGAAGATCGAGGCAGTAAAATATCGCTTTAAGCCCTCGATGCGCTACCGCGG
>JAGBBQ010000122.1 GCA_017938425.1 Clostridia bacterium | reverse complement strand
CGCGCGGGCATAGCGTGGAGGCGGCGGCAGAGGCCTGCGGCTACGCATCCCCCTCCGCTCTCTATAAGGCGGTGCGCGCCGAGACGGGCAAAGCCCCCTCCGCCCTGAAGGCGAAAAAAAGAAAATAATCCCAAAGCTCCCTCAGCTCCAAAGCAGGACTGCGGGAGCTTTTATTATCAAAAATTTTCTATTACGAAGTACTCCGTGCAAACCGAGGGAAACTCCTGCTTTCCCCAGGGCTTATGCCATTTCAGCGAGCCGCGCAAGCGGCCGTCCGGATCGTAAACGCCGTATTTTAATGCGTTGATCGCGGGGCGGCGGTTCGTGCCGCACTCAAAATTGAGCGTCGAGATCTCAACATTGCACTTGCCCTTCGGCATGCCGAAAAGATCCTCTCGCGCCGTGGAAACGATGACCGTATTATGCTGAGCTACGATGTGATAGAAGCAGGAAAGATGGGATGAGTCGTGAAAGGTAAGCCCCTCCTCGCAGTTGTGGATATACAGATAATCCGCCACCACGTGCTCACCCGAAACGATGCCGTAGCGGAAGCCCTGCACCGCGACGTTGCGAAGCACGTTATTGTCGTTCTGATCTCCCGAAAGCACAAGCCCCGCCGTGTGGCAAGGATTATGCAAAAGCTCCTTTGAAAGTGCCGTATCTCCCACCTGGTCACCAAGGCAGAATTGGCAGTCCGAGATATGCACACGTGAGCAGTTCTGCAAATTTACAGCACTCTCGGTCGGATACATTTTTTCATGATCCAGCGGCACGCGGAATTCAAGATTTGCGATCGAGATCTGCGTGTGGGAAAAGCGCCCCTTGAGGCTCGTTCCCTCGGGTGCGGCCAAAATGGCATACGGGCGTGCCTCAGCCTCATGCACCTCGGGTGCGTGCCAATCACTAAAGATACGGGTATTGTCCGTACGCATCGTGCCGAAGCGCGTTTCGATCACGTTATCGGCCGCGGCGTTATGCAGCGTAAGCTGATAGGAGTTGAGAAGCCGGCAGGGCATCTCACCCTCAAGGTAGATATTCGCGTTCCCCTTCGGGATATAAAGCTGGGCGCGAAGCGGCATGCCGTCAAGCGTCTCGATTGCGGGGGATGCAATGCGGTATCCGCCCTTCGTATAAGGAAAAAGAATTCTTCCGCCGCCGCGCTCCGCGCAGAAATTGATCGCCGCCTGGATGGCCGCGGTATCATCCGCAACGCCATCGCCCTTTGCGCCGAAATCAAATACGTTGATCCCAAATCCGCTCATATTCCTCTCCTTTGTCTTCACTTTGCAAATAATTATTTACTTTTCGCAGGTAACGGAGTAAAGAGTTCCGTGCGCATCGCTGTAGTAGCAAACGCCGTCCGAGAAGTCGATCATCTCGGGCTCGTCTCTGTAGCCCATCTCCCAAAGGTCGATATAGCGCACCTGCGCCCGCGCCTGCAGATCAATGATACGGATGGCGGGGCGGTTGATCTCATCCACGAAGCCCTCGGTGGAATAGATCTTACCCTCGTATGCGATACCGCCCTGGATATAGAAATGATAGGGCGCATCAAAGGCATCGAGAATATCCGCCTCGGAAAGCGTCACGCGACGCACGCCGTATTTTGCATCAAAGTCGCCCTCGCGCACGGAAGGAATACGGAACTTAAAATACCGCGTGCCGCTCTCCTCGGTACGCATCACGTAGGCGTAGTAGGCGTTCGTTTTCCTATCGATCACGAAGTTGCCGTAGGGGCGCACGCCGTCGCGGTCGGGATAGGCGCGCCAGAGGTTGGCGTTCTCAAAAAAGCCGATGCCGATCATCTGCACAAGCGCCGTCTTAAAGCCCTCGCCCTCTCTTTGCAGGCGGTAAACAAGACAAACGCCGATCAGCGGATCCTCCTTGTCGCAGAAATTATTATAGATATTGGAATACAGAAGCGGAAATTCGTCTCCCTCCTCATAATATTCCGTACCGAAAAACACCGCGTTGCTGTGCGGTGCGAGCGCATCGCTTCTGTCAAGAACGAAGGTCGCAAGGGGCTTCGTTTCCGCCCCTTCCCGCACGTCCAAGAGCCTGTAGGCCGCGCCGTTTCCGAGATGGTCAAAGCGGAAGAGGATGCCGCCGTATATCGCGCCGTCCTGCCCCTCGCCGATTTTCCCAAGGCTTTGGATTTTCATTTTGTTTACTCCTCAAAAATACCGTAGGTTTTGAGCATCCAGACGGCGGTTTCATACATCATTTTTTCTATATGCCGCTGCATAAAGAGCTGCGGCTCGCGCAGTCTTGCTTCCCCTTCAAAGCGGCGGCGATCCCCCTGCCAATAGTTATAGTGGCGCAGGCTCGAGGTGCATTCAAGGGTAAACGGCCCCTTGAAGCCGACATCGATCAGCGCGCAGATGACCTCATCGTGGTTGAGCGTGCCGAGGAAGGGCGCAATATGCTCGTCTCCCCCGCCGCGGTTATCGTTATAATGGATCGCGCAAAGCTTATCTCCGAGCGCCATAATTTCACCGTACTGCGAGCCCTCGCAGTTGGCGTGCCCCGTATCCCAGCAGCCGCCGAAGAGCGGATGATCCACATACTCGATAAATTCGCGCATATCCTTGCCTGTGTTGATGTAGTACGCCTCTCCCATATTCTTCGCGGTGGAATTCTCGCAAAGCACCTTCACGCCGCATCTCTCCATCGTCGGAACAAGCTGTGCGTAAAAGGATTTGTTTTCATGAAACCATTCCTCCTTGGAGAGGCCCTTGCGTACACCTGCGTGAGAGACCGTGAAGGGTATGCCCAGCACCTCGCAGATCTCAATGGAGCGAAGGGTGGCTTTAATAAGAAAATCCACGTGCGCCTTGTCGGCCGAGAGCGGATTGCCGCCCTGCGAATGCGCCTGCACGAATTTCATCCCGAGCGAGTCAGCCAGCGCGCGGAGCCGTAGCGCCTCCTCTCTCCAGCCCTCTCCCATATAGGGCGAATCGGGCGTAAAGGAATACATACTAAGGTCGATGTAGCGAAAGCCCGCCGCATGCAGCTCGCGCAGCCTTTCCCCATCCGTTTTGCAAAGGGTATCAAAATCCCCTGTCGTGGTTGCAACGATCATTTTTTCTCTCCTGAAAAAATTTATTTACCGCGCCGATACTCCCCGGGTGTCGTGCCGAGATAGCGCGAGAAGGCGTGATAAAGCGTGCTTTTATCCCGAAAGCCCGTGCGCTCGCAGATCTCATCCACCGAAAGCTCGCTTTCCGAAAGCAGCGCCACGGCGTAAGAAAGGCGCCTTCGCGTGACGTGCTCCGTGAGAGAGACCCCGAACTTTTCCTTGAAAACGCGTGAAAAATACGAGGGGTTATAAAAGCATTTCTCCGCAAGAGCGGAGAGCGTGAGGTTTGCATCGATGTTGCGGTCGATATAATCCGAGAGGCTCTGCCAGATGCCGTTCATCTCCGTGCCCGAAAGCCCGAGCTCGGTCTTGCGAAGCATCTTGATGATGAGATTCGTGAGAAGGTTGCCCAGCACGGTCTGCCACGAGGTCTGCTTTTTTTCGTATTCCTCCAGCATCGAGAGGATCAGCCCCTCGATCTCGTCGCGCTCCTTGCCGAAGAAGCGGATGCAGCCGAAGTCCTGCGCCGCGCGCATCTCGTTGAAGGCGGAGAGGGAGAGCACCGAAAAGGCGTTCTGCGCCGTGATCACCGCATCCGCCATCACCTCGGGCGAAAAGAGGATGTTCACGTAGGTATAGTCCGCCGCGGAGGTAAAGGCGTGGCGGCAGCCGTAGTTCATAAACAGCATATCGCCGTGAGAGGTACGGTAGGAGCATCCGTCGATCTCGTGCTCCATCTCGCCCGAAAGCACGTACACGATCTCGATAAAATCGTGCGTATGCAGGCTATCCCCTGCCATACAGTGCTCTTTCCCACATTTGGAGATGTGTATATTTTTATTGCTTTTCATGTATTGCTCGGTAGTATAGATCCTCATAGCACACCTCCTCCGGGTTTGTTTCAGTATAACACAGCGGAGCGCAAAAAGTCAATCTGCGCTCCGCTTTTTTATTTATTTTTCCGGGTAAAATTTTTCCACGGTCTGCCCCGCGGGCATTTTCTCCCCAAAGAGACTTGCATCGATCCCCTCCGCCGCGTATGCGGTGACAAGGATGCCGCCGTCCTTTCTTTCCCAGCGCACCGAGATGCGGCCGCGCACGGTGTCGCAGTGCCCCTCGGCAAAGGTAAGATCCTTAAAGAAGAAGGGCGTGATAGCCACCGCTTCAAAGCCCGGCGCGTGGGGATGCGGCGCAATGCCGAGCACCGTCTTTACGAGCCAGGACATAAAGTCCGAATACATATGATGGTTCTTCGAGGTGGTGCTGTCCCAATATTCGTAGAGCGCGGTCGCGCCGTCCTCCACCCAGTCGCTATAGGAGGGGAAGCCCTTCGCGCACAGAATCTTATAGGCATACTCCTGAAGGCCCGCGCGGTTCAACGCAAGATAGAGATACCTTAAGCCGACCATACCGCAATCGTGGTGAAAATCCTTCTCCTCCACGAGGCGGGCAAGCTGTGCGCCGAGCGGCGCAATATCGTCGTAAAGCCCGAAATAGATCATCATTGCCACGGCGGTCTGCTTATCCACCGTGCATCGGCCGTCCGCGGTAAGATACCGCGCCTTCGCAAGCGCGACCTCCTTTTCGTACGCCGCCGAGAGCGCCGCCGCATCCTCGCCCGCACGCTGCGCGGCAAGCAGGGTGATGCCGAGGCATTTGATATACAGCACGCGGTTGATAAACGCGCAGCCGACCTTCTCACCTTCGGCGCAGGGCGCCGCCCAGTCATCCAGACCGTAGAGGATATCGCCGTCCGCGTTCTTCACGCTATCGTAATAGGCAAGATTGCGCTTAAAGTACGGAAGCCCGCGCTTCAGAAGCGTATCGTCCCCCGTATGCAAATAGATACGGTAGGGGATCTCGAAGAGCGTACCCTCGGAGACGGGGCCGTTGCCCCAATGATAGCCCCAGCCCGCGGTGGGCACGATACCGGGAAGCATCCCTCGCCCGTCCATCGCGTCAAGAATATCCTGCCACCATTTTTCAAGAACGCGCTCGGTCTCAAAATCGGTCAGAAACTGATCCGCCGAGGACTGCGCGTCGTTCATCCACCCGAGCTTCTCTCTCGTAGGACAGTCGGTCGGCATATAAAACATATTCGAAAGCGTGGATCTCTGCCCGAGGGAGAAGAGCCTTGTCAGAAGCGCATTCGAGCAAGAAAATCCGCTGCGCGCCTTGACATCCTGATGCACCTCGATGGCCGTCAGCAACCTTTTTGTCGCATCCGCATCCTCGATGCCTCGCACTTCTATATAACGAAAGCCGTGATATGTAAATAAAGGTTTCCATTCAAACGGTTTTCCGGAGCAAATAAACACGTCGCGTGCAAATTCTTCGTTTGTATAATAGTGTGCGTTATCCATATCGTTATAGCGCGGCGTGCCGTCCTCGGCGTGCACCTGCTCGGCGAAGCGAAGGATCACCCTCTGCCCGCTCTCGCCCGCGATGCAAAGCCTTGCATAGCCCGCAATATTCTCGCCGAAATCGTAGATAAAGCGCCGCGCTCCGATCTTGCGGATCGTGGCGGCAGAGAGCTCTCTGATCTCGCGGATCGGCTCGCAGGTGCATGCGCGCAAGGTACCCGTCGGGGGTGTATCGTCCTCGCGCACGCGCTTCCAATCGCGATCGTCAAAGGAGAGCGCGGTCCAATCCGCCCGATAGCGTCTTGCATCGAAATGCTCGCCCTCGCGCAGCTGATTGAAGGTCACGGGGCCATCCATGGAGCAGAGCCACTCTCCGTCGCTTGCGAGTAGGATCTCACCGTCCTCGCCCTCTATGGAAAGCAGGAGCTTCGGCAGATCGCGCCAGGCGGCACGATCGAAATCCCACGCCGAGCCGATCGCCTCGTTATACCAGCCGTTGCCGAGGATCGCGGCGAAAATATTCTCGCCCTCGGAGAGCAGATGCGTCACGTCGTACGAGGTGTACCACACGGTCCTGCGGTAATCCCCGAAGGGCGCGATAAACTTATCCTCGCTGACCGCCTGCCCATTCAGATAATAGCATCCGTAGCCAAGCCCCGCGACCGAAAGCACGGCGCGCTTCGGGATGCGATCCACGAAAAAGCGCCTTCTGAGCATCGGGGCGTACGCGGTGCATTTCGGATCGAATTTCACGTCGGGCTTTATAAAAACAGCATTCTTAAACGCCATAAAATTTCTCCGTTTTCCGATTCTTATTCATCCGCGGCAAGCTCGATCACGACGCCGCTTTCCTCCTTACGCGCGCCCTCCAGGGTCATCGCGCGCACCATATCGGGATTGCCGAGCGTCGCGTGGCGCGTATCGTTCGTCAGAAGATGCTCGCAGCCGTGATGCCACGGGCCGAAGGGCGCGACCGAGGTCGGAAGATATTTCGTGCCGCCGCATACGCAGAAGGCGTATTGCAGGCAGGCGCTGCCCGTGCCGCGCACCGAAACGGTGATGCGCTTCGGCGCCCCTTTGCCCTTCAGCATCCGCGTATCCACGTAGAAGTACGGGCCCTTATCCATAATATTGTAGCAGGGGCCTGCCAGGGGCTTATAGCCCTCGGGGGCAAAGCTCTCCCTTTCGCCGTCCGCATATTCCACCGTAACGCGCACCCCGACCCATACGGTCTTTTCGGGCAGAAGCAGCTGCATAAAGAGAAGCCCGCGATCGGCGAAGGATGCCTCCCTCACCGAGCCGATCAATCGGTCGATCGCGCGGAGAACGCCCCCCTGCTCCGTATCCAGATGCTCGCGCGGGATGCCGCCGCGGTAACGCTCCCAGAGCACGCACTGCTCCTTGTACTGCCGCTCGACGCAAGCGCGAATGGCAAGAAGTCCTTTTTCGCATGCGGAAAGATCCGTCTTATACATGCCGCCGCGATGGTCGATCACGCGCTCTGCAAGAGTGACCGCCTCATAGAGAAGCTTCGCTCTCTCCACGCGGTAGCGGATGGCACGCACAAAATCATTGTCGGCCGTGATAAGGGAAAAAAGATCGTAAAGAAGGCAGACCTCTTTATATTCATCCTCAAAATTCGGGTTTCTGCGCACGATATGATCGCCGAGAAGGTAGATCACGCCGCGGTTGAGATAGGGCTTATCCACAGCGCGCGCAAGCGCCGCGACCGCCATCGGATCCTCTACGCCGATCACCTCGCGCACCGCCGCCTTCATTCTCTCGGCGGGATCGTCCTTGTACCTTCCGCTCCAGAGCATACCCGCATAAGCGATCAGCGGATACACGAAGAGCAGCGGCTCCGCGCTCATACCCCAGACGGTATTATAGTAGCCCATAGGATGATACGCATCGGCGTATTTTGTGAAGGTATCCACGTTGTGTGTAAAATTGCACCAGACGGCAGGCATATAGCGCAGGCCGTTTTTCTCATACACCGCAAAAATATCCGTCTGCCTCGAATTGGCGAACGGCGCGCGGGGATAGGGATCGACGTAATCGTAGCACCAGGTGCAGAGGATCACGTTCTTCGGGATCCTTGGAATGATCTCGGGGCAAAAGACCAGCATATCGTCCCAGATCATCATCTCCTTGCCGAGCGCGTTGAGAAGCGCGTTGGTGCGCTTGATATGCGAAAGGAAGAGATGCCCCATACCGCCGTGCGCGCGCACGTCCGCCTTGCAAAGGCTGCACGAGCCGATGTCAAAATCCTCGTCAAGCCCCGCATGGAAATATTTCGAATGCACGAAAAGCGACGCGACCTCGGTAAAATACGCATCGTAAAACGCCTGCGCATCGGGCAGAAGGGGGCAGGCGGTGACATGCACGCCCGCACTGTGAAAGCCCTCTCCCTCGCGCAGCTCCGATAGATGCATAAGCTCCTTATGCGCAAGGAAGCGATCGGCGTGCGCGAAGTTCGAGACCACGGGGATCAGCTCGAGCCCACGCGCATACGCGCCCTCCACGATCTCGCTTACCTCGCTCGGGAGATAGCTTTCCTCATCCGAGGCATAAGGGTAGGTCTTTGTCTTGATGCGATCCTCCAGGTTCAGCGCGATCGCGTTATAGCCGTATTTTTTTGCAAAATCAAAAAATTTCAGGATCTCTGCGAGCGGCTCCTTCTGCCGCCCGAGATCCATCTGCACGATCTTTAATTTTTCCATTTTTCTCCCCTTTATCCAAGCATCGTATCCAGCAGCATCCGCGCCGTCATATGGGTGAGCTCCCTCGTGGGGTGGTTGATGTGATTGGAAAGAAGCGCGTCGGTATCCACGCCGAGCGACGCCATTTGCAGCCACCTTTCGTGCAGATCGCAGACCGCCGCGCCGCATTCCTCGGCCACCGCCTTGGCGCGCGCGACGTAAAGCGCCTTCACGCCGCCGTTCTCCACCGCCGCCACGTCCGCGGCGATCTTCTGTAGATTTTCACCCTCTACGTGATCCGAAACGGAGGTGCAGCCGCGCGGCGGCGTTAAAAGGATCGCCTCACTGCCGCTCTCCTTGATGGCAAGAAAAATCCTTCTCATATTCTCCGCATAGGTATCCACGTAATCCGCGCCGTGCACCACACAGTCATTCGAGCCGAAGGAAACGATCACGAGATCCGCCTTTTCCGAAAGCACGTCGCGATGAAGCCTCCTAAGTCCGCCCTCGGAGCTGTCCCCCGAAATGCCCGCATTCACCACCGTCACCGCCGCCTTGGGAAAAAGCTCGTTAAGCAGGCGCGAAAGATGCGCGTGATAGGCGTTCTTCATATCGTATACGACCGAAACACCCTCCGTTTCGGTCTCGTAAACCTCAAAGCAGCCCTGCGTATTGCTATCCCCGAACGCTACGATCTTGGGAATTTTATGGGCGTGATTGTCCTCGTTTCGCAATGCGATTTTCTTTATAATATCCATGGTCTTCTCCTATCCTTAGTTGAACTTAAACGAGTAAAGATCCGCATCCGCAAGCGTGATGCGAAGGCGCACGGCCTTGCCCGCAAGCGCGGAAAGCGGTGCATCAAAATCCACGGGGCGCGAAAGCGAATTGCCGAACATGCGGCCGCTGTCATAGCCCTCGATCGGTGCGCCGTCCTCATCCAGAATTTCGATGCGCGCGCCGCCGAGCGCGGTGGTCTTGAAGTTGATCTCAAGAGAGCCGCCCGTAAAAGTCACGGGCTTCGTTGTCAGCGTGCCGCCATTGCCGCCGCCATGCCAGGAGAAATATCCGTCCAGACGCAGCGTGTAGCGGTAAAACACGGTATTGCCGCCGCGGCCGCGGCCGTTCTCCTCGTGCATATAGAAGGAAAGCTCGTTTACCTCGGGATTTTCGTCCGATGCGGTTTCCACGCTCCTGTGCGAGGTGTAGCCCTCGCCGTATCTCCAGTTGTATTCCCTCTCCAGCTCGGGAGAAAGGAAAGCTTCGTTGCTTCTTTCAAAATAAAAGCCGTCACGCGAGGTGATCACGGTGCAGTCGGTGCAAACGGTGCCGCAGCGGTCTTGCGCGGCGATCAGCTTTTCGCGCCTGCCGTTCCATTTCGGCAGATATTTGAAGTTTTTATCGTCAAAGCCGTTTTTGATATAGCGAACCGGTACGCCGACGAACATATGATCGGCGCGCGGATACTTATAGATTTGATTCGTGTAGTGCTGAATGTCGATGCGCCCGTCCGAAAATTCAACCATTTTCGGCTCCGACCAATGCACGAAATCCTTGGAGGTCGTCAATCTGAAATCGCGG
>JAGBBQ010000121.1 GCA_017938425.1 Clostridia bacterium | reverse complement strand
GGGCGCGGCTGTCGGCGACGCGGATATCGGTGGCGATGCCGCCGCGGCCGACCGTGGCGGCATCGGGGGTATCGGCGCCTGCGGTGAGGATGAGATCCTTGTGCGAGGCGGCGAAGCGCGCGGCCTTTTCGTTATATTCGGGGCTATGGGAATCGTTATAGACCTCGATTCCGTCGATCACCGTGCGCGGTAGGGGCACGGGATCGGGTACGTGGCGCGAGGCGCGGTAGGGATGCGCCTGGATGACGAGGACGTCCATCGCGTGCATCACGCGGTACCAGGTCTCGGCGCTGCATTCGCGCAGCTCGGGATGCGCATAGAGCATCTCGGGCGTGAGGCCGTAGCAGAGGATCTCGTCATAGCCCTCGACGCCCTCCTCGATACCGAAGAGAATATCCAGACCGTACTTCTCTGCCGCGGCCTTGCATTCGATATAATCGCGCTCGTAGGCGGCAACGAATTCTTCCCACGGAAGCTCGCGGCTGATACCCGTATTGCCGTGCAGAAAATGATTCGTCAGCACGCAGCCCGCATAGCCTGCGGCGTGCAGCGCCTCTGCCAGCTGCTCGGGCGTTGTATGGGCGCATTTGCTCGTCGGCGCGGTGTGCGTGTGCAATTGGTATTTGTATTTCATAGAAGTCCTCGCGGCTTTTTTCTTTTATTTTATACCAATGCACCGAGATTGTCAATACCTCGCGCCGCGCTATAAGAAAAAGCGGCCCTTGCCGCTTTGGCAGAGCCGCTTTGTACAAAAATCAGTCAAACACGGTTTTCCATTCCTTATCCCAAGGATAATACATTTTCATCAAAGCGCCGCCGCGCTTCGAGGACTCCTCGGCATAGATACCCGGCAGGGTCATCGCAAGGCCCTCGCGCAGGGAGATGGGCGCCTCCGTTCCGTCCCGAAGGGCGCGAAGGAATTTATCCATCATTGCATAGTCCATACCGCCATGCCCTATAGCATCGGGGTTATTCGCATAAGCGGGAGGCATAAACTCACCGCCAATCTCCCGGAGCTCGGGATTATCAAGGTCGGAATTATAGCGGATGACGGGCTTTTCGTTACGCTCGATGCGCTCAATATAGCCCTGCGTGCCGAATACGCGGTAATTGTGATGGCCGATATTGGCACGGCAACGGCCGTTGCGCAATAGGCGCACAACCACGCCGCTCTCGGTTTGGAACTGCGCGCAGGACATATCGTCCTTTACGATCCCTTCTTCATAATCCTCACGCGGACCGTGCTGCCCCGTGCCCATACAGCAAACGAGGCGCAGATCCTCCTTCAACACCGCGAGAAGCGGGCCGAGAGAATGCGTGCAATAGCGGATCGGGCAAAGAAGCTTGCGCCAATTGCCGTTTTCGTTGAGCTTGACCCTTTCCGTACTGCCCGGCCGCGACCAATGGATATATTCCGCCTCCATGCAGTAGGGCTCACCGAGATAGCCGTTTTTATAAAATTCCTTCAGCATGACGGTGAACTTCTGCTCGTTGGGATTGGCACCGACAGAGATCATGGCGGTTGACTTCTGTGCCGCCTTCCAAAGCCGATCCGCCTCATCAAGACTTGCGACCACGGGAATATCCGTCAGCACACTGATGTTCTTCTCCAAGGCCTTGATGCAAAAATCCGCGTGCACATCCGCGCCCGTCTCCACGATCACGGCATCCAGCGCCGCCTTCTCGAGCATATCGTCATACTTCTCATAAAATACGCAGTCCGGATATGCCTCGGCAATGGATTTATCACACCGCCATTGCTGCTCATAAAAGTTGTGCGCAAAAAGGTCACAGGCTGCGGCAGGCTCTACATAGTCAAATTTATCCCCTGCAAGGCGAAACATGGCGCGGCCGCGATGACCGAGACCCACGACACCGATACGAAGCTTTTTCATAACTTACTCCAATCGTTTTTCTTTTATTGTATCACAAGAAAAGAACGTTTTCCACATTTTTTCAAAAAAGAGGGATATTTTGCAAGAATAGGGGTTATATGCAAGCATTTTTCCTTATACTTTTTTCGACAAAGGGTTTGACAAAGCGAGCGCGTCTGTGTTAAAATAGGAATATCAAATTGCCGAGGAGAGATCGACTATGAATTTACTCTACGATTCCTATGAAGGTATGGGCGCGCGGGTGCAGGGCTACGAGGACGTGAGCGCAGAGGATCTTGCAGCGCTCAAAAAAACGACGCTTGCGGACGGATTTGCGCAGGACGAAACGCACACGCTCGGAAGCGCGGTCTTTTCTCTGTATAAAAAGGGAAATACGACGCGGATCCTTGCCTACTATCCCGAGGCGCGCGAGGCCAAGCTCACCACCGATGAGGCGCCCCTGATCCACGGTCTCACAGACGGCACGGAAAAGAAAACCGCCGAGCCGCTTCTCACGATGGTGGACACCTTTGACTTCGGCCTTTCGCTCGTAATGCGGCTTTCGGACGGCAGATTTATCGTCTTCGACGGCGGATGGGAGAATCGCGATTACCCCGACAGACTGATGGCGGTGCTGAAAAGCCAATGCGTGACCGATCGGATCGTGATCGCTGCATGGATCATGACGCATCCGCATATCGATCACTACCGTTGCTTCATTTCCTTCTCCGAAAAATACAAAAATCAGTACGAGGTGCAAAGATTTGTTTACAATTTCTTTGATCCCGATACCAAAAACGACGTGATCCTCTCTGCGGAGAAGGAGGGACCACACATTGGGAGATTCTTCGATAAGGTGAAAGAAAGCGGTGCGCCCGTATATCGCGCGCACACCGGCGAGGTCTTTACGATCGCGGGAGCGCGCTTCGAGGTCCTCTCCTCTCCCGACGATTCGCTGAAAAGCCGCGTGACGGATATCAATACGCTCTCTCTGGTTCTGAAGATACTTTATATGGGGCAGACGATCCTTATCACGGGCGACAATTTCTTCCATTACGCGCACCTTGCGGAGCGCTTTGGCACATACCTCAAGTCCGATATTCTGCAGGTGCCGCACCATATGTTCGTCGGCGGCTCGATCGAGGGCTATCGCCTGATCGATCCCGAAACCATACTGATCCCCTGCGAGGATGAATACGTCTTCTCGGTCTTCTCCACAAGGGCCAAGGCAACCAAGGGCCCGAGCGAGTATCTTTTGCGTGATCTGCACGTGAAGGACTGCTTCACCGGTGCGAGGGGCAATATCGTTTTGCCGCTTCCCTACACCCCGAGAGAAAACGGCAGAGCGCTTTTGCTTGCCGATCTTGAAAAAGGCGACCGAAGCATTGGCGCGAAGGATTGGTTCTTCGCCGACGTCACGCCCGAGAATTGCCGCTTCACCGTGGTCAACACCTCGTGGGAAACGGCGCGCCTTCGCGTGGACATCCTCTCCGAGGCGGGCTCTGTGAGCGTGCATGATTTCAAGGAGCTTACCCTGCCGAAGAGCTGCTACAAGGTATTTACGCTGACCGATCCCGAGGGCTATGAGCCCGATGCGCGCGGCGGCGAGATCGAAAAGTATTTTAAGAGCGGCGAGCGCTACGTGATCCGCTTCCGTTGCTACACGCCCATGATCGTGAAAGGCCCGAATGAGCCGATCTATCACTCCTGAATGCAAGGAGAGCACAATGGAAAAAGAGTTTTATCTTGAGCTTTGCGATAATGAATGGCCGCTGACCTACACCGACCATGACCGCCCGATCGTGCGCGCGATCCTGTTCGATAACGCGGGGATGCTGCACTTCATTCGCGCGGTGCGGGATGACGGCTTCGGCAACGTGACGATCATTGAGACCTCGGGCGGCGGTGTGGAGGAGGGTGACGCAGACCTCGAGGAGGCGATCCGCAGAGAGCTGCACGAGGAGCTGGGTGCGACGGTAGAGATCGTCGGAAAGATCGGCACCGTCAGCGACTACTATAACCTCATTCACCGCCATAACATCAACCACTATTTCCTTTGCCGGCTTCTCTCCCTCGGCGAAAACGATCTGACCGACGATGAGAAGAACCGCTATCACCTGCGCCCCCTGACGCTCTCCTTTGAGGATGCCGTGAAGGAATACGAAAATCGCGCCACCACACGCCTCGGGCGGCTGATCGCGGCAAGAGAGCTGCCGATCCTGCGCCGCGCGAAGGAAATGATGGACACGCTCTGACCTTTAATGAAAAAGGTAGTGTACCGAAAGTACACTACCTTTTTTGTTCCTATGGTGAAGGATATTATTTCAAGAGCTTTTTCAGCGTGGGCAAAAAGCCTTTCGCCATCTGATAGAAGCCCATATCGTTGGGATGGCAGCCATCCACGGTGCAGTAATCTTTATCCGTGCCTTGATAGAAGGATGCGCCATCGATGAAATAGACGTTTGCGTCCCCTGCGGCACGTGCCTTCAGATAGGTGTCCATCACGATCCTGCGGCGCTCCTCGAAGGAGGCGGGACGGTGGCTGATATCGGGTGCGGTGGTCATCACGATGGGGAGCGTGGGATTCTTCTCACGGACGGTCTTATAGAAGCTCTCATGGGTGTTTCGCAGATGCTCGGGGCTCGGCGCATTGTGATCGTAATCCATCACGAACACGCTCATAGGAAGCGAGGCGATATAATCCGCCATCACCTGCTCGCCTCTGGCGCTGCCCGAAAAGCCAAGGTTGATGTGGTCCACCAACAGCTCGCGCGAGAGCTTTGCCTGGTAGGCATTGCCGGGACGGGAGGCGCATCCGCCCTGGGTAATGGACGAGCCGTAATACACGATGGGGAGAACATCGCGGTAGGGGTTGTACGCCTCGAGAGTCGCCCCCTTTTCAAGACCGATATAGAGGCTTTCGACTGCGGTATAGAGTGGAAAATTGATCAAAAGCGATCTTTCTTCCCTATCTGCAAAGGTATAGCTTGCGCTATAGCCGTTTTCGTAGTTGTAGGGCGGGCAGAAGCTGTAAACAAAATCGTTCTCTTGATAAAGATCGAAGCCCGCACTTCCGATGGTGGTGAAGTGCGACATTTTACCGATAGAACGCACCTTGGCGGCGATGGCAACGAATTTCGAGTTGGTACGGAAGGTCACGCGGCCGCCCGCACAGTGCTCGTGCAAGCTATATACGCCGGGGTTCGTTGCCTTGGCAACCGAATCGGGAAGGCGGCAGAAGGAATCGTCCTCATACATAAGCCCCCACACCTTGAAGGGCGCTTCTCTGACATCGGTATACTGAAGCTCCACGCCCTCGGGCAAGCCTTGAAGTTTGAAATTCTTATCAATTTCCTCAATTCTCATTTTCTTTCTCCTTTATTAAAATGAAAAATTAAAAATCAAAAATCCGTTTCGCCGTGGGACAGAAGATACTGACCGTCCGCAACCGTCAGAAGGCCGTAGGTCGGGCGCGAAAGGCTCGGCCTGCCGATACTTCCGGGATTGAAAAGCGTGAAGGGCCGCTCCCCCTCGCCGTGATATTCCTCCGTCGGCGTATGCGTATGCCCGAAAAGGCAGATATCCGCACCGCGTGCCGCGGCAAGCGCCATAAGACCGCCATGAGAATACTTGGCACCGTATTTATGCCCGTGCGTGAACACGATGCGCACACCCTCTAAGGTGACCGCATCCGTTTCCTCTACCGCAGAGAGCGGCGCAAGGTCACAGTTGCCGCGCACGAAGAGAAATGCACGATCGGGAAACATTGGCACCAGCGCCTCCGCCTCCGAAAGCCCATCTCCGAGAAAAAAGACAACCTGTGCATCCGTATGCGCTTCGATCACGCGCTGCATACGCAAAAGAGCGGCACCGTGGCTATCCGAAAAAACCAGACATTTCTGCATAAAGAATCCTTTCACACAAGAAGAGGGTGACACATAGAATGGGGGTAGAAACGAAAAAAACGGAGGTCACGAATGAAACTTGATCCGCAGAAGCTAAAGCAGCTCTCCGCACTCTCGGATACGGAGCTGGAGAGCGAGATCCGCCGTATGGCGGCAGAAAAGGGGCTGAAGCTCCCGGCCACCTCACCGTCGCACGAGGATCTCGAGAAGCTGCGCGCGCTCCTTTCGAGCGAGGGCGGCTTCGGTATGATGGGCGCGATGCGCCTTTACAACGAGTACAGAAGAAAATACGAAAAATGAACGGAACCGGCGGGCAGGGGCCCGATCTTTCAAGAATCGTAAATCTCATCCTGCAAAACCCCGCTCTGATCGAGCAGATCGAGATGCTTGCAAGGCAGGACCGGGAAGCAACGGACATACAGATCGCCGAGCCGAAGGCGCGGGAGGAGGATACGCCGAAGGCGGACAGCGTGCCGGCCTCGGCGGCACCGCCCGCGCAGGACGGCAAGCGGGAAAAGCGCACAAGACTCCTCTCTGCACTGCGCCCCTACGTTTCCGAGCGGCGCTCCAAAACGCTTGACACGCTGATCGGCGCGATGGATATTTTCGATATCATCGGGAGGGGGTAGCTATGTACGCACGAAGCTATGAAGCAAACGAGCCCTTGGCGAGCGCCGTGGCGCTGCCGAGCGACTATCACGGCGTAGCGTTTGAAAAGGAGGAGGAGCGAGCGATGCCGACGGAGGAGGAATGCACCCCCGCCGTCGCAGAAGCGGCAGAGGAAAGAAACGTGCTCGCATCCCTTTTCGGCCGCATATGGCCAAAGGGACGTATGCACCGCGAGGGCAATTTTCTCTCTTCCCTGCTATCGGATACGGAGGATATACTGCTTCTCGGGATCTTTCTTCTTTTGCTTCTATCCAAAGAAGGAGATCTGCTCTGCGCTGTCGCGGTGCTGATCCTGTTTATATCCGACAAAATATGACATAAAGTAACTTTTTATTTACATTTTTATCAGAACATCGAGAACTGATTGGTTTCGGAGAGACCGTCGAGCACGCGATTGCGCCTGAGGATCTCCACCACGGTTTTGGAAATACCCGTGCGGCGGCGAAGGTCCTCAACGGAATAGATCTCAAAATTATCTCTTGCCTCGATGATCTTTTCCGCCGCGGTGTCACCAAGTCCGGGAAGCGAATTGAAGGGCATACGGATCTTGCCGTTTTCGGGAAGAAAGGCGGAGGCATCCGAGCGGCGCAGATCCACGCTGAGGAACTGTACGCCGCGCGCAAGCGCCTCGCGCACGAGCTGCAGCGTCGTGAGCATTTCGTTGTCCTTCTGGGTCGCCTCCTGCCCCTTCTCCTCCAGCTCCTTGATGGTCTCGTTGACCTTACGCAGGCCGCCGCCGACGATCTCGGCGTCAAAGCCGCCCGGCGCAACGGTTAAAAACGCGGCGTAAAACTCCATCGGATAATAGATCTTATACCAGCAAAGGCGGATCGCGGACATTACGTACGCCGCAGCGTGCGCCTTCGGGAACATATACTTGATCTTCTTACAGGATGCAATATACCAATCGGGAACGCCGTGCTCGCGCATCGTCTGCTCGTATTCGGGCTTCAGTCCCTTTCCCTTACGGACATCCTCCATGATTTTGAAGGAGATGGAATCCTCGATGTCATGGCGCAGAAGGTACAGCATAATGCCGTCACGCGTGCCCACGACCTCGGAAATGGTGCAGGTTCCCGCCTTGATAAGATCCTGCGCGTTGCCGAGCCATACGTCCGTGCCGTGCGTGAGTCCCGAGATCTGCAGAAGGTCCGCAAAGGTCTTGGGCTTCGCATCGATCAGCACCTGCTGGATAAAGCGCGTGCCCATCTCGGGAATGCCGTACGTACCGAGCTGGCAGCCGCCGAGATCCTCGGGCGTGATGCCGAGAGGGGCGGTGCTCGCAAAAAGCTCGTAGACGCTTCGGTCGTTCATCTTCACGTCGAGCACGCTCGTGTTGGTATACTTCTCAAGCATCTTGTACTTGGTCGGCATATCGTGCCCGAGCTCGTCCAGCTTCAGGATCGTATCGTGCAGATACGAGAACTGGAAGTGCGTGGTGATGATATCGGAATTCGGATCGTCCGCGGGATGCTGGACGGGGGAGAAATCGTAGATATCGTATTCCTGCGGCACAACGATGATGCCGCCCGGATGCTGACCCGTGGTACGCTTGATGCCGACCATCTGCGTGACCATATAGCCGATCTGCGCCTTCGGGATCTTGATACGGCGCTCTTCAAGGTATTTATTGACATAGCCCCAGGCGGTCTTATCCGCGAGCGTACCGATCGTACCCGCACGGAACACCTGCCCCGCGCCGAACAGCTCCTCGGTGTATTTATGTACCTTACCCTGCACGTCTCCCGAGAAGTTCAGATCGATATCGGGGGACTTATCGCCGTAGAAGCCGAGGAAGGTCTCGAAGGGGATATCGTGACCGTCCATAATCAGATCCGCGCCGCATTTCGGGCACTTGGCATCGGGAAGGTCGAAGCCCGAGCCGATGGTGCCGTCCGTAAAGAACTCGGTGTACTTGCAGTTCGGGCAGCGGTAATGCGGCGGCAGAGGATTCACCTCGGAGATGCCCGACATCGTGGCGACGAAGGACGAGCCGACCGAGCCGCGCGAGCCGACCTGATAGCCGAGGCTCTCGGAATAGGCAACAAGCTTGACCGCGATCATATAGAGCACGGCAAAGCCGTTTTTGATGATGGAGTCAAGCTCTCTCGTCAGACGTTTGGAGACAAGCTCGGGCACGGGATCGCCGTACCAATCCTTGGCTCTTTGCCAACAAGAGTTTACAAGATCCTCTTTTGCACCCGGAAGATCGGGCTCATAGCGCCCCTCGGGAATGGGGCGGATCTTCTCGATCATATCCGCGATCTTATTCGGATTGTCGATAACGACCTCCTCGGCCGTCTCCTTGCCGAGATAGGAAAACTCGGCGAGCATCTCATCGGTCGTTCTCAGATAAATGCCCGTATCCTTATCCGCATCCGAGAACTTCTGCCCCGCGAGAAGGATCTTACGGTACAGCTCGTCCTCCTGATTCATAAAGTGCGCGTCGCAGGTGGCGCAGACGGGCTTGCCGAGCTTTTTACCGAGAGCGACGATCTGGCGGTTGATATCCATCAGCGCCTCGTTGCTTGCCACCTTTCCCTCATCAACGAGGAAGCGGTTATTGCAAAGCGGCTGGATCTCCAGATAATCGTAGAAGGAGGCGATCTCCTCGATATCGGCGGTGCTTCTGCCGTCAAGGATCGCCCTGTACAGCTCGCCTGCCTCGCAGGCGGAGCCGATGATCAGACCGTCTCTGTACTGCTCGATCACCGATTTCGGCATACGCGGAAAGCGCTTGAAATAATCCAGATAGCCGAAGGAGACGAGCTTATAGAGGTTTTTGAGTCCCTCCTTATTCTTTGCGAAGATGATGATGTGATGGGTGGGCAGCTTCTTCGGGTCGGTGCGCTCGCTCATCGCCTCCACCATACGCGGGAAGGTATCGATGCCCTCCTCGGAGAGCCTGCGCTGCATCTCGAAAAAGATATGCGCCAGGATCCGCGCATCGTCCGATGCGCGGTGATGGTGGAAGTCCTCGAGATTATAATACTTTGCGATCGTATCGAGCTTATGGTTCTTCAGCTCGGGGTTGACGTATTTGGAAAGACCGACCGTATCGAGGAAGGTATTTTCAAAGGGCATTCCCTGCCGCTCGGCAGCGACACGGATAAAGCCGATATCGAAGTTTGCGTTATGCGCGATGAGAAGCCGATCGCCCGCGAAGGCAAGGAACTGCTCCAGCGCCTCCCTCTCCTTCGGTGCGCCCGCAACCATCTCGTTTGTGATCGAGGTCAGGCGCGTGATCTCCTCGGGGATCTCGCACTCGGGATCGACGAAGATATCCATCTCGTCGATGACCTCGCCGTTTTTGATCCGCACCGCGCCGATCTCGATGATACGGCAGGTGCGGTTGGAGAGACCCGTGGTCTCAATATCAAAGACCACCATCTCCTCATCAAAGGCGGGATAGCGGCTGCCAAATACGCATCTTGCGGTATCGTTGACGAAATACCCCTCGATGCCGTAGAGCACCTTGAAGTCCTCCGCCTTCGCCTTTTCCAGCGCGAGCATCATCTCGGGGAAGGCCTGCACGTTTCCGTGATCGGTCACGGCGATCGCCTTATGCCCCCAGCGAATGGCGGTGTTGACGATCTGCACGGGGGTCATAATGGCATCCATCTGCGACATATTGGAGTGCAGATGCAGCTCCACGCGCTTTCTCTCGGCGTTGTCCGCCCTGTCAACCGTCTTGATCTTCATTATGGCCTTGGGGCTCATGATCAGCTCTCCGTCAAACTTATCGACCATCACGCGGCCGATGACCGCGATCGGGATCGGGCCGCCCTTCAGCCCCTTCTCGAGCCCTTTGGCAAAGCCGAGCTCCTCGGCGGCAAGGCTCTTTTTGATATAGATACCGCCCGCACCGTCCGAGATACCGATGGAGACGTTGGCGCGGTCACCCGCGCGGTTCGTCTTGATCGTGACCTCGAACACCATACCGAGAAGGATGGTGGCGCCCGATCTGGCGCTCGCCGCCTCGGCGATCGGCGTGGGCTCGCTTATTTCAAAGGCATCCCCGAAGATCGCCTCCGCACCCTCGCACTCAAAGGTGGTCGCGCCCATCAGATAGCGCGTTTCGGTCAGCGTCTCGGCGACGTTCAGAACCGAGGAGATGCCTGCCTTTTTTTCAAAATCGTAATGCGGATCGGCGGCGCGCGCCGCCTCCTCGCGCTCCTTGGCAAGCGCGAGGCGCTGTGCCTTTGCCTGCTCGATGCCCTGCCGCTCGGCCTCCTCGAGGATCCTTTGGCGGCTCTGCTCCCGCGCCGACTCTGCAGCGCGTGCCGCGCTCTCGGAGGAGGAGATGACGAAGCGGCGGCGCACGCCGTATCGGCTCTCGAGTATGCGGGAAAGGATCGCCTCGGTATCCGCATTCTTCACGAAGCTCACGCCTCTCTCAAAGAAGGGGATCGAGATCTCCACCGTCTCACCGTCATCGTCATAGGTCGCATGATTGAAAAAGCCGTGCGTGACCGCGCCGCTCATCGCTGCCTCGGTCGCGATCTCCGCCATACGCGAAAGATCGAAAAGCGCGGACGGGAAATGCGGAAAAATACGGAAGGATGCCGCACCGTAAAGGGCGCAGCATTCGTCCGCCACCTCGTATATCAGCTCCGCATCGATGATGCGCTGCGACGCGATCTCAACCTCGATGCGGTTATTCTCTTTATCGTAACGCAGGGTGGTCACCCTCGCATTTTCAAGCGCATCCAGCTTTTCGGGGGCGGGATGGTATCTTGAAAAAACCTCAAAAAAGCCCTTTTCCATCTTTATCCTTTGCGCGATCAGGCAAGCGTTGCCCCGCGGCGCTGTCCTTCTTTACATTTTTTTGATCTCACCGATCAGCGTTTCGATCACGCTCTGCTCGGGGATCTTTTTTACGGTCTTACCCTTCTTGAAAAGAAGAGCCTCACCCTTGCCGCCCGCGATACCGATATCCGCCTCGGCCGCCTCGCCGGGGCCGTTGACAACGCAGCCCATCAGGGCGACCTTGATATTCTTTGAGAGAAGCCCCTCCTCTGCGGCACGCGCCTCAAAGGCACGGCAGAGCGCGATCAGATCGATCCTCGTGCGCCCGCAGGTGGGACAGGAAACGATATCCATGCCCGGCTTGTCCGCAAGCCCAAGGGAGGCAAGGATCGCCCTTGCCGCCGCGATCTCCTCGACGGGATCGTCCGTCAGAGAGACGCGCACGGTATCGCCGATGCCCTCGGAAAGCAGCGCACCGATGCCGACGGCGCTCTTGATCAGCGCGCGGCTGCCGCCGCCCGCCTCGGTAACGCCGAGATGCAGCGGATAATCGGTCCTCTTTGCCAGAATGCGGTTCGCCTCGATCATCACGGGCACGGTGGACGCCTTCACGGAAATGGCGATATTTTCATAGGAAAGCTCCTCAAGGAGCGATGTGTGGTAGAGCGCGCTCTCCGCCAGCGCCTCTGCCGTGGGAGCGCCGTATTTTTCGTAGATATGCTTTTCCAGCGAGCCGGAATTGACGCCGATGCGGATCGGGATCTGCCTTTCGCGGCAGGCGTCCACCACGGCACGCACGCGCGCGCGATCGCCGATATTGCCGGGATTGATGCGCACCTTGTCCACCCCCGCCTCGATCGCGGCAAGGGCGAGACGGTAATCAAAATGAATGTCCGCCACCAGGGGCATACGGATGCCCTCCGCCTTCAGGGCGCGCAGGGTATCTGCCGCCGCCCTATCCGGCACGGTGAGCCGCAAGATATCGCAGCCCGCCGCCTCCAGGGCGCGTGCCTGGGCAAGCGTTGCCGCAAGATCGTGCGGATCGGTATTCGTCATGGATTGGATGGGGATCCTGTGCGCACCGCCGAGCGGTATGCCGCCGACGTATACCGTGCGCGAGACTCTGCGCCCGTCCTTATATTCCATAGCGTCTCCTTTCAGAATGCTCAGCCGAGAAGCTGAAAAATATCCTTGAACATAATTACGACCGAAAGTCCGAGCAGAAGGATCAGTCCGATGCCGTGAATGAAGCTCTCGATCTTGGCGGGGATCTTCTTTCTCGTGATCATCTCGATCAGAAGGCAGATCAGCCGACCGCCGTCCAACGCGGGCAACGGAAGAAGATTCATAACGCCGAGGTTGATGCTGATCAGAGCGACCATATAAAGCAGCGTGGACACACCCGCCCTCGCCGCATCGCCGATCGCGGAGGAGATCCCGACCGGCCCCGACACCGCCGCCAGCGTGTAGCGCCCCGTGATAAGGTCGAAGAGCGACTCCCAGCACATACGCACGATCAGCACGGATTTTTTTAAGGAATGCGAGAGCACCGAGCCGAAGGTCTGCTTCTCTCCCCAGACGCGGAAATCCATCATCCCGAAGGTCTGCTCCTGCTCCACCGACGTGGGGAACACGACGCCCTTAAGCGCGACCGTCTCCCCGTCACGCAGGACCTCGAGATCGATCGGCTTGTTGCCGTTTCTCATAATTTCGTAGCTGAGCTCATCGAGGATCGTGACGCGCTTTCCGTTCACCCGCGTCACGGTATCGCCGACTCTGAGACCGTAATCCTCGGAGGAATGCGACAGCTCCTCGCTCTCGATAAAGCTATGGATCTCGGTCGAGCCGAGAGGCGTGGTGCCGTCCTTCGGAACGATCGAGCAGAGTATGATCATTGCAAGCAATCCCGCCAGGATATTGACGGCGGCGCCCGCCGCCGTGATGATAAAGCGCTTCCAGGCGGGCTTTTTATCAAAGGAATTCGGATCGTCGCTCTCCTCATCCTCGCCTGCCATAGAGACAAAGCCTCCCAGCGGCAGCGCGGCAAGCGTATAGCGGATGCCGCTCTTTTTCGAGTCATACCAGACGAGCTTCGGCCCCATACCGATGGAAAACTCTCTGACCGTGACACCGAAAAGACGGGCAAAGCTAAAATGCCCGAACTCGTGGATCAGGATCAGAAATCCAAAGACCAGAACGGCGATCAAAATGGTGGTTAAGGTATTCAACTGAGTTTCTCCTAACTATTGTTCACAAAAAACGGTTACGCGCGGATCAGAGAGGCGCATTTCTCTCTCGCCTCGGCATCCGCCTCGTAAAGCGCTGCAAGATCGCGGCAGGCAGCCTTTCTTTCCAGTGCCGTAAAGGTTTCAAAAACGACCTCACCGATCCTGTAGAACGGCAGGCGACCGTCAAGGAAGGCGGCGACCGCCACCTCATCCGCCGCATTCAGCACGGCACCCATACCGCCGCCCATAGAGACGGCGCGGCGCGCAAGAGAGAGCAGCGAGAAGGTCTCCTCGTCCGGCGGCAGAAAGGTAAGCCTGCCGACCGAAAAAAGATCCAGCGGCTCGCACACCGCCTCGCAGCGCGCGGGATAGTCCACCGCGTACTGCACGCAGGCGCGCATATCCGGCACGCTCATCTGCGCGATCACGGTGTTATCAATATATTCGACCGCGGAATGAATTATACTTTCCCTGTGCACCACGACCTTGACACGCTCGGCGGCAACGCCGAAAAGATGCACCGCCTCGATGACCTCGAAGCCCTTATTCATAAGCGTGGCACTGTCCACGGTGATCTTCGCGCCCATCCTCCAGGTGGGATGCGCAAGCGCCCTTTCCAAGGTCACGTCACGCAGCGCCTCCTTCGTATAGCCGTAGAAGGGGCCGCCCGACGCGGTCAGCAAAATGCGCTTGACCTCTTCGCTTTTTCCCGCCTTCATACACTGATAGATCGCGCAGTGCTCGCTGTCCACGGGAAGGATCTCCGCCCCCTTCTCCCGCGCGCGGTCGGTGACGAGAGAGCCGCCGATCACGAGGCTCTCCTTATTTGCAAGCGCGAGACGCTTGCCACGGTCCAACACCGCGAGCGAGGGCGCAAGGCCGCTCTGCCCGAGGATGGCGTTCACCGCCGTATCGTACTCGGAGGCGGCAAGCCCCTCCAAGATGCCGTCGGCACCCGCGAGCACGCGGATCGACGTATCCGAAAGGCGCGCGCGCAGGTCCCTTGCGGCAACCTCGTCCGCCATCGCAATGCGGGTAGGACAAAAGCGGCGGGCAAGCTGCTCGGCTCTGCCGGCATTCTTCCCCGC
>JAGBBQ010000120.1 GCA_017938425.1 Clostridia bacterium | reverse complement strand
TTCACATTCAATATTATTTTCGCGCAGGTGTGCGGCAATCTCCGTGCCGCGGTAGCCAAAGAGCTTCGGCAGGAGCGTGACCTTCAGCGGCTCGTCTCCCATCAGGGAATAGCCGTGGTGCGAAAGCCTTGCCCGAAATCCCTCCGCCAAGGGAAGGAAGGCGGAGAGCCTTTCGGGAAATTCCTTGCTAAGGACCTCCGTCATAAGGTCAAGAGACTCTAAAATAAGATAGGATGGGCTCGTCGAGCCGAAGAGTGCCATCGCATCCCTCGCACCCGCGCAGATCTCTTCGTCAAGCCCCTCTGCGAGGTGCAGATATGCCGCCCCGGTCAGGGCGGGCAGGGTCTTGTGCGCGGAGTCGCAGCAAAGATGCGCGCCGAGATCGATCGGATGGCGCGAGGGGGAGAGAAAGCGCAGATACGCGCCGTGCGCATTGTCAACGCAAAGCAGAACGCCAAAGCGGCGGCAGAGCGCGGAGAGCGCCGCGATCGGCACGATATTACCAAGATAATCGGGAGAGGTGATATAGAGCGCGGCGGGCGCCTCTGTCTCAAATATGCGCTCGATCTCTTTAAGGTCGAGCGGTGCGTACAGAAGGGTAGCACCCTCAGCAGGTGCGAGAAAACGGACCTCCAGCCCGAGCAGCCCTGCGGCGCTGACAAAGGTCTTGTGCACATTTCTTGCCGCTAAAATGTAAGGATCTCTTTGCATTTTTGCACTGTATGACCGAACGAGCGCCAGCATCGCACGGATGCATTGCGAAGAGCCCTCGGTAGAGTACAGCGTTCTTTTTGCTCCGAAGAGTGCGGCGGTACGGCGCTCGCTCTCGGCGATGATGCCGCTTGCCTCGTATAGGGAATCCGCACCGTCGATCTCTGTGAGATCCATAGGCTCGCAGCCGAGAAGCGCTCTGCCCTTATGCCCGGGCATATGCATGCGGATGCCGCCCTTTTTTGCGTATTGCTCGGCAAAGCCGAGGATCGGCGTCTTCATCACTCGTCGTCTTCCATCATGTCCTTCGCGGCAAGCATGATGGCGCATTCCATTCTTTTCTTAAACAGCTCGCAGCCGTACTTATAAACGCCGGTCACTGCGCCGGTGGCGTGATATGCGTTTGCCGCGCAGCCGCCCGAGCAGTAAAGCTTCGCCCAGCAGTCCTCGCAGTCCTTTCTCGCGTACACGTTGCAGGCGGCGAACTCGGCTTGCTTTTCAAAATTCTTCACACCGTCGAAGACGTTGCCGAGGCAGAAGGCCTCCTCGCCCACGAACTGATGGCAGGGATAGAGATCGCCCGAGGGGGTGACCGCCATATATTCCGTGCCCGAGCCGCAGCCCGAGATGCGCTTGTAGATGCAGGGGCCGCCCGAGAGGTCGATCATATAGTGGTAGAAGGTGAAGGGGCGCCCCTCTGCCTTGCGGCGCAGCATCAGCTCGGCGAGCTTCTCATACTGCTCCAGAACGATGGGCAGATCCTCCTCGGTCAGTGCCGAGGGGGAGGAGGGATCGCAGACCACGGGCTCCATCGAAAGCTCGGTAAAGCCGAGGTCGAGCATCGTCTCGATGTCCTTCAGAAAGTCGGGATTGTAGTGCGTGAAGGTGCCGCGCATATAGTAATTCTTGCCGCCGCGTGCCTCGACCAGCTTCTGGAATTTCGGCACGATGCGGTCAAAGCTGCCCTTGCCGCTGTAATCCACGCGGAAGCGGTCGTGCACCTCCTTGCGGCCGTCCAGGCTCAAAACCACGTTGCTCATCTCACGGTTGGCGAAGTCGATCACGTCGTCGTCGATCAGAACGCCGTTGGTGGTCAGCGTGAAGCGGAAATTCTTGTTCTTTTCCTTTTCGATCTCTCTTGCGTAGGCAACGAGACGCTTCACAACGTCCCAGTTCATCAGCGGCTCGCCGCCGAAGAAGTCCACCTCGAGGTTATGGCGGCTGCCGGAGTTTTCAACGAGAAAATCCAGCGCCCGCTTGCCGACCTCGAAGCTCATCAGCGCGCGCTCGCCGTGGTAATTGCCCTGGCTCGCGAAGCAGTAGGAGCAGTTGAGGTTGCAGCTGTGCGCCACGTGCAGGCAGAGCGCCTTGATCACGCCCGCCGTCTTTTTCTTCAGCTCGCCCGCCATCGGACGGAAGGTATCCTCGGTAAAGAGCTGACCGCTCTCGCGCAGCGCTTCGACCTGTGCATAGCAGTCACCGATATCCTCGGCGGAAATGCCGTCCTTGCCCTCGTATTTTTCCGCCATCGCGGCAAGGATCTCTTCCTTCGTATCCTTTTCAAAGCGTGCGATGATGTCGTACGCCACGTCGTCCACCACGTGCACCGCCCCGGAGGTAACGTCCAGCACGATGTTCATTCCACCAAGCTTATACTGATGTATCATAATATTTTCCTTCTGAAAAAATGTTTTTATAGGAAAGAGGGTGCCTCAAATCATCGTTTGAGGCACCCTCTTGGGGGCGTGCTTTCGTGGCGGATGATCGCCCTCTATGCCCCGATCGGCAAGTCGCTTTTTAAATTACTTGCTTTCCTTCTTCTCGCACTGCTGATTTGCAATACCGCAGCTGGTCTTGCAAGCAGACTGGCAAGAGGTCTGGCATTCGCCGCAGCCGCCGTTCTTCGCGCTTGCGCAAAGGTTGCGGGTCTTAAGAGTCTTGATGTGCTTCATAGGATTTATCCTCCGTTCCGTGTTTTCTTTCTGTAGTATAGCATAAAAGCCCACCAAAGTCAAGAATTTATGTATAAAGAATTTAATTTTTTTATTTTCTAACAAAACTTCGGCATAATACGGTTGATTTTTCGGAAAAAAAAGTGTATAATGAAGGAAAAAGGAGGGAAATGCCCTATGCTCAACGATTTTATCTTTCATAACCCGACCAAAATATATTTCGGGCGCACGGCGCTTTCCCATCTGAAGGAGGCACTCGCGGAATTCGGCCCGCGTGTTCTTCTGGTCTACGGCAAGGGCGCGATCAAGCGCATCGGGCTTTACAGTGCCGTGATGAAGGAGCTCGCTGCGGCAGGCAAGCAGGTCACGGAGCTTGCGGGCGTCTCGCCGAATCCAAGATACAGTGAGGTGCTTTCCGGCGCCGCGCTCGTCAGGGAGAACGAGATCGATCTGATATTGGCGGTCGGCGGCGGCTCGGTCATTGACTGCGCGAAGGCGATCTCCGTCAGTGCCTACTGTGAGGGCGATGCGTGGCAGAAGTATTGGGTGGATTTTCGTCCGCTGGAGAACAGGGTCGTTGCGGTCGCCTCGATCCTCACGATGGCAGGCACGGCATCCGAGATGAATTCGGGCTCCGTGATCACGAACGAGGCGGCGGGCATCAAGGAGGGAAGAGTCTTTCCTCCCGAGGTCTGCCCGCGCTTTTCCATCCTCAACCCCGAGTATACCTATACCGTTCCGAAATATCAGATGGCAAGCGGTATCTTCGATATCCTCTCGCACCTGATGGAGCAGTATTTCTCGGGTGAGGACGATAATACGAGCGATTACCTGCTCGAGGGGCTGATGGAATCGCTGATACGATCTGCGCGCGTGGCACTGCGTGAGCCGACGGATTACGAGGCGCGCAGCAATATTATGTGGTGTGCCACGATGGCGCTCAACTACATCACCGGCGTTTCCAAAACGCAGGATTGGGAGGTGCACGGCATCGAGCATCAGCTCGGCGCGTATACGGACTGTGCGCACGGCGCGGGTCTTGCCGCCATCAGCATCCCCTATTACCGTCATATCTATAAGGACGGTCTGCATCGCTTCATCCGATTCGCGACGCGCATCTTCGGCGTTTGCCCCGAGGGGAAGACCGGAGAAGAGATCGCGCTCGAGGGGATCGATCGGCTGCGGGATTTCGTTTCGGAGCTATCGCTTCCGCTTTCTATCCGCGCGCTTGGGGCAACGGAAAAGATGCTGCCCCGCATTGCGGAAACGGTGGAGCTCGGCGGCGGATACCGCTTCCTTTCCCGCGAGGAGATCCTGAAGATCCTGCAGGATGCATACCGTGCGGAATAGTTTTTTTGAAAACAAATGTTTGCATTTTTTGTGCAATGACGTTTTTTGGAGGTTTTGAGCTTTGGAAAAGGAAAAGAAAGTAACCGTCGCGGACGGGGATATCGCGGATGAAAAAGGAACGATGCGCAAGAAGATACTCCTGCTCGTTCTTCTGCTCCTCTGCGTCGGCGCGCTGATCGCGCTGGTCGTGATTCATTCGGGCACGCCGCTCGTGGATTTCTGGGCGGTCTCGGGACCGATCGCGCAGGATAAGACCGAGATCGTCTCGGTCGAAAAGGTGGAGGACGTCAGCGGTCAGTGCACGGGGCGCGTCGGTCGCCTGGCACTGTATGAGGACGTGAACGCGGACGGAAAAAAGGTGCAAAGGATCGTGCACATCGTTCGTAAGGAGGTGCTCGCCTCGCTTACGGATACAGATAACACGCTTTACACCGTAAAGCTCTACGGAGCGCTTGGTGACAGTGCGTGGTACGCGCTTTTCGAGCAGACCGCCGCGGCAGAGCCCGTCTATCGCGTGTCGCTTTATGATGAGGGCGGTAAGGCTTTTGCGGAGAAGAAGGATATTACGAGCCGGGATGCGCTGAATACGCTTTATTCTCCGATCCTCGATCTCGTTTGCTTTGACCGCGAGGTATACCGCATTGATGCGCGCGGTAACGCGAAATCCGCCTTCACCCTCGGCACCTTTGCCGAACTTCCGGTGTTTGATGAAAAGATCGCCGATCATTATTATCATACCGAGACCGACGCGAAGGGTGTTACCTGCTGGTACGTATACAATAACAATGCAGAGCTGACCGCGATCTACCGCGCGCCGACGGAGGCGCTTGACGTGCGCAGCTTCGTGCTTTCGGACGGAACGCTCTTTACGCAGTACGTCACCGAGGCAGATGCGAGCGTCGCCGAATACACCTTCGTCGCGGCAGGCGTGAAATACTGTCTGCATCACGACCTTCTCAACGTACGTACGGGTGAGCGCACCGCGCTGAAGGAGCCCACGTTCTATATTGCGGAAAACGGCATTCTTTCGGAGGATAGCGAGCTGCGTGCCCGCGGTCTGAACGCGAGCATGGATAATCTGATCATGGGTTACCCGATCGTAAACGGGACCTTGGATATGAACGACCATACACTCCGCGCGGCGCTCTTCTCCAATCGCGGCCGCATCACGAGCTTCGTCGGCGACATCATTCCCGCGATGTACGGCGGCGGCATCTTCGGCGTTGCGAAGAACCGTTGGGTGGCGCGCAATCTTGCGGACGAGTATTTCCTTCTGAACGAATGGGGCACGGTCATCGGCCGTTTCCCTGCGTTCTCCTCCATCCATACGGTGCTCGCCTCCAAGCTTTTCGTGCACGAGGGCGGGATCTACAACTGGGATCTTGCGCTTCTTTACGATATGGATGCGGAGGGCGTTGTCGATTTCGAGATCGTCGGCTCCTCCGTCCTGCTTCGTAAGGCGGAGGGCGAGGTCCTGCTGTATGACGGCACGAAGCAGGCGGTCATTTCTCTCGCGGAGAAGAACAGCGGCAAAAAGGTCTCTACCGAAAAAGGCTCGTCTTTGATCCTTGTCGAGGGAGAGTCCGAGGGGCAGAAGAGCTTCGCGGTCTATAACGAGTGCGGTAAGCTTCTGATCACCCTTGCGGCTGACAGAGTAGACGTTGTGGCGCATACGGTCGATGGAGCAAGCATCGCCGAGCTGACCGTCACGTCGGGTGTCGAGACCGCGCTTTATATTGCTTCCACCGAGGACTGAAAATGATAAAAACCAACTTTCATACCCATACCACCTTCTGTGACGGCAGGGATACGCCCGAGCAGATGGTAGAGAGCGCGATCGAAAAGGGCTTTTCGGCGCTCGGCTTCTCGGGGCACGCGTATTTCGTTCTCGATGCGGCGTTCACGATGGACCTTGCGCAGCAGAAGCCCTACCGCGCCGAGATCCTGCGTCTCAAGGAAAAATACAAAAATGAGATCGATATCTTTCTCGGCATCGAGCAGGATTCATGGTCGCCCGCGCTTGACTATAAGTACGATTACGTGATCGCCTCGGTGCATAACGTCCAAAAGGACGGCGTCTATTGCCCCGTGGATAACACGCTTGAAATTATGAAAAGCAACCTCGATCGCTATTTCGGCGGCGATATGGATGCGTTTGCCGAGGCGTATTTTGAAGAAACGGTGCGCCTGTTTGATAAGATCCCCGAGGGGGACATCATCGGGCATATCGATCTTGTGACCAAGTATGACGAGCAGCTCTCCTACCGCCGCACGCCGCGCTACTTCCGTATGGCGAAGCAGGCGATCGCGCAGCTTGCGAAATACGGCAGACCCTTTGAGATCAATACGGGTGCGATGGGCAGAGGCTACAGGAGCGCGCCGTACCCCGATCCCGAGCTTCTCCGTGCGATCCGCAGGGAGGGGTGCCCGATCGTGATCAACTCCGACTGTCATAACAAAGACTATCTTGACTGCGGCTTTGCACAGGCGGTCGCGCTCGCAAGGGACTGCGGCTTTGACAGTCATATGGTTCTCACGAAACAAGGGTGGGAGTCCCGCCCCCTGCCGTAAAAATGAAATGCAGATAAAGGGGTAAAACCCAAAAGAGCGAAGATCCCGTGAAAACGGTTTCTTCGCTCTTTTCTTTTGCTTAATGCGCAAAGCAGCCTTGATTTCTTATTCTGAACGGCGTTTTTTTCGTTTTAAAGAGAAAGCTCGCCCTCACGAAGATGCCCCTTCTTCTCGTCCGTGAATGCAAAATGCGCCTTGCCCTCGGAGAGCGTCAGCGCCGCGCCGGTGAGCACGAAGCCGTCATCCGTCCGCTTGGAGGTCGGGCAGACGAGGATGGGAAAGCTGTGGGGAAGGAGGCTCTGCCCGTCCCCCGGCAGTATCAGATAGGGATGGTGGATATGTCCGCAAAGCATCAGCTGCGTGCCGAGACGTGTCAGCTCCTTCGAATATTCCGTATACACCTCGCGCTCAATATCGAATTCGCATCCCGCGCGCGCCGTGGTCTGCATCGGGCAGATGTGGGAGATGGCGAGGCGGTAGGGCTTATCGCTCTTTTCGAGCGCGCGCAGCCAGGTAAGCTCGCGCCTGCGGAAGGCGGCGAAGCGGTTGATGCCCGCATACGCGCTCTTGAAGCCGTATTCAGCGCCGTAGATATAGTCGTCGGGCTTATCCTCGCCGCAGTCGAGTGCCACGCCAAAGATCGGCCCCACCGTAAAGGTGAAATAGGTGTCCTTGCCGTTCGCGGGGAAGTAGTCGGTGTAAAAATGCGAGAGCTTGCCGCGCGTGTCGTGGTTGCCGCGCACGAAAACGATCGGGATCCTGCCGCCCGCCACCTCGCCGAGAAACGCCGCCACGCGGGTGAAGTCCTCGTGCTCTTCCACCTCGGCGATATCGCCGTTCATAATGAAAAGATCGGTTTGATCCCCGAAATACGCGGCGCATCCCTTTGCGTTTTCAAAGCCGGAATGCACGTCGGAAAGATGATAGATCCGTATATCGTCCTTCTTTACGATCGGTTGGAAGGCAAAGGTCCTTCGCATCGGCTCTCCCATCTCGGAAAAATACGCCTTGTGGTCAACGGTTTTTCTGTAGACGACGGTGTAGCGCTTCGCTTCGTCGAGCGCCGCTTGCGGTACGCGGATCCTTGCGTATGCGCGCTCGGTCGCGAGCACGCCCGCGTTCTCCTCGAAGTATTCCTCGCCGCCGATCTCAAGGTAAAGAATGCCGTTTTCCTTTGCATTCAGAAGGATCTCGTATTCGTCTCCGATCACGAAAACAGAGGGGGTACAGAAAAGCATAGACATAGCGTTTCTCCTTTACGCACCGTATTCCGATGCGAGATATTCCTCGATATAATGCGCGCATACGGCGCCGTCCGCCGCGGCGGTAACGATCTGACGCACCTCCTTGGTGCGCACGTCTCCGGCGGCAAAAACGCCGTCTACGCTCGTTTTCGTGTCCTCGCCCGCAACGATATAGCCGTTCTCCATCGCAAGCTGCCCCTCGAAAAGTGCGGTCACGGGGGAGCGCCCGATGCTGATAAAGAGTCCGTCGAGCATCAGCGTCTCGGGGGCGCCGCCCGCGGTGCTCTCCAGGGTCACGGAAGTGAGCGTATCCTCGCCGTGCAGCGCGGCGACCCTTGTATTCCACTTGAATTCCACCGTCTCGGTGCGCCCGAGCGCATCGGAATGCACCTTCGCCGCGCGCAGCTTATCTCTGCGGTGAATGAGGTAGACCTTCTTGCAGATACGCGAAAGATACAGAGCGTCTGCCGCCGCGGAGTTGCCGCCGCCGACCACGGCAACGGTCTTTCCCTTGTAAAGCATACCGTCGCACGCCGCGCAGTAGCCGATGCCCCCTCCGATCAGCGCCTCCTCGCGCGCAACGCCGAGATGCTTATGCGAGGCGCCCGTCGCGATCACCACGGTTTTTGCAAGGTATTCCTCCTTCGCGGTCAGGATCCGCTTGGGGTTCTCCGTAAGAAAGACCGCGCGCACCTCCGCGTTCACCGTCCTTGCACCGTATTTTTCGGCGCCCGCCTGCATCTTGAAGCCGAGCGTGAAGCCGTCCACGCTTTCGTCAAAGCCGGGATAATTCTCGATCGACTGCGTTTCGGTCATCTGCCCGCCGGCAGAAAATTTTTCTAAAACCAGGGTGGAAAGCCCGGCGCGCGTGCAATAAAGCGCCGCCGTATATCCGGCAGGACCGCCTCCAATTATGACTGTATCGTAAACAAAACCTTCCATAATTCCTCCTTTTTATTCTGTCATGGAACGAAATGCGGTGGGGCAGAGGCCCGTGCGCATCTTGAAAAAGTTGCTAAAGTAATATTCGTTCTCAAAGCCGCATTCCTTGGCGACGGCCTTGATCTGCATATCCGTTTGGGAAAGCAACGCCCGCGCCCGCTCAAGGCGCAGATGCGCGATATACTCGGAGGGCGTACAGCCGAAGGCCTTCTTGAACCGACGGATCAGCTGTACGTGCGAAAGCGCGCATTCCTTTGCAAGCGCGACGACCGATATTTCTTTGTCGATACGCTCCCGCATGCTTTGCGCTACCCGATGCATTGCCGCATCGTCCTTTTGATGCGCGCGACGCTCCCCCGACTCGATCTCATATTGCAAGGAAAGATCGAGAAGCAGCTGTGATCGCTTTTGGAGCGCGTCTCTTCTGCCGCCGCATTTTTCACAGAGCGCGAGCGTGGATGCAAAGCGCGCGGTATCGCGAAAAACAAGATGCTCGCAGGGAAAAAGCGGAGGATCGCTTTCGTATCGGAAGAGCACCAGCTTCATCGGGCGCAGGATGCGTCTTTCGTACGCCACTCCCTTCCGGAAAAGGAATGCCTGGTTTTTCTCGACGCAGATCCGCCTTGCATCGGATTTGACCTCAAATGCACCCTCCAGGACGCAAAGAAGGATATCGTTTTCGCTTTGGAAGCTTTCCTTTTGAAATCTTTCGCGGAAGAGCTTCGTATAAACCAAAAGCTCCATATGTCTCCTATGATGATAAAATTTTATATCTTGATTATAAATTATTCCATTGCTTTTGTCAATACCATTTGGTAATATCAAATTGTAAATGCGCTTTTTTGTGATAATAAAGTATAAAGTAAGGAGCTTTTTGTATGGTAAGGGTTGAGATGCGCGGCGGCCGCCCTGCGGTCGTGATCGACGGTAAGGTATATCCCCCTGCGTTTGCCACCGTGCGGACGCGGGATAACGGCGGTAAGGAGATCTGTTTTGATCCCGCGTACTTTGCGTCTCTCGGCGCGGCGGGGATCAAGGTGTATTTTCTGCATTGTAACACGCTTTGGCTGCAGAGCGATGCCGTCGAGCTTTTCGATTACGAGGCGCGTGCGCTTCTTTCTGCCGTGCCCGATGCCTATATTATGCCGCGGATCGGTCTGCATCCGCCGATCGAATGGATCGAGGCACATCCCGGGGAATGCATCACCTACAGCGACGGCGCGCGTCCTCCCTTTCATCTGTTCACGGAATCCTATGAGGCGGATCTTCCGATGATGTATTCGCTTGCCTCCTCGCTCTGGCGCGAGGCTGCGGGGGAGGCTTTGGGTGCGCTTTGGGAAAGGCTGATGGCGCTTCCGTATGCGGATCGCATCATCGGCTGCTTTCCCTCTGCGGGCGCAACCTCGGAGTGGTATAGCGGCCTGCCGTATATCGATATCCCGAACAAGCGCGTGCAGGGCTATAGCGACGCCGTTAAGCGCGAGTTTTCGCTCTATCTTTCGGAGACCTACGGGACGGATGCGGCACTGCGCAAGGCGTGGGGGCGCGAGGATGTAACGGTCGCCGATCCGCCCATTCCCACCTACGAGGAGCATTATTTCGGTATGGAGGTGGATATCGACGCCGCCGTGCCGAAGCAGAAAATGCTCTCCAATGCGCCGACGCCCGCGGCACAGTGCAACGGTACGCATATCGGCTCGTTTACGGATATGAACCGCTGCCCCCATGTGTACGATTTTTACAGAGCGCATCATAAGGCGACCGCGCGTGCCCAGATCCATTTTGCAAGCATCATAAAGTCGCAAACGCCCGATCGCATCGTCGGTATGTGCTACGGCTCGCAGGGGTGCGATAACACGCTGACCTCGGGGCGCAACGGCTACGTATCGATGCTCCTTCGTGCGCCGGAATACGATTTTATGCTCAACCCCTCGGTCTATCAGAACCGCCAGCCGGGCGGCGCACCGGCGCAACGCGTGGCAGAGGATTCGTTTGCGCTGCATAACACGGTCTATATCAGCCAGGAGGACACGCGCACCCACGCGGAAAATCGGTATTTCAGACACAAATATAACGTCTATGACGAGACCGACGCCGTCAACGCGATGAAGCGCGAGTTCGGCAAGAATATCTGCTGTGATAACTACAGTTGGTGGTTTGATCAGCTTCTCGGCGGCCGCCGCTACCGCTTTCCTGCGATCTACGACCTGATCGGCCGCCAGCAAGGGATCGGCATAGAGGCGTATGCGCTGGACAGAAATAAGGAGACCGACGTGGCGTTCGTGTTCTGCGAGAGATCCGCGCAGGTCACCTCGATACAAACGACGGGCGAGATCGTGGAGCTTCTCAGAAACTACGAGCTGCCCTATATCGGCGTGCGCTATGCACAGTATTATCTGGACGATTTCACCGATGCGCGCATTCCGCCGCACAGGCTTTACGTGTTCGTCAACTGCTTTGTGATCACGGGCGCGGAGAGGGAAGCGATACGCGCGCGGCTTTCCCGCGAGGGGGCGGTGGCGCTCTTTCTCTACGCCTCGGGCTTTGCCGATCCCACGGCGGAAAAAAGGATGGATGCGGAGAATATCAGCGCGCTGACGGGGATGCGCATTGCGATGGAAAACGATCGCTTCGATGCCGTTTTTCGCTTCTCGGGAGAGAAGCACCCCGCAGTCGAGGGGCTTGACCGCCGCGTCCTGTTCGGCGAATTCCCAAGGCGCAACGTGTTCGGTCTCGGTCCTTATTATTATTCTAACTACGACAGCTATTTATATCCGCTTTTTTATGCGGAGGATGATAAAGCTACGCATCTTGCCTATTTTGCAAATTCGGGCTATCCCGCCGTTTCCCTGAAGCAAAGCGACGGCTTCACCTCGATCTTTTACGGCGCGAAGCTGATCGACCGCTCGGTCCTGCGTGCCATTGCGCGCTTTGCGGGCGCACATATATACAGTGATAGCGAGGACGTTCTCTTCGTCGGCAAAAACTATATTACGCACCACGCGGCAAGCAGCGGCAAAAAAACGATCTCGCTCCCCTATCCCGCCACGGTAACCGAGGTCTACGAGGGAAAGGTGTATGCGAAAAACGAAAAGGAATTCTCCTTTGAATCGTATTTTGGGGAAACGAAGATGTTTCGTATTGCGTCTGAAAATGGCGAGAAATGTAAATAATCATTTTCATCAGAGGTGAAATAATGGAGATCAGAAGGCTGAATGCATCGGATTACGATGCGCTTTTGTACGTTCTGAATACGAGCTTTGCCGCGGTGCGCAGCCGCCCCGTGGACTTTCTGCGCGGCCACCCCAAGATGTGGGGAAGAGACGATGCGCATATGGGCAGGCATCTCGGCGCGTTCGAGGATGGGCAGCTCGTCGCGGCGGTCGGCATCTATCCGCTGGAGCTGCACGTGGGAGAGGCGGTGCTGCGCTTTGCCACGACGGGCAACGTTGCAACGCTTCCCTCATACGCAGGGCGCGGATACTTTTCGAGGCTCTTTTCACTTGCTATGGAGGAGGCTGAGCGCGTGGGCTACGATGCACTTCGTCTCGGCGGGCAAAAGCAGCGCTACGGCCGCTTCGGCTTTGAGGATTGCGGTACGGTCTATAGCGCGGAGCTGACGGAGAAGAACCGTGCCGCCGTGCCCGAGGTGGCGTACGCGCCGATCGCTTTCGAGCCTTTGTGCGAGGAAAGCGTTCTTGCCCTGCGCTATATCCGTACGCTCACGGAGAAGGCAACCTGCTACGTGAAGCGCTTTGAGAGCGAGGGGGAGCGCGATACGCTCGCGGTGCTGCGCTCCAAATACGGTGAGGCGTATCTTGTAAAGCGCGACGGCACGCCCATCGGTTATCTTTGTGCGGCGGATGGCGGGCAGACCGTCACCGAGCTGCGTGCGGAGGCGGCGGAGGACTTTCTTTTCATCGCCTGCGCTTGGCAAAAAAGCGTTCGAAGCGCGATCACCTTGCAGATCGCGCCCTGGATGCATACCGAGCTGCGTGCGCTCTCGCGCGTTTGCGAGCGACTGATCACCGGCACGCCCTCAAAATTCCGCTTTTTAAAGCTTGCGCGCGTGGTCGATGCGTTTTTGAAGCTGAAGCATAAAAGCACGCCGCTGCCCGAGGGCTCGTTTTCTCTTTTCGTGGAGGGCTGCGGACTCTTACGGATGACGGTGGATGCCACGGGCGCGTATTGCACGCGCGCCGAGGAGGGAGAGGCGGATCTTACGCTGGATCGCGCTGAGGCGGCGAAGCTGCTCTTCGGTCCGCTTCCGACGGATGCCTTTTCGGGGCTGCCCGCCGTCGCACGCGCGTGGCTGCCTCTGCCGCTTGCCTGGTGCTTTCTTGACGTCGTCTGAGCGTTTTCTCTTGACAACGGTTGCAAAATGATGTACAATACCCTTATAAAATAAGGAGATCGCTATGCAGACGGATATTAAAAATTACGTAGATACGCATATGGAGGAGCTTTATGCGCTCCTGAAGGCGCTTTGCCTGATCCCCGCCCCCTCGCATCACGAGGAGCGGAGGGCGGCGTTTTGTAAGAGATGGTTTGATGAGAACTGCGGCGAGGGCGCGTATATCGACGCGGCGAAAAACGTCGTGCTTCCGTATGGCGTAACCGACGAAAAGAAGGCACTTTCGGTGCTTTGCGCGCATACCGATACGGTATTTCCCGATACCGAGCCGATGCCCTACGAGGAGCGCGACGGCAAGATATTTTGCCCCGGCGTCGGAGACGATACCGCGAGCCTTGCGGTTATGATGCTTTGCGCAAAATATATTTTTGAAAATAAGGTAAGGACCGAAAACGGTATTCTTTTCGTTGCAAACTCCTGCGAGGAGGGGCTCGGAAACCTCAAGGGCACAAGACAGCTGATGAAGGATTACGAGGGCAGAGTCGCACGCTTCGTCTCCTTTGACGGGTCGAGCTTTGACCGTCTTGTGGATGTCTCGGTCGGCTCGCACCGCTATCTCGTCACGGCACGCACCGAGGGCGGCCATTCCTTCGGTCGCTTCGGTAACCGCAATGCCATCGCGGTGATCGCGGAGATGATCGGCGAGATCTATGCGATCGAGGTTCCGAAAAAGGAGGGAACCAAGACGACCTATAACGTCGGCACGGTCGAGGGCGGTACCTCGGTCAATACCATTGCGCAGGAGGCCAAAATGCTCTGCGAATACCGCTCGGATAACCTGGATTGTCTTGCCTATATGAAAAAACGCTACGAGGAGATCTTCGCCAAGGAAAGAAAGGATGCCACGGTCGAGATCGCGCTCGTCGGTGACCGTCCCTGTGCTGCAAATGTCGATCCCGCGGCGCTTGCCGCATTGCGTGCAATATGCGCGGATGCGACGGTCGAGGTCCTCGGCGGCGAAGCGCCGAAGGGTGTCTCGGGCTCCACGGATTCGAATATTCCGCATTCGCTCGGCATCCCTGCCATCACGATGGCAGTCTGGCTCGGCGGCGGTGCGCATACGCGCGAGGAATGGGTCGATAAGTCGTCCCTGACGCCCGGTCTCGAGATCGGCCTTCGCACGGCGCTGAAGCTTCTGTAAAAAATACGCTCATCGCAAAGAGATACTTGCGGTGAGCGTATTTTTTATATTTTTCGTCAATTTATTCCGTCGCGGTATTTGTTTTCTACCATTTTCGATATTTCAGAACATTTCCTCGCAGGGCTCGTATACGTGGCTGTGATCCTGCTTTTCGTAGGTGAGCAGCTTCTTGACGAGGTCGGTTGAGAAGTAGGCGTTATAGATGCCGTCGTTATGACCCTGTCCCTCCATATTGGTGAGCGAAACCTCAAGGCAGGCATCCCTTTTCATGCTCTCGATCATGATCTCGGACTGCGAGTAGGGAACGGTGGTGTCCGCGTCGCCGTGATAGGCAAGCACGGGCGTGCGCCTCAGCTTCGAGACTCTCCAGCAAACGCCGCCGCCTGCGACGGGTGCGATCGCGGCAAAGGTCTCGGGATAGCACATACCGAGCTCCCAGGTGCCGTAGCCGCCCATGCTCGAGCCGGTCAGCAGGATCTTGTCGCGGTTGACCTTGTATTTTTCTGCCACCAGGTCGATCAGCGCCTTGACCTCCTTCACCATATTGTTCCAGATGAAGAAGGCGGGGCATTGCGGGCAGAGCACCACGGCGGGGATGGCGTGCCCCTCCTTCACCATCCGTGCCACGCCGTGGCGGTAGAGATGCTCAACGTTTTTTCCTCTCTCGCCTGCGCCGTGAAGGTATACGAGAAGCGGCAGTCCCTCGAAATGCTCGGGATGCGCCACGAAATAATTCATTTCATTTTCGTTTTTTGCAAGATATGTATCGATCTGCATCATAATCTTAAACCTCCGTTTTTTTGCATCTATTATAGCATAAAACTTGTGGAAAGTCAATAAAAAGGGGCTGTCTCATTAAGAATTCAGGCATATCAATGATAAATCGGTAAAGCACGGTTGTAATTACACGATTTGCGAATTCTTAATGAGATCAGAACCTTGGGGCGAACGGATTTAGGCATAACCGAATAAAAAACATTA